>JAFSSE010000044.1 GCA_017445755.1 Bacteroidales bacterium | reverse complement strand
TGAGGAACCACCTCTTCCCATTCCGAACAGAGAAGTTAAGCTCACCATCGCCGATGGTACTGACCCACCAGTTGGGAGAGTAGGTAGCTGCCGTTCTTTGAATCCCCCGAAAGTCAAACGACTTCCGGGGGATTTTTTTATCTGAATCCTAAGAGTTTATGGGTCTGAAGGGAAAGCCGCCAGAAGGGATGGGAAAGTATGTAACTGACGGTTTCTGAGGTATTTGCGCTGCCGTCCGGTAGGGCGCATGGCTGTAGGAAATAGTGATCTGCCGGGAAAGAGGCCCAGCGCTCCGGATCTACTCCACCCGCCATAACCAGTTTAAGTTCATCCGCCTTTTCAAGGACAACGTCCTCATTTTTAGGACTCAGGGTAATCCAGTCAACCCCGCCAGGCAGGGGACGGGTTCCGTTTGTCTCTATATGGACTTTAAATCCTGCCGCCTGGAGTTCTGAAAGAAGCTTTTCGTCCAGTTGAAGGGAGGGTTCTCCTCCGGTAAGGCAGAGGTGCTTTTCAGATAAAAATCCTGCAGGAAGCTCTTCCAGGGCCTTTTCGGCAATTTCATGGGCAGACATCGTAGTAAAAGCGGAGTGGTCAGTGTCGCAGAAGGAGCAGCGGAGATTGCAGCCGGAAAGGCGTACAAAGACCATCGGGGTTCCTGTCCAGAACCCCTCGCCCTGGAGGGAGTAAAAGATTTCGTTTACGCGGTACATGCTACCTTTCGTAAGCTGCCATGTTCATTTCGGACTCCCAGACCTCTACGCGGTAGCAGTTCTCAACATTATCGCAAACCCATCTTGCGATATTTTCCGCCGTCGGATTGAACGGCAGAACGTCATTCAGGTTCTTGTGGTCCAGGGCTCCGGAAATCTTTTTCTTGATTTGTGTGAAGTCGGTAACCATCCCGTCTTCGTTCAGGGTTTCGCTCTTGCAGAAAACCTTGACAATCCAGTTGTGGCCGTGGAGCGACTCGCACTTGCTCTCGTAGGTGAGCATAAGTGAATGGGCGGCAGATATTTCCAGCCGTTTGGTGACGTAGTACATAATCTTATTCTTCGTAATCTGTGGGGTCAAAGCCCTCAAGTGCCTCTTTTCGTTCAGTGCAGGTACCGCAGCGGCCGCAGTGCCTGTCATGGCCCTTGTAGCAGGACCATGTCTTTGAATAGTCGATTCCGAGCTCTTTGCCTCGGAGTGCGATGTCCCTTTTAGTAATATCGCAGTAGGGAGAAAGGATTTGGACGCCGTTGTAAGTTCCTTTTCGGGCGGCGCTGTCAAATGAAGTTATGAAATCTCTCCTGCAGTCGGGGTAAATGGCGTGGTCGCCGCTGTGATTTGCGATCAGGACGGTATCGAGGTCGAAACTTTCTGCGAGCCCCGTGGCTACGGCGAGCATGATGCCGTTCCGGAAAGGGACTACCGTCGATTGCATGTTCTCATCGTCGTATCTTCCCTCGGGAATCTCTCCTCCGCTTAGAAGAAGGTCGCTTCGGAAATACTTCCCTATAAAGTCAAGGGGAATAATCATATGCTTTATTCCCAATTCTTTACAGTTCTCAATTGCGCAGGCGATTTCCTTTTTCCCATGCTTTGAACCGTAATCGAAGGTCACTGCAAGGGAGATTTCCTTGCGATATTCATATAGAAGGGTCGTGGAATCCAGCCCTCCGGAGTATATCAGGATTGCTTTCATAATATCGATTCTATGGCTTTGCGTGCGCTCGCAACGGCTTCTACAACGGTGCGGGGACCGAGGAGGAGATCTCCGGCAGCGAAAACATTCGAGGTCCCGTCCGGGAAGATTACCATCCCCGTGGAAGATGCTTCCGGATAGCCCCAGCGATTGGTCTGGGGCATCATGTCCCCGAATACGGAGAGGTCAGGACGCTCGCTGATTGCAGGAATAAGGGTGTCGCAGGGGACGAGGGAATCGGTTCCGTCGATGATTCTGGTCGATATTTTCCCTGTCTCCGGGTCGGTAACATTCTCACAATCCCGGAAGACAACACCGTCCTCCCTCACTTCCACCGGGGCCTTGAAGAGTTCAAAATGGACTCCGTCCCTCTGGGCTTCTTCGATTTCGAAGGGATTTGCAGGCATGTTTTCAAAGGTCTTCCGGTAGTAAACCCATGTATCTACTCCGCTTCTTGCTGCGGTACGGCAGGAATCCATGGCGACGTTGCCGCCGCCTATTACTATTACCTTCTTTCCGAGTTCGAAAGAACCGGGATCCTTAAGGTATTTAAGGGCGTCGATGACCTTTGGACTTTCTTCTCCGGGAATCCCGAGGGAAAGCGGCTTCTCGGCTCCGGTGGCTATGAAAACATAGGTAAACGATTGGCTTAAACTTTTAAGCGTCAGGCCTTTCCCGACTTTTATCCCGCCCTTGAAAACAATTCCGGCGGAGTCGAAAATACGCTTGTATTCGGAAACCAGCGAGCGGTCCAGCCGGAAAGGGGGAATCCCGTATCGAAGGACGCCTCCTATCTCTTCGTTGGAGTCGAAGACACTTACTTCGAAACCGCGCCCATGGAGCCATATTGCCGCGGCAATCCCGGCAGGACCGGCTCCTACTATGGCTACGCTTTTTCCATTCGAAGCCCTCTCTGGGAGGGTCACGGTCCTAAGATACGCTTCGGAAATCTCCTGCTCGATTTCGTACCAGCGGACCGGGATCTTTTTCACATTGAGGACGCAGTTTCCAAGGCAGAACTTCTTCCAGTCGCAGACCCTCGAAGTAATTGCCGAAAGGGGATTGTTCCGGAAAAGGATTTCTGCGGCCTCCTCAATCCTGTCCTCCCGGTAAAGGGCCATACATTCCGGAACGGGAGTATGGACCGGGCAGCCGGATATGGAGCAGCGCGGTTTTTTGCAAAGGAGGCACCTCAGGGCTTCGTTATTCTTCATTTTACTTCGTATCCAAGGGTTCGGTTGAGTTCGATATTTCGCGCTATTGAGGCGGCGATTTTCCCGTCGATGTCGTCGATGGTCCCGGGCCTGTCAAAAAGCCCGAGGGAGAGTTTCAGGCGAAGCATCTTCAGGACTTTTTCGTCAAGCTCCTCCTCTGGAAGAGCGCCAGATTCCACCGCGGATGCAATCGCATCTACGGCGGCGTAGGGGTCTTCGGGCATGAGCAGAAGGTCCGCTCCGGCCTCATATGCTAAAAGCGAAGGATTCCTCTCTCCGGCATAATCGGTCACTCCGTGCATCTGGAGGGCATCTGTAATCACGATTCCCCGGAATCCGAGCTCGCCCTTAAGGTAATCGGTAATGACTTTCCTGGAAATCGAGGAAGGTATGTTCAGGGAGTCGAGAGACGCAGCGCAGACATGGGCGATCATTATCATCTCGACATCCTTCCGGATGAGGTTCCTGAAGGGCTTCAGGTGGGTGGCCTCGAGTTCTTCCTTTGAAAGGGGAGTATAGACCATCTGGTAGTGGCTGTCCATCTGGGAGGCGCCAATTCCCGGAAAATGCTTTGCACAGCCGCGGGCGCCGCCTTCATGCATGCCGCGGAGCATCTCCCATGAGAGTTTGGAAACCTCCTTCCAGTCGTTTCCGAATGAGCGGCGGGACTTAACCGAGGACTCGTTTGTATTGAGATCGACAACGGGTGAGAAGTTCACATGGATCCCAAGATCCTGCATGTCCTTTCCGATGCAGCGTCCGATTGAACGGGCAACGCGGGAGGGATTGTCCATTGAAGCGATATCGGTAAAGCGGGGAAGTTCCGGATACTCGTCCTTAAAGCGCATGGCAAGGCCCCATTCGGCATCAATCGTTACGAGAACGGGGAGATGGGATCTGCTCTGGATCTCATTCAGCCATTCTATGCTATGTTTAAGTCCGTCGGGCCGGTCCTGGAGAATAAGTCCGCCGATATGGAGGGAGTCGATATATCCGCCAAAGCGCCTCCGGTTCAGGGAATCATCGGAGAAGGTGTGCATGACGATAATCTGGGCGACTTTTTCGCGCACACTCATCCCCTCGAGCATTTTTTCAGCACGGGGATCTTCCTTTGCTGCATTCGTGCAGCCGAGGAGCATCAGAGCGGCAAGTATGGTTCCAGCAGTTCTTCTCATATCCTACAAATTTAATCATTATTCTCGAATAAAAAGAGAGGATGACCTGAAGTCATGGGACTTTTAGTCATCCTCGTAGGGGAAATGGTGGGGCCGTAAGCCGGTTTCTGTTTTTAAATCCGTCATTTATCTACGCAACCTACCCCCCGGCATCGGGCGGGCCGCCCTCATCTGCCGGTATATTTGGTTTTGCAGGACCGGGGTCCGTACCCGCGAGGAGTCGCCTCCAACGCGTCGTGGGCTCTTACCCCACGTTTTCACCCTTACCTTGCGGCGGTTATTTTCTGTTACGGATACCGAAAAATTACTCCCTCCTGCGCTTTCCGCAGCCGGTCGCCCTTTCCTGTCCGGACTTTCCTCAGGGGCGTAAGGCCCCCGCGACGGATCGTCCCACCATAGCGGACTGCAAATGTACGGATTTTTTTTCGTAACTTTGGCAAGTCGTGATAAAGACAATGAAGTGCCGTGCCCTCATAGCTGCCCTGATTATATCGCTGCTTCCGTCCTGCGGAAGCGCGAAGGTCGTCCATTACGGGGTCAGGGTCGTGAAAGAGTATCCCCATGACCGGGGCTCTTACACCCAGGGACTTTTTTTCCATGACGGAAACCTCTATGAGAGTACCGGACAGTGGGGGAGCAGTACCTTCCGGACTGTGGATCTCGAGACCGGGAAGCCGCTTACCAGGATGGATTTTGCAAGGAAGTATTTCGTGGAGGGCTCCGTGATACTCGGAGATGAGCTCTATATCCTTACCTGGACCAACAAGGTCGCTTTCAAGTATGATGCAAAGAACTTAAAGTACAAATCCACAGTTGGTTATCCCCGCGAGGGCTGGGGCCTGACAACAGACGGGAAGCAGCTTATTTCCTCTGACGGAAGTTCCAACCTGTATTTCATGGACCCGTCCATGAAGGTTGTGAAAAAGCTGAAGGTGACTCTCGACGGGCGGGCCGTCCGTTATCTGAATGAGCTGGAATGGATTGACGGGAAGATTTGGGCAAATGTCTATACGACCGACACTATTGTCATCATTAATCCCAACAGCGGGGTGGTGGAGGCGACTGTAAACTGTTCGGGCCTTCTGCCGGAAGGTCTCCGTGACGGGGAAACGGATGTCCTAAATGGCATCGCTGTCCTTGACGGTAGGATCTTCCTTACCGGGAAGAACTGGCCCAGAATGTATGAAATTGAACTTATAAAGAAATAAAATACAAGGGGTACTGTCCCGGACGGGACGGTTGAGAGAAACCCTTTGAACCTGATGCGGTCAATACCGCCGGAGGAATGTATATGAAAAAGAAATGCCTTTTGGGAGCGCTTGCTGCGTTCCTTATTCTGCCTGCAACTGCGCAGGAATCTCTCCAGGGAGAATCAAAAGAACGGCTGGACAGCGCCGTCGTATCCGCTTCCCGCGCGGGGAAACAGACCCCTGTTACGTACACCATGGTCTATAGGGACGAGCTTCAGAAAGCCCTTCCTTCCGCTTCGCTTCCCATGGTACTTTCGCTCCAGCCCTCAGTCGTAACCTACAACGAAGGCGGAACGGGGCTTGGGAACTCTGCCATGACAGTCCGCGGCATCAAGGGGTCCCAGATCAATGTTACCCTGAATGGGATTACCCTAAACGACAGCGAGTCCCAGGAAGTGTTCTGGGTCAATATTCCGGCCCTTCAGGGCCTTGTTTCGACAGTCCAGCTCCAGCGTGGACTCGGGACGACGGCAAACGGGGCGGGTGCTTTTGGAGCCAGCGTCAACATGAATACCGGCTTTGTTACCCCCGGGCCCTTTTGCTCAGTCGATTTCTCGGCCGGTTCATACAATACTCTTCTCTCTGTATATTCCATGGGTACCGGGTTGACTGATAAGGGTTTATATGCTATGGCAACCTATGCCACCGGCTCCACGGACGGCTATATCCGAAACGGCTATGTCCAATCCCACTCCTGCTTTGTCACAGTCGGTTCTCTGAAGGAAAACCACTCGATACGTTTTACTTATCTTCTGGGAAACCAGAGGAGCGGGATTACCTGGGACGGCATTTCCCTGGAGCAGTACAGGGCTGACCGCCGTCAGAACGACGCCGGGGCTTATACGGACGCGGACGGGACCCTTCGGTATTATTCCAACCAGACGGACAATTACCGTCAGCACCATTTCCAGCTGAACTATGCCTGGCGGCTTTCGGACCGTCTCCTCTGGACAACTACCGCAAACTATACCCTCGGAGAGGGTTACGATGAATACCTGAAGCGGAAAACTCTCTCGGAATATGGAATTGCTCTTCCCGGAAAGTCGAATCTCGTGTACCAGAAGCGGATGGATAACAGTTATGCGGTGCTCCTTTCGGAACTCCGTTACAGGAGCAACACCCTGGATATTACGGGCGGAATTTCATCCAGCCGCTATGAGGGGAATCATTTCGGCCTTCCACTTGGGTACATGTGCTCTGACGGGTCATGGATATACCTTCCTTCCGCGGAGCCATGGTATAGGAACCATGCCCTGAAAGGGGAGCTTTCGGGCTTTGTCCGCGCCGAAAGAAAAATCGGCAGGATGAACCTCTACGGGGATATCCAGTACCGGAGGATTTCCCTTACGATGGACGGAGTTGATGACGATACGATGGACATGGGATATGAAAATACATGGAATTTTCTAAACCCCCGGGCCGGCGTAAGCTACGATATAAGTTCCGCACAGAATCTCTATGCATCCATATCGCTCGGACACCGCGAACCGGGCCGAAGCGATATTAAGGAAAATGTCAAGGGCGTTTCCGATGAGAATCCGATCCGTCCCGAAAAGATGGTTGACATTGAGCTTGGATGGAAGTATTCGGAAGAGCGCCTTTCGGCTTCTGCGGGACTGTATTTCATGGAATACAGGGACATTCTCCTTGAAACCGGGCGGCTCAGCACCTCTGGGTATGCAATAAAGGAAAACGTTCCAAGGGGTTATCGAAGAGGAATTGAGCTTGCAGGGCTCTGGAAGCCGTATTCATGGCTTCAGGCGGATGCAAACCTTACTCTCAGCCGTAACCGTATTTCAGACTATGTCTCCTATATTGCGGTGGAGGATGGAGAAACAGGGGAGACCCATGCCGTATCCTATGGGAATACGGAAATGCTCCTTTCCCCTTCGGTTATCGGGATGATGAGAGTGAGTTTCTTCCCCTGGAGGCAAACTGCAATTGCCCTTTCCGGAAAATACGTCGGGAAGCAGTACATTGACAATACCGCCCGCTCTGAGATGGAGATTCCTTCGTGGTTTGTCACAGATCTCAGCGCCTCATGGAGCTTCCCGCTCCCGGCCGGAGTCCTGACCCTTTCCGGCTTTGTCAATAACCTTTTCAACCATCTGTATTACGCTTACGGCTGGCGCTGGGAATCATATTCCAAGGCGACGGACACCATCTCCAGCGGAGTTGGCGTTTATCCCCAGCCGGAGAGGAATTTTACTCTGAAGGTGTCCTATCGTTTTTAGCAGTTTACCCCTTAGAATACATTTAAAGCCCGCTTCACAGCGGGCTTTAATGGTTAGTTAGTAGTGTATTTACCTTGTTAGAAGGTCAGTTGTTAGTTAGATGATGCGGTCCTTTGTTAAATATTTTAAAAACTTGCGTTTTTCATATCTAACTGTTGCAAAGATAAGGAAACTATTTATATTGACAAATATTTTTTAAGAAAAACCGTCTAAAATTTATTTATTTTATTCAAATTGGTCGGGATATTATTAAAAATTTTAAATAATACCCAATAAAAAAGGTCGCCCTAAGACGACCTTTTCGAGTTGAAAAGTAAGCTTCTACTTGCCTGCAAGGCGTTTGTAGGTCTCCAGACGAATCTTTGCGAACTCCTCAGTCTTTTCGAGAAGCTCCTGGGCCTTGTCAGGGAAGAGCTTGTAGAGGGAAGAGAAGCGCACCTCACCCTTGAGGAAGTCCTGGAACTTGGTCCAGTCGGGCTCCTTCGAGTCTAGGGTAAAAGGATTCTTGTCCGTGCCTTCAAGGGCAGGGTTGTAGCGGAACAGATGCCAGTAACCGCAGTCGACGGCGAGCTTTTCCTCTTTCTGGCTCAGCCCCATGCCGGCGCGGAGGCCATGGTTGATACAGGGCGAGTAGGCGATGATGAGGGACGGGCCGTCATACTGCTCGGCTTCCTTGATCGCGTTGAAATACTGGACGGGACTTGCACCCATGGCCACCTGGGCTACATAGACATAGCCGTAGCTCATGGCCATCATGCCGAGATCCTTCTTGCGGATCTTCTTTCCGGAGGCGGCAAACTTGGCGATTGCGCCGGCCGGGGTGGACTTGGATGACTGTCCGCCGGTATTGGAATAGACCTCGGTGTCGAGGACGAGGACGTTGACGTTCTCGCCGCTTGCAAGGACATGGTCGAGACCGCCGTAGCCGATATCATAGGCCCAGCCGTCACCGCCGAAGATCCACTGGCTCCGGGACGGGATGAAGTGCTTGTATTCCTTCAGCTTCTTGTAAACGTCGCAGTCGCAGGTCTCGAGGATAGGGGTGAGCTTATCTGCAACCTCGCGGGTAAGGGCAGCGTCATTGCGATTGTCCAGCCACTGCTGGAAAAGCTGCTTCGCTTCTTCGGAAGCGCAGTCGCAGGAAAGTCCTTTTTCCATGATGTTTGCGACAGTCTCACGGGCGCGGTCGGAACCGAGTTTCATTCCGAGTCCGAATTCAGCCGCATCCTCGAAGAGGGAGTTGTCCCAGGCCGGGCCATGTCCCGCCTCGTTCTTGCAGTACGGGGAAGCCGGGAAGGATGCACCGTAAATGGAAGAACAACCGGTTGCGTTCGCAATCATCATATGGTCGCCGAAGAGCTGGGTGATGGTCTTGATATTCGGAGTCTCGCCACAGCCGGAGCAGGCGCCGGAGAACTCGAAGAGCGGCTGTGCGAACTGGGAGTTCTTTATGGAGGCGAACTTGTTCACGACTTCGCTCTTGTATCCGACCTTCTTGTGGAGATAGTCGAAGGAGGCCTGTTCGTCCAGATTGTCGATATACGGGACCATCGTGAGGGCCTTCTCGGGCTTCGAGAGACAGACATCGACGCAGTTTCCGCAGCCGGTGCAGTCGTCAACGGAGATGGAGAGGGCGTACTTGTAATCTTTCAGAACGGCCTTGCCCTGGGCCAGCTTGAGTCCTTCCGGAGCGGCAGCGGCCTCTTCCTCGGTGAGGAGGAACGGACGGATGGCGGCGTGGGGACAGACGAAGGCGCAGGTGTTGCACTGGATACATTTTTCCGCATCCCATGAAGGAACGTTTACGGCGACTCCGCGCTTCTCATAAGCGGAGGTGCCGGAAGGCATGGTTCCGTCCGCGTAGGGGAGGAGTGCGCTTACAGGAAGGGTATCGCCCGCCTGGGCGTTGACGATATCAGCAACCTGCTTTACGAATTCCGGAGCCAGACGGTCCTTCTGGGGATTCTCGAATTTGGCAGCAAGCTTGGCCCACTCGGCGGGAACGCTGATTTCAGTATATTCTCCGCCACGGTCGACGGCCGCATAGTTCATGTTGACGACATTCTCGCCTTTCTTGCCGTAGCTCTTGACGATGGCGTCCTTCATGTACTTGACAGCGTCCTCGTAGGGGATGATGCCGGTAATCTTGAAGAAGGCACTCTGGAGGATGGTGTTTGTCCTTCCGCCGAGTCCAATTTCCGCGGCAATCTTAGTTGCGTTGATGATAAAGACGCGGATGTGCTTCTTGCCGATAACCGCCTTTACGTGGTCAGGGATGTTCTTGATGGTTTCCTCTTCGTCCCAGAGGGAGTTCAGAAGGAGGGTGCCACCGCTTTTGATACCCTTAAGGACATCGTATTTCTTAAGGTAGGAAGGAACATGGCAGGCGACGAAGTCCGGCGTACCCACGAGGTACGGGGCCTTGATCGGAGCGTCTCCGAAACGGAGGTGGGAACAGGTGTAGCCGCCGGATTTCTTGGAATCATAGTCAAAATAGCCCTGGCAGTATTTCTGGGTGTGGCTGCCGATAATCTTGATGGTGTTCTTGTTGGCGCCTACGGTACCGTCGGAGCCGAGTCCGAAGAATTTGCACTCGGTGGTTCCGGGTTTTACGATGGAGATTTCCTCCTTGACGGGGAGGGATTTGAAGGTGACGTCGTCAACGATTCCGATGGTGAAGCCGTTCTTCGGCTGACGGAGCTCGAGGTTCTTGTAAACCGCGACAATCTGGGCCGGGGTGGTATCCTTGGAGGAAAGGCCGTAGCGGCCGCCGACGATAAGGATGTCGTTTCTGCCCTGGAAAACAGTCTTTACATCGAGGTAGAGCGGCTCGCCGAGGGCGCCGGGCTCTTTTGTACGGTCGAGGACAGCGATACGCTTGACGGTCTTCGGAAGGACTTTGAGGAAGTACTTCTCGGAGAAGGGGCGATAGAGGTGGACGGTGATGAGGCCGTATTTCTTGCCCTCGAGGGCGAGATGGTCAATCGTCTCCTTGATGGTCTCTGTAACGGAACCCATGGCGATGATGATGTTCTCCGCCTTGGGGTCGCCATAGTATGTGAATGGACGGTAGCTGCGTCCGGTCAGCTCGGAAATTTCGCCCATGTAGCGGGCCACGATGTCCGGAACTGCCTCGTAGTACTGGTTCCTGGTTTCCACACCCTGGAAATAAACGTCTCCGTTCTGGGCGGTGCCGCGGGTGACGGGGGAGTCGGGGTTAAGGGCCCTTTCACGGAACCTGGCGAGGGATTTTGTGGAGACAAGGCCGCGAAGGTCTTCCTCGTCGATGGCCTCGATCTTCTGGATTTCATGCGAGGTGCGGAATCCGTCGAAGAAGTGGAGGAACGGGATGCTTGACTTTATTGTAGAGAGGTGGGCGACCGCCGCAATGTCCTGGGCTTCCTGGACTGAGCCGGAAGCGATCATTGCGAAGCCCGTCTGGCGGCAGGCCATGACATCCTGGTGATCCCCGAAAATGGATAGGGCATGGGAAGCCAGGGCGCGGGCTGATACATGGAAGACCGTCGGAAGCATCTCTCCGGCAATCTTGTACATGTTCGGAATCATAAGGAGAAGTCCCTGTGAAGCCGTGAAGGTCGAGGTGAGCACACCGGCCTGGAGGGAGCCGTGAACGGCGCCGGACGCTCCGCCCTCGCTCTGCATCTCAGTAACCTTTACGATTTCGCCCCAAAGGTTCTTCTTGCCATGAGCGGCCCACTCGTCGACGTTTTCAGCCATCGTCGAGGAAGGCGTAATAGGGTAAATGGCGGCGTGCTCGCTGAAGAGGTAAGCTATGTTGGAAGCAGCATAGTTACCGTCACAGGTGATGAATTTCTTTTCTTTTGCCATGATAGTATTTGAGATTTATATTGTTGTTATTCCGTTGATTTCAACTGTTTCTCCGGAAATCCTCCGGACAAGCCCCTGAAGGACGGCTCCCGGGCCGATTTCGGTAAAGCTGCCGGCTCCGTCGGCAATCATCTCCCTGACGCTTGCGGTCCAGCGGACAGGAGAGGTCAGCTGGGCAAGTAGGTTTTTCTTGATTTCCCCGGGGTCCGTAGAGGGCCTGGCCGTGACATTCTGATAGACGGGGCAGACCGGCGACTTGAAAGCGGTCTCTTCAATGGCCTTTCCAAGTTTAGCCCTGGCCGGTTCCATAAGCGGGGAGTGGAATGCTCCGCCGACAGGAAGGGGAAGGGCCCTTTTTGCTCCGGCGGCCTTCATTCCGTCACAGGCGGCAAGGACAGCGTCTTTTTCACCAGAGATAACAATCTGTCCGTCGCAGTTATAGTTTGCAGGAACGACGATTCCGGGGATATCCTTACATACCTTTTCGACCGCCTCGTCCGGAAGGGCAATGACCGCAGCCATGGTTCCGGGAACCTTCTCGCAGCACTCCTGCATCGCTTCCGCGCGGATGGCGACCAGCTTAAGGGCGTCCTCAAAGGACATGGCTCCGGAGGCGGCAAGGGCCGAAAATTCCCCAAGGGAATGGCCTGCGACCATGTCCGGAGCAAAATCGTCCAGACAGGCGGCAAGGATGGTGCTGTGGAGGAAAATGGAGGGCTGAGTCACCCGGGTGGCCCGTAAATCTTCGTCAGTCCCTTCGAACATGACGTCTGTTATACGGAAACCGAGGATTCGGTTTGCCTTTTCAAAGAGATCCTTTGCCTTTGGATTGCCGTTATACAGTTCTTTGGCCATTCCAGGGAACTGGGATCCCTGCCCCGGGAAGACATATGCCTTTTTCATTCGATCAGTATTTGAAAGTAATGAGCGGAGTAATCTTGTACAGCCGTGCACCGGCGTTGTAGAAATTTACATAGTATTTTCCATCGGCATAGAACATGCTCTCAGATTCTATGTTCAGGGGAATATGGACGTCGGTTATGTGTTTGCCCTCCCAGTCGTATGTGCAGAGGATATTGTCAGTCGTTTTGGCCGCAGACTTCGGGCTCATCGGGAAATAGACGAAGGAGTCGTCGCTGCCCATGCCCTGGGCGGTGTAATAATCTACCTGGCCGTCATTGCGTCCGAAATCATTTAAAAGTGCGAAATTCTCGTCGGCAAGCTGGTATTTGGTTCCGCCCTGGGTAATGCCGTAGATATTCTTTTTCGCATTGTAGGTCATTCCGCCGATTCCGAGGGAAGTCGTAACCGTTGAGACGGCCATGGTCTCGGCATCGATTGCGGTGAGGGTCCCGGCTGCGCCTGAACCGTTCACAACCAGGGCCCGGTTATTCTTTGTATCGAAGGTCATGTCGTTGGCATGGTGTCCGTTGAATTCTGCCGACACCGAAATCTTCTCGAAGGGGGAGAGACCATACTTGTAGACTACGCACTGGGAGTTGTAGCTGGAGTCCTCATTGCCTTTCATTACAAAATATACATAGGTTCCGTCGGATGCGGCTCCCTGTGCAACCTTGTAAACTCCGCTCTGGGGGACAGAACCTATCAGGGTGGGAATAATTGTAAACTCCCGGTTTTCCTTAATGAAACGGGCGATAAACTGGGGATCGTCGTCCTTGTCGGAATCCCAGTAGTCGTTCGGAAGCTCAAGAATCCCGTCGTGACAGTAGGCCGCGTTCTTCATGATGTTTTTGGCAAAGGCCTCCATCGCGAGTACTGTCCAGGTTTCATCGGTCCCGGCAATAACAAGTTTCTTCCCGGATACCAGGATTCCATATCCGTTGCGGATACCCCTCAGCGCCTCGGCTGCCTCGGCCCGGGCGGCTGTGTTCCCGATGATAATCTCAAGGTCTTTGCTATTGGAGGTAGTGGCCGTGGCAACGGGCAACTCGGCTCCTGTGGCTTTCTTAATTGCCTCTGAGAACAGGGTAAGGTTGTTTTTCAGCGAACTTTGACCGACAATTGTATAGTTTGAAGAGCCGTTATCCGTGAAGGCAATATACCCGTCCTTCGTCCCTGCGATGTCATTTTCGTTTTCGCTATTTTTGTCCGCGCAGGACAGGAGCATAAGTGAAGCGGTAACGAATAGGGGAACAGAGAATCTAATTATGTGCATTTTCTAAAATTATTTAATTATGTGCATTTTCTAAAAATAATTGTAGAGTATACAAAAGTAATCATTCTTTTCGAAAAAGCGAAAAAACTCGTCCCTTTCAAGAATTTTTATTATCTTTGCACAGCTTTAGCACCCGTAGTTTAAAGGATAGAATAACGGATTCCGGTTCCGTTGGTCCCGGTTCGATTCCGAGCGGGTGTACAGATGAAAAGAGTCAACCTGCCCATTTCCGGGTAGGTTGACTCAATTTTTACCAGGTCCTATCTTCCACGCCCGCCGGGTCCGCCGGAGTTGCCTCCGGGACCTCCTGAGCTTCCTCCGCCGCCGGAGTAGCTGCTCAGACTTACGCTGCTTCCGCCGGAGATTCCGGATGTGGCCCAGATTCCGTTGCAACAGGTCGTGCTTCCAACCGTGACGCCCTTATATCCGGTGGACAGGGAAGGGGCGCTGACGGTGAAACTGGAAAGTCCGGACGGTGCCTTGAAGGCCGCAATGTATGAACTTCCGTTATGGAGGGCATTCCAGCTCCCCGCCGTCGCGCTCATTGTATAGATACTTTGGGAAGCGGAATAGCCGCTCTCCAGTCCGCCGTATGCAACGACGGTTGCACCGCTGTTGATATAGAGCTTGTAGCCGCCTTCGGTATTGGCGTCAATTCCCAGTTCGGGAGAGCCTTTGGTGGTGATTCCGAATACATAACCACCTGAGAGGACGGTGTTTCCATTAGAGTCGATACCGTCGTTGGCCGTAGAGTGCCCATAGACGTAGCCGCCGGTAACCGTAATGTTCCCCTGGGCGTTGATCGCGTCGTCGCCGGTAGAGTAGACATAGGTTTCTCCGCCGCTTATGGTCAGGTTGCCCTTGACTTCGAAGCCCTCGCTCTTTGAGCAGTTGATGACAACAGCGCCGCCGGAAATACTGATGTTGCCGCCGTATTTGTAGCTGTTTCCGCTCTTCTCTTTGTACCCGATCTTTATGGCTTTGCAGGACACGTCGTTGGATTCGCTGCCGGAAGTAGTGATTGAAAGGGTTCCTCCGGAAATATAGCTGTCCGTAAGGGAGCTGTTTCCGTCTTCGATGTAGCTGTAGCTTCCGGCACGTACACCTTTTCCGCCAGCTCCGGTGTTCTTAATAGTTACTGTTCCGCCGGTCATCCCGAAATAGTTGTCGGCCTTGATGCCGGCAGAACCCTTGTATTCGGAGTCGTCGCTGTCATAGGCAACTCCGCCCGAAACGTTTATGGTTGAAGTCCCGCCTTCAACAAGTACGTAATCGTCAGCGGTGATGCCTTTTTTCATTGCCGCCTTGGTCGTGATATTGGTGGTTCCGTTGGAGAGCTGGACATATTCATTGCCCTTGAGACCGTGTCCGGCGGAACTGCCCGCGGTAACGGTGATGGTCGGGCTCTTCATGATGCGGATATAGTCGTCGGAGGCGATGCACGACTTCTCTTTGGAGTTGTTTGCCGTTACCGTGAGTGAGCCGCTTCCGGAGAAGACCAGCTGACCTTCAGAGAAGAAGACGGCCTTCATGTCCTCGTCCCCGGTTGCAGAGTAGGCGGCGGAGGATCCGTCGGCAAGGGTGTTGGTCCCGGAAACCACCACGAAGGTGCGCTTCCCGCTCTGGTTGTTGATGGCCGCCCCGGAACTGCAGGTCAGGGACACTCCGTTGAGGTGGATTGCCTGCTTCTTCGAGCTGTAGAGCTTGAAATACCCGTTTGAGGCGGTTCCGGTAAGTTCATAAACGATGTTCTCGCTCCCGGAGTTCGTGATTGTGACGCCGTTGCCGTCCACCGAGACGGAGATGTCCGAAGAGGCGCTGTAGCCGGCGACGCTTGCCCCGGAAGAGGAGTAGGTGACCGTTATTTTCCTGGAGAATGTTGTGTTGGAGATGTCGTCATCGGAGCTGGTGTCTCCGGCCGAATCGAAGGTATATGTTCCCGCTCCGTCGTCGGTGTTGCTCGTTACGGTCAGGGTGTACGAAGCGGACGCGGATTTATAGGTGTCGTTTCCGTCAAAGGAGGCGGAAATCGTGGTTGTCCCGGTTCCGGCGATGGACACTGTTCCGGAAGAGGAAACTGTCGCTACGGAAGTGTTGGATGAAGAATATGCAATTGTCAGTCCGGCTCCGGAAGGATCTACGGTCAGGGTAGGATAGGAAGAAGCTCCTTCCTCGAGTACCACGGAGAATGAGCTTGAACTCCATGTAAGTCCGACTTCGTGTTTTACAACCTTCAGGGTGTAGGTTGCGCTGCCCGCCGCATAGGTGTCAGTTGCCTCGGAAGTTGCTATGATTGAAACAGTTCCGGCGCTGACGGGGGTTACGTTACCGTTGCTGTCAATCGTTGCGATATCCGTACTGGAAGAAGAATAGCTGACCGTCAGCGAGTTGGGGTTCGTGAGAGTAGGGAAAGAGTTGCTGTCTGTGGCGAGGGTCGCCGTGCAGCTGGAAGCGCTCCAATAGAACCCTGCGGCAGCGAGGTTTCCTTCGACAGTTAGGGTGAAGGATGCGCTTCCCGCTTCATAGGCGTCATTTTCCTCGGATGTTGCCGTAATTGTTGTTTCTCCCTCTGCCACGATTGTAATTGAACCGCTGGAGGAGACGGTGGCAACGCTTTCGTTGCTGGAAGAGTAGGTTACTGTCTGTGAACCGGGGTTGCTGAGGGTCGGATAGGAATATGTAGTCTCATCCCCATATTTGACCGTACACGTAGAGGCGCTCCAAGAAATCCCGTCGCTGGCCCTGTTAACCGTCAGGGCATAGGATGCACTGCCGGAGGAGTAGGTCGAGGTTGCGGTGGAAGTCGCTGTAATTGCGGTACTTCCGGCGGAGACGAGAGTGATTGTTCCGTCTGAGGAAATGGTTGCGACACCGGTGTCGGAGGACGTATAGGTTATGGCTACCTTGTAAGAGTTAGTAAGCGTCGGGAAGGAATTGTCCGCCCCGATTGTCGCCTCATATGAAGATGCGCTCCATGAGAGCTCCGGATCCGAAAGAGAAGTTCCAGAGGAGGAACCGTCCTCGTCAACAATTATCACTTCCTTTGTGCATCCCGCAAAAAGGAAAATGAGAGACGCCGATAAAAGCGTCATAAATGAGTGGGCTTTCATAAAAATGACGGTTTTTGGTTTCTTTATCGCAATATATTGCACAAATAAAACCAAAAAAAACCCATAACCCCAGCATGGTCCGATTTTGTCAGCGAACCCGTCTCCTTGTTCGGTAAAACCTTTGAATTAGACTTTATTTCTGACCGTAAGTCGCCCCCGGCCCGTGTTTACGGGCATGATGCTTTTCTATAAGGTCCTCCTTGATGGAAGATTCCGGGTTGAGCATCAGGGTGATGAATGCCATCCGGGCGACTTCTTCGAGGGCAGCCGCATTATAGACGGCCTTCTCAGCGTCCTTTCCCCAGGTGAAGGGGCCATGGTTCCGGACCAGGACGGCCGGCGTATCCATTGGATTTCTCCCCTTGAAACACTCTGCAATTACGTTTCCAGTCTCCTCCTCATAGGCCCCGAAGATTTCCTCGCGCCTCATCTCCCGGGTGCACGGCACGCTTCCGTGGAATTCATCGGCGTGGGTTGTTCCGAGGACGGGAATCTCCCTTCCGGCCTGGGCCCATGCGGTCGCATGGGTGGAATGGGTATGGACGATTCCGCCGATTTCGGGGAAGGCGCGGTAGAGGGCGAGGTGGGTCGGGGTGTCGGAGGATGGCCTCAGCGCACCCTCGACTACGCGGCCCTCAAGATCCACTATGACCATGTCCTCCGGAGTCATCTCATCATAGCTGACGCCGGATGGTTTTATGACCACAAGACCGGTTTCCCGGTCAATCTGGGAGACATTTCCCCATGTAAAAAGGACAAGGCCGTGCCTTAAGAGGTCCTTGTTCGCCTTGCAGACGGTACTTCTGAGTTCTTCAAGCATGATGCAAAGGTAAAATTTATTTGCTTATATTTGTACCTCAAGAAGCAGTTTCCATATGAAAAAGACAGGAAGAAGAATTTTTCTGAAAGAAGGCCTTGCGGGTGTTGCGGCTCTTGCCCTCTCCCCGGAAATATCGTTTGCAAAGGGAAAATCGCCGGAGGGAACCATCCCCGGCGTGGAACCGGCAGGGGAGTATGATGTGGTGGTCTGCGGCGGCGGTCCGGCCGGATTCATCGCTTCCATCGCCGCGGCCCGTCAGGGCAGGAAGGTCGCCCTTGTCGAACGCTACGGCTTTCTCGGGGGCATGGCGACAGCGGGGTACGTAGCACCTCTCAGCGAGTTTGCCTTTCAGGGTGAGCTTGTTATAGGCGGCATTCCATGGGAATTCATCGAGCGCCTGGAATCCATGGGCGGGGCCCTTCGGGAGTGGCCCAAGGGCAATGTGGATTTCGATATAGAACTCTATAAGCTCTGCTGCCAGCGGATGGTCCTGGAGGCGGGAGTGGACCTTTATATGCACTCCTCCCTCATTGGCTGCGAGATGGAAGGGAAACGCATAACAAGAGTCATAATAGAGAATAAAAACGGCCTGGAAGCTCTTTCCGGCAGGGTTTTTATCGATTGTACCGGAGACGGAGACCTCGCCTGGACAGCAAAAGTCCCGATGCAGGAGAATCCCGGCGGGGAGCTCCAGCCCTCGTCTTTCTGCTTCGTCCTTTCGGGAGTGGACACGGACAGCCCGCTCCTCCAGAGATATATGTATCATGACGGCGTACGCGGCTCCAGCCAGTGTACCCCGGTTCGGGAGAAGCTTCTTGCGCTCAAGGCGGAAGGAGTTGATCTTCCGGATTTTGGCGGTCCGTGGTTCAATAATGTGATGCACAGCGGCAGCGTCGCCGTCAATATTACCCGCGCGGCCACGGATTCGACGGATAACCGCGATTTTACCTCGGCTGAATGCCGGCTTCGCGAGGATATCTTCCGCTTCGCTTCCGCACTTCGGGAGCATGTCCCGGAGTTTCGGAACTGTTATGTGGCTTCAACCGCCCCGCAGGCCGGAATCCGCGAATCCCGTCGGATAAAGGGAGTCCATACCGTTACCGCTGAGGAGTATGTCTCCGGCATCCATTATGAGGACAGCATTTCCCGCGGGGCCCATCAGATTGACATGCATGCGAGTAAGGGAACCGGCCAGGTTCTGATTAAACTCCAGCAGAGCGCCTATGTCCCGTACCGCGCCCTCATTGCAGACAGCTACCCCAACCTTCTCGTTGCCGGGCGCTGCATTTCCGCCGACCGGAAGGCCCTCGCCTCGCTGAGGGTCCAGGCCGCCTGCATGGGCACCGGCCAGGCCGCCGGCGTTGCCGCCGCCCAGAGTGTCGAAGAAGGTAAGCCGGTAGGGGAGATTGACATCAATACCCTTGTCGCCACCCTGAAACGCCTCGGCGCGGTGCTGTAGTACGTGGATGACAACCCTCTCAAGGAATCTTGATGCGAGCCCCAAAAGTCGCTGCCTAAGCGGCTTTTATTTTTGTCCGCCACTGATATACACTCAGCTTAGTGAATGCATATGGTAGGGTATGCGTACCACCCCAACTTGGTATTCCATTCTGGAAGAGCTATTTTTTCCTATTTTAAAAGAAGAGGTCCTGACCCTATTGCCAGATTCATAAGCGTTTTCAACTGTCGCTCAACCATATTTCGTAAAAGAATGAGCCTTCGACTTTGCTCTAGTCCCTGTTCAATTAGGATTGCATTATAACTCTCGATATTTGCCAGCACAAGAAGTTGTTGAAGGGTGGCATTATCTCTGATGTTGCCCTCCTTGTCATGATTGTATTCCCTCCATTCGGCTGCAGTCTCTCCAAATAGTGCGACGTTAAGTAGATCGGCCTCATTAGCGTAAATAAAGGACTTTTGCTTCTGTGATAATTCTGGAAGTATCAGATTACCTTTGATTGCATCTGTGTGGATTCTGTAGTTTATCTTAGAGATTTCACGGTTCAGATTCCAATGAAGGGAAAGGCGTGAATTCTCATCCGTCTTCAAGCGTTGATAGTCTTTCACAATATAGAGTTTGAATTCTGGCGATAACCAACTGGCAAACTCAAGAGCAATGTCTGCTTGGGCAAAAATACCGCCTCCGTATCGACCAGCCTTGGATATTATGCCGATTCCGCACAATTGTTCATTCCATTCTTTGATGGAGAAGGCAAATGCATTTGAACCGGCATCCTTTTTAAACGTATCGAAATCGACACGTTTAAATGTTGGATTGTAGAGGCACTCCCACAATCCGAGAAACTCTACGATGTCACGACTTCGAAGCCAACTATGGATTGTGAATCTAGGGTCTGTACTACGAAATCTGGCGATATCAGTTAACGAAATGTACTCGGTTTTGAAATCTTTTGTATAAATAGAGATGTCAATCCCGTTGGCGTGAATTGTTTCTTTGATGCTTTGATTGTTGGACATGGTTATTGAGAATTATGGTTAAACAATGATTTGGCGGGGTAAAATGACAGGAACGGTCGCAAAAAGCAACCATTGTGAATACCATTCCCTAGCTAAAGACAGTATGCTTGTGAAGGGAGCCGCCTCCAGAATGGAGGACTTACCATACTCCTGATTTCATTCCCGGCCGATTCGACGACCCGATTATTTTGCTTATACAAATGTAGCCAGTTTGTTTTGAAAATGCAAGACGGTGTCAAACGGAAACAGTCGTTCCGCCGGTGCTTCGCTGCCGAGTCCGACCATTTTCGTGACCTCGCGAAAATGGTCTACACGCCCACAGAATGGCGTTTTTGCTCCGACTTCTTCCGGGAGTACAAGTACAACCGTGAAATTGCCAAAGCCATGGTGGAGCACATCCCCGGCCACAAGATCCGCACTCGCTGGATATCTGGTCGGAAGACTACTTCCTGCAACTGGCCGATATGATTGTGTATAAGTAAGATTTGCATTCGCCGGGCTTTTACTTTATCTTTGTACATGACATAATGATGCAAAACCGGAACTCATCTGCCAGCAATGAAACGTTTCGACACATGTTTCTTCGAGCAGTATGCTCAAATCTCGCTCTCGGCACTCCTGGGGAGCGAGTTCGACTGCCTTGAGAATATGGACAGGCCGGATCTTCAGTCCCCGGACGGGAAATCGCTCGGGATTGAAGTGACGCGTGCCATGGAAGAGAGCAAAGGGGCGGAGCTGGCCCTGCTGAAGGATGACTCCCGCCTCAGTTGTTATAGAATAACCCAGCAGCAGCGACAGAGCTTCTATCTGGAAGCTGTGCGAAGACAAAGATATTAATTAAATGAAAACCCTTGGAAATATCCTCTGGCTCATTTTCGGCGGCATTGTAATCGCCATCATATACTACGTCGTGGGCCTTCTGATGTGCATTACGCTGATTGGCATACCCTTTGGCCTCCAGCTGTTCAAACTGGGGACGTTCGCCCTCTGGCCCTTCGGCCATGAGCTGGTAAACGGCCCTGATGAGCCGGGCTGTATCTCAGTTGTAATGAACCTTATATGGATTCTCCTTGGATGGTGGGAGATTGCAATTCTGCACCTTGCCTTTGGCCTTCTCTTCTGCCTGACAATTGTGGGCATCCCCTGGGGGATTCAGCATTTCAAGATGGCCATTGCCACCATCTTCCCCTTCGGCAAGGAAATCCGGGGTAATTAATCCCCGGATTTACAGTTCGACAACCTTATATTTGGTCGTACCAAGTCCCATCTCTTCGCCGCGGAAGACGATGCGGATGCCATGACGCTGGTTGATTCGCTCCAGGAGGGCCCTGGTGTCGTTGTTCTCGTCGTTGGGGAGGTTGAATACCTGGTCCAGGCAGAACTTGTCAAGGGCCACCGGATCCAGCGAGGCGGCGATGCCGATGTCCTGGATGGTGGGGGAGTGGGGATTGCCGTCGCAGTCGCAGTCGATGGAAATGTTGTTCATCACGTCGATATAGACGATGCCGTTCCTGGCCTTGAAATACTCATGGACGGCCTGCGCAGCGGCACTCATGGACTCGATGAAGGGAGTGTTCTTTTCGGGAGACTCATACCAGCCCTCCGGGGCCTGCAGGTCACCGGAAGAGAGGGCGGTCTGAGACTTTCCGGCGGAATGGATATTGACCTTTCCGTTGGCAGAGGCCACGCCGATTGAGGCGTTTTTCAGAACACCGCCGAAGCCGCCCATCATATGTCCCTTGAAGTGGGCAAGATTGATCATGAAATCGTAGTTCTGGATATGTGAGCCAACGATATCGTATTTAATCCACTTGTCATCTTTGACGGGAATCTTAATCTCTCCTTCTTCATCCATAATGTCCACATGGGAGACATTTTCGTAACCGCGCTCGGCAATCGCGGCCCTGTGGGCAGCCGTGGTGGAGCGGTTGCCGCCGTATGCGGTGTTGCACTCGACCAGGGTGCCGCCAACCTTCTTTACGAGCGGAGCGATAAGTTCCGGACGCAGGTGGTTGGAAAGCATGGATTCGCCGGTTGAAATCTTCACGGCGACTTTTCCTTTGGCTTCTACGCCAAGGGCCTCGTAAATCTTAACCAGCCCTTCCGGACTGAGGTCTTTGGTGAAATAGACGACGGATTCACTGCTGTCAGTTGCAGCAGCGGATTTTTTGCTCTTGTTGGCAGCATTGCCGCAGGAAGTAAGCATAATGGTAGCAGATAAAGTAACGATGATGAGGTAAATAATTCTTTTCATGCGATAAAGATAGTGTTTTGCTTTTGACATAACCGACAACTGTTTCCGGCAAATGTACTCTAATTCTCCTTCAATTGCAAATAATTCCTTCCGCCTTCACCTCCACGACCAGCATCGTGGGTGGCTCTCGTAATTCCGATAATGCGTAATCTACGCTGCTAAGAATTCAGAAGGTGTCATTCCCGTGACCTTCTTGAACAGACGGCTGAAATGGTGGGGATAGCTGAAACCCAGCAGGTCGGCCACTTCTCCCACGGTAAGGCCCTTCATCAGGAAGGTCTTGGCCTGGTCAATGACGAAGCCATGGATGTAGCCGATTGCTGTGCCGCCTGTTGCCTGGTGAATCATATCGCCGAAGTAGCGGGCTGAATAGGCCAGCTCTCCAGCGCAATAGGAAACGGTAGGAAGTCCTTTTTCGTGCTGCAAGCCATTGGAGAAATAATCCACCAGGAGTCGATGGAATCGTTTAAGGATGTCGCTCTCGCCGCTTTCTTTCTGCGTGAGCTGGCGCAGGTAGATTCGCTGGCAGTATTCAAGGATTAACTCAAGATACCCTTTAAGGATGCCCTTGAGGGCAAGAGAGTCAGGATTCTCCTGCATCTCTTTTCGCATAGTGGCGAGCAGAAGTGAGATGCGTTCGAATTCTGCGTCCTCCATCCTGAGCCAGTCTGTGTAGAAGTAAGAGAAAAACGGGTATTCTTTGTTGTACAGTTCCGGTGACCAGAGCAGGGCCCAGCCGTTGATGAAAATAGGAGTCCCATTGTCTTCCGCTCCGCCGATCTGTCCCGGTGCCACTGCGACGATGGACCTGTCTCCCACGATGATGGATTTAGTGCCGTATGACAGATACTTAGGGAATTGCTGCTGAATGAAAAGGCCGTAAACCCCGTAGTTATTGAGACTGTTCCGGAATGGAGAAACCTCGTCGTAGCTGATGAGAGCCAACTGGGGATGCAGGACGGGGGCGCCTACATACTCGGCATAGACATTTGGATTATCAACCTTCAGAATCTTCTTCATAACCTTGCAAAGATAGCAAAATCTGCGAAATTGGTATAAATTCCGCTAATATCGACACAAAAAGTTGCAGGGCTCGCCGTACCTTTGCAACTTAAAATCAATCGATATGAAACGAATGTCTACAATGCTTCTTGCCTGCCTCGCCTCCATAGCCCTTCTCTCCTGCGAGAAGATTGAGCCGGTCGAGATTCCGGAGCCTCAGAAGGAAGAAGAGAAACAGACGGAGGACAACAATAACAACTCCAACAATAACGATCAGACTATCACTATGGTTATGAACATAACCGCCGGTGGAAAGACTATCACCGCCACGCTGGCCGACAATGCCACCGCCAAAGAACTGGCCGGGAAACTGATCTCCGGCGCCATCACCGTCCGGATGGAGGCCAACGGATTTGAGCACTACGGCCCGCTGGGTTTTTCGCTCACCAGTCACAATGAGCAGATTACTGCCGTTCCCGGAGATATCATGCTCTACAACAGCAATAACATCTGTGTGTTCTACGGTAACAACATCTGGTCATACACCCAATTGGGGAAGGTAGACGGACTCTCTGCCGATGAACTGAAAACATTCTTCGGCACGGGCGACATCTCCGTCACCTATTCACTGAAACAATAACACGTTATGAAAAAGATAATCACCGTTCTTACAGGCATAGCCCTCGTGGCATCCTGCTGCAACAACAAAAACGCAAACGATATGAACCTGACTCAGGAATGGGACAAGACGTTCCCGAAATCCGACCTGGTGGAGCACTCCAAGGTCACTTTCCACAACCACTACGGCATCTCTCTGGTGGCCGATATGTATGTACCCAAAGGTGCAGAGGGCAAGCTGCCCGCCATTGCGGTCTCCGGTCCCTTCGGTGCAGTTAAGGAGCAGACCAGCGGCATTTATGCCCAGCATATGGCCGAGCGGGGCTTCCTTGCCGTCGCTTTTGACCCGTCCTTCACCGGCGAGAGCGGGGGAGAGCCGCGCCGGACGGCTTCTCCGGATATCAATACGGAAGACTTCCTGGCTGCTGTGGATTTCCTCTCCAACCAGGAGAATGTCGATCCGGAACGCATCGGCATAATCGGTATCTGCGGCTTTGGCGGCATGGCCATCAACGCGGCGGCGCTTGATCCGCGCATCAAGGCCACCGTCACTTCTACCATGTACGATATTTCCCGCGTAGCGCGCGAGGGCTATTTCGGAAGCGCCGACAGCGAGGAGGCCCGCGACGCGCAGCGCCAGGCCTGGGCTGCCCAGCGGACGGAAGAATACCGCACCGGCGACCATAAGCGTGCAGGCGGAGTGGTGGACCCGCTCCCGGACGATGCTCCATGGTTTGTCAAGGATTACCATGACTACTACAAGACCCCGCGCGGCTACCATCCCCGCAGCGGCAACTCCACCGACGGCTGGAACATCACCGGCACCATGTCTTTCCTGAACCAGCCCCTGCTGGACATGGCGGGCGAGATCAAGACGCCTGTGCTCCTGATCCACGGCGAGAAAGCCCACAGCCGCTATTTCAGCGAAGGCGCCTTTGCCAAGCTGAAGGGCGACAACAAGGAACTCCTCATCATCCCCGGCGCCGTCCATACTGACCTGTATGATGACAAGGCCGGCGTGATTCCGTACGACAAGATTGAATCCTTCTTTAAAGAGAATCTGAAATAAGATGCGAAATTTCGTTACCTTTGCCGTAGCAGTATTATTGACGATGACAACAGCATTCGGACAAACGCTCTCGGAGCGTCAGAAAGGACTCGCGGCCTGCGCTTGCCTGATGGCGCAGGGAGACCTCGTTAGATTGGAACCGGCCGTTCGCTCGGCGCTGGATGGTGGCGTAACGATCAATGAGCTGAAGGAAGCTTTCTCGCAGCTCTATGCCTACACGGGTTTCCCGCGCTCGCTCAACGCGTTGGGCGTGTTGGCAAAAGTACTGGAAGAAAACAACCCCGCCTGGCAGGAGGGCAAGCCCTGGACGCGTCCGGCCGAATGGGATGATGCTAAGGCAGCATGGGAACTGGGCAAGAAGAACCAGACGCAGGTCAGCGGCCGGGCCTTCGACTACGCCTTCTGCCCGCAGGATGACTATTACCTGAAGGCCCATCTTTTCGGCGACATCTTCGCCGGGGACCAGCTTTCTGCCGCCGACCGCGAGATTGTGACCGTGGCGGCCCTCAGCGGCTTGCAGGGCGTGGCGCCGCAACTGGCTGCGCACAAGGCGGGCGCTGTGAATATGGGGAATTCGCCGGAGGTGGTGGAAGAACTCTGCCAGTGGCTTTGCAAAGAGGGCTACACCCTCATCAGCCCCTTTCCCAAAGGGGAGCCCAATACCGCCTACGCGCAATATTTTGTCGGCAACAGCTACCTGGCCCCTCTGGACGGCGGTTACGCCAATGTCACCTTCGAGCCGGGCTGTCGCAACAACTGGCACATCCATCACGGGCTCATCCAGGTGCTCATCTGCGTGGCCGGTGAAGGCTGGTACCAGGAATGGGGCAAACCCGCCGTGAAACTCACCCCGGGCGTGGTCATCGAGATTCCCGAAGGTGTCAAGCACTGGCACGGAGCCGCCTCTGGCAGCTGGATGCAGCATCTGACCACCCATAAGATCCTGTCCCAGGACAACTCCAACGAATGGCTGGAGCCGGTGACGGACGAACAGTACAATAGCGTATCCGGCCGTTAAATTCGAATTTCTCGGTCTAAACACTGATGACGATTACTCTTCATATCTGGACACCAGCCGACAAGAAAGCGCTAATGACGCTGTGCAATGCCATCGACAGGACTTTCCTTTCAGACCGGCTGCCGAATCCATATACGGAAGCTGATGCCGATTGGTGGCTGAGAATGGTGACAGAGAATGTGGCTTCGGCCCGGGTGCTGGAGAAGAATGGATTCCTGCTGGAGGAGATGAAGATCGGGGCTGTTGAGAAGGGAGGAAAGGCGATGGACGTGAGATTGTATCGCCAGAATCGCTGATATTCCTCCCCATTTATCGAAATGAATAGACCCCTGCAGCCCTTATGGGTTACAGGGGATGACTATACGCTCTATTTCGTGCTATTTTTTATGCCACTTTTCCGGAATCTAAATCCATTGGACCGCCTTGTAATCAGGTGAAGGGATATAAAAAAGACTAAACCCGCGTGTTTGATTGCTCAGGGACACACGGGGATTCCAATGCAAAGGTACTAAGTTTTCTTAGAATCGCAAACTTTTTTGAAAAAGAGGACGATGAAGTATCCGGATTACGAAAGAGCCTTCTCATCGGCAAGGCTTAACAAATACCTCAAGGCCTGTGACGGAGATACCGTGGCAGCACTTACTCTCTACAGGCATAACATCAAGCTTTGTCAGAAGTGTTATGGAATACTCAATATCTTCGAGATTGTCTTACGTAACGCTATTAACGAGCATTACAAGGCAGTCGGTCTTGGCCAGAGGGCCATATACAACGAACTCCAAGCTATCAAAGATTTCCGCTTTGTTTTCTTGTGGTGCCGGGAGGAATCGAACTGTAGGGGTGGGAACATCGGTGGTGCTGCAAACACCGATGATCCTGAGGGAGATAGGGGAAGTGATTGGAGTCAGTGCAGGCACGGTGAGCCGTGAGATCCGCAGGAACTGCGACATGCGTGGCTACCATCGGTACCGATGGCAACTGGCCCAAAAGAAGTACGAAAGGCACGGACTTCAGCGAGCTGACAGATGATATGCTTGCCGAAATCGAATGGAAACTGAACCACAGGCCCCGTAAGTCACTGGGTTACAGGACACCGTTGGAATATTGTAAACAATTATTTATCTTTGACTTTTGAAGTGTATTGCACTTCTAATTTGAATTCACCGCAGTATCTTCGTACAAACAATAATCACACTATGACAGAATTAGAAGCCATTAAGGCACGGCATTCCGTGCGGAAATACACCGACAAGTCCATCGAGACGGATAAGGTTGCGGCCATCAGGGTTGCCATCGAAAGTATCAATGCTCAGAGCGGTCTTAACATCCAGCTGGTGCTGGAAGAGCCCAAGGCTTTCGCCTCCGGCATGTGGACGTACGGCCAATTCTCCGGTGTTAGGAATTACTTCGTAATGGCCGGGCCAAAGGGCAAGGAGGCTGAGGAGAAGATTGGCTACTATGGCGAGAAACTTGTCCTGCTGGCACAGACTCTTGGACTGAATACCTGCTGGGTGGGCCTTACCTACAAGAAGATTCCCGGCACTTTCACGCTTAGGGATGGGGACATCGTCCACTGTGTTATTGCGCTGGGTTACGGCACCATTCCCGGCGTGCAGCATCCCCAGAAGCCGGTGGAAAACTTCTACGAGACCGATGGCGTTCCTCCCCAATGGTTCAAGGACGGCATGGACGCGGCACTTCTGGCCCCTACGGCCATCAATCAGCAGAAGTTCAAGTTCATCCTGCACCAGGGAAACAAGGTTGAGACAAAGACGCTCTTCTCCATGGCAGGATACACCAATATCGACCTTGGCATTGTGAAATACCACTTTGAAGCCGCGGCAGGGAAGGAGAACTTTGAATGGCTATGAGCATCGGCAATACATTTCGGCCCATGCGCCGGTTCAAGCAGCAGCTTCCGGAGGAGGAGTGCGTTGAAATACTGCAAAAGGCCTATCGCGGATTCCTGTCGGTCATTGGAGACGGCGGTTACCCCTATTCTGTCCCCATCAACTTCCTGTACAAGGAGGGAAAGCTATTTTTCCACTGTGCGGTGGATGGCCACAAGCTGGACGCCATCCGTGTCGATGACAAAGCATGCTTCACCGTCATAGACGAGCCGCAGAGGGAACCCGGAGACTGGTGGTACCATGTTAGGAGCGTGATTTGTTTCGGACGCGTCCATGTGCTTGAGGATGATGATGAAAAGGACAGCCGCCTCAGGCAGCTTGGCGCAAAGTATTTCCCCGACGGCTACGACATGGAGGCCGATATGCAGCGCAACGCCCCAAGGGCGCAGGTGCTTGTTTTCTCTATTGAGCACATGACGGGAAAAAGGGTGCGGGAGAAATAGAGTTACGAAAAAAGTTTAACGTATCTTGCGATTTTGTAAAATACATTTTATAAATTTGTAAAACAAAATTTAGAAATATGTTATACGAGAGACAGCACTTATCCATCTTAAAGAGCCGGATGGCCGAGCCAAGGAGACGTATGCAAATCATCATGGGGCCTCGTCAGGTGGGCAAATCCACCCTTGTCGGGCAGTATGTCGATGGTA
>JAFSSE010000043.1 GCA_017445755.1 Bacteroidales bacterium | reverse complement strand
TGAGGAACCACCTCTTCCCATTCCGAACAGAGAAGTTAAGCTCACCATCGCCGATGGTACTGACCCACCAGTTGGGAGAGTAGGTAGCTGCCGTTCTTTGAATCCCCCGAAAGTCAAACGACTTCCGGGGGATTTTTTTATTGTCATCGCCTCAGGGTCAGGCCGGAGATGTCCTTCCGGTTGCCGCCGCTGAGTATGCTGGCAAGCCAGCCGATAACAAAGCAGGAAATAAAGCCGACGGAAGAGTAAAGCAGCAGGTTGACGGCCTGCAGGTGCATTACAATCAGCTGAACGGCGATACAGCCGGCAAGGCCGCAGACGGCTCCGACAGCATTTGCTTTCCGGCTTAGGAAGCCGAGAAGGAAGAGGCCTCCCAGGCCACCCAGGAGGATTCCGAGGATTTTCGAGAACTCGTCCCAGAGTGATTTCACATCCCATGTTGCCATGACAAGGGCAAAGGCGACGCCGACCGCTCCAATCAGAAGGGTTGCCCTCTTTGCGGCAGGGAGGCGGTCCTCATCCGAGGAAGGCCGGATCCGGGAGCGGATATCAGTTACATAGGCCGTGGCGGCGGAATTCATCGACGCCGACAGAGTGGACATCGCGGCAGCGAAGATTCCGGCTATTACCAGCCCCAGAAGGCCTGTAGGTATGTGCATGTTGACATACCAGGGCAGAATAGCGTCGGGGTTAGTCACAGCAGCGCTGAGTTCTGCAGGATGCTGCTTAAAGAAAACGTAGAGGCAGGTTCCAACAAAGAAAAACAGCAGAGTGGAAGGGATGCTGAGTATGGCGTTGGTGTAAACCCCTTTCTTCGCTTCCTTTTCTGTTTTCGTGGTCAGGTAGCGCTGGACTATGGTCTGGTCCGTGCCATAGGTAGTGATATTGGTAAATACAGTCGCTATCAGGGTAGTCCAGACGGTGGCCTGCCGGAGGTCGAAGCGCAGGGATCCAAGGTTGAATTTCGCATCGGCTGCGGCTGTCGATACTACACCTGCAAACCCTCCTTCCGACCCCGTGCAGACCGTAATTACAACTGCAATGGCGGCGCCTATCAGGACGACGACCTGGAGCGCGTCGGTCCAGGCAACGGCCTCTATGCCGCCCATATAAGTATAAATCAGCGAGAATATGCCCATCAGCCCAACGCACAGGAAGATATTGACTCCGGTGACGACATTGAGGGCTATGGCCGGAAGCAGGAGCACAACCCCCATGCGGCCAATCTGATATACGATGAAGGCGATTGAGCACAAGACTCTCACAAGGGGGCTGAAACGCTTCTCAAGATACTCATAGGCCGTAGTGACGCCGAGCCGGCGGAAGAAAGGAATAAAGACCCCTACAATGAGCGGTACGACGAGAACTATGCCGGCATTGAAGATCATGTAGCTCCAGTCCGTGGCATAGGCCTTGGCGGGAATGGCCATGAAGGTAATGGCGCTGAGAGCCGTTCCAAAGATGCTGAGCCCGGCAATGAACCATGGAATCCGCCCGCCTCCCTTGAAATAGTCATCGGCATTTTTCTGGCGACGTGAAAAGAACCATCCCATCCAGGCGAGAATCCCGAAATAAAGGATGATAACGAGGATGTCGGCCCAGCCCATTGCTTTTATCCTGCTCTCCATTGTTCCCTTGAGGATCACGGGTGTCCGGACTCCGGGGGCGACCTCTCCGCTTATGAGCCAGAAATCCTTTCCCTGTCGCACCAGAGACGAGGTGACGGGAATCTCACAGCCCTCTGCGGGACAATCCAGCATTGTGCCGGTGACGGTGTGGAACAGGCGTACGCCGTTGTAACGCACGTTTTCCGGAGAGCAGCCGCCAATCAGGAGTATATGGTTTGTCCCATAGGGGGTTGCCAGTCCCGCCATGGTGTCGAAATGCCCTGGAACGGCTTTCCATTCTCCCAAACGGGGATTGTAGGCCCATGCATCCGAATGGACGGTCCATTCGCTTCCGGGCGAGTATTCCCGGCCACCGAAGAGGTAGAAGCAGTTATCCTGTCCGTCGCTCTGGACGGCCCCTGCCGCAAATGCCCTGGGTGCTCCAGGCCAGGGTGTGAGTCCCTCCCAACCCTTTTCCGGAGCACTCAGATCCATTCTTAGAAATACCTTTTGGGCCGTACCGTCGGTATCTCCTCCAGCCAGATACAGGAAATTTCCAAGCCGGGCGTATGCCATCTGGCTCAGTGGCAGAGGAAGGGGAGACCAAGGGGTGCAGCTCCCGTCTTTATGGATGAGAAAAACCTCTGCTGACGACCCTTCCGCATTGTTTCCACCTATGCAGAGCAGGCCTTCCGCAAGCTCCACCGTTGCTCCGTAAGCCAGGGGGACCGGCAGGGCCTCCGGATATACCGTCCATTCTGCTCCGTCATAAGTGGAGACATCCCGGCTCCAGCGCTTGGCGCCCCCGTCTGCCGGCAGTCCATCAGGGAAGTTGGCGCCGCCGGCTACAATGAGAGTCCCGTCGATAAACCCACTGAAGACACCAGCGAGACCCAACGTGTCCGGAGTCCGGGTTACAGGGGCCCAGGTCAGGGTTTCCGTTTTTGTCAGTGGCGTCTGGAGCGTCACGAGAAGGGATATGAGCAGAGCGGTTATTCTCATACAACATTACTATTTTCCGTCTATGCGGGCAAATACAATCTGTTCGTAGGGGGTTTTCTCACCTCTTTCGTAAAGGACCCCGATGGTCTTGTCACCAAGGTAAACCAGGTCGCTGTATGCGGCTTTAGCACCAGGCAGGAAGGCCTTCCGCTCCCATGTTTTTCCTCCGTCCCGGGATTGCTGAACGGTAAGATCGACCCGTTTATCGGGGCTGGACGGGTTGCTGAACCACAAAGTGTTGCCGTCAGAAACCAAACTTCCCTGACAACGGGGGCCCGGCAGGTAGGAACAGAATCTCCATGGTCCGAAACTGAGGCCGTTGTCATGGCTCTCCGCCACAAGCCGGTACGGCTCCTCCTGCTCCATGCCTTTCCAGCGCCGCATATTGAGGACTATGGTTCCGTCCTGCAGGATGGCTGCCGTCGATTCATTGCCAACGGGACAGACGCCTCCGATATTCCATGATTCTCCGCAGTTATCCGAGTAAATGACATGGGAAGCGGATCCTTCCGGCCCGTCGGGGCCATAGACCCCGTGGTTACAGGGAACAATTATTCGTCCGGAAGGGAGCTGAACGGAGTGACATGGCCCGGTGGCGTACCAGGTCCATTCCGGCAACTTCGCCTCCGAAGTGATGTCCCGGGGCCTGCTCCAGGTTCTACCTCCGTCATCGCTTACGGTGCAGAAAACCCTTCGCGTTTCAATGGAAGTACGGGCATGGATGGCCTTTTCAGGGTCTCTTCCGTCATTCCAGGTCATTGCAAGAACGATTTTCCCCGTTTTTGAGTCCAGGACAGGGGCGGGATTGCCGCAGACATTCGCCCCGTCATCCCAAACCACCTCCAGGGGTCCCCAGCTCGCTCCGCCATCGGATGAACGTTTGAGGACAAGGTCGATGTCCCCCGTGTCTCCGGCGCCATTCCGGCGGGCTTCCGCGAACGCCAGCAGCTCTCCTTCTGCACTCTGTATTATGGCAGGAATGCGGAAGGTGTCGTATCCGTTTTCTCCTTTTTCAAAGACTGTTACAACCGGCATACCCCACTCGGGATAGGGCATATATCCGCAGCGGGCGTGATAATCCCTGCCGAAGCGGTCCGTGGCCGTGACTTCGAAAGTCGAGGGGTCGCCATCGACATGAGCGCGGAAATAATGCGGTGCTTTAATGCCGAGAAAAGCCGTCGGCCGGTGGAGCAGCATCCTGGTCTCCCTGCGAATCCGGTCGTAAGTGGGGTTATATGACCATATCTGCTCCAAGGAGACCGGTTTTCCATTACATGTGGCGCTGACTTTCCATTCGGGATCCCAGTTGAAAATATCAATCAATATTTCACCGTTCCCGAGGTGCTCTACGCTCATCTGGCTTTCCTCGGCGCTGCGATAGCAGGACTGGTATTGCCAGCTGAGCTTTCCTTTGTCAATGGAAACGACCTGCCAGCCGGCAGGAGTGCCGTCGTCGCAGACAATCGGGGCCTGGATGTCGTTGAGTTTCCAGGATACGGCCGAGGATGAAGCGAAAATGTGCTGCATAACCCCGGGAGCAATCTCAGAAGTCCTTGTCGTATGGTAGTGGCCGGCGAAAATATCCACAGAATGGTAGTCTTTCACCAGGGAGAGGACCTCCTCTGCGTTGGCGAGGGTTTTCTTCCCGTCCTTATAAAACGGGACATGAAGGCAAAGCACCAGAGGGGTATCTTTTGAAACCCGTTTCAGGTCTTCCTTCATCCATTTAAGCTGCCTCTCGTCAAGGGTATATGTGAACCCGTATTTCCCGACGGGGTTCAGGGCCGGGTTCCCCTCTTTCATCGGTCCATAGGTCACTATGTCGTCGAGCATCAGAAAATGGTATCCACCGATTTCGAGTGAATAGTAGTTGGGCCCGATTTCATTTTTGAAACGCTGCTCGGCGATATTTTCCCACTCTTCGAAACTACCCTCGCCTTTCTGGTCGTTGTCATGGTTCCCCATTATGTTCCAGAGAGGGGTAGGGTAGCCCTCCATTTCATGAAGGAACTCCGGGAAGGCGAAATGATTCTTGTACCATTTCCCGTCCGTCACCATGTCGCCGAGGCAGAAGGTATAAACCGGCCCTTCCAGCTCGCTGACTGCCCGGCAAAAGGATGGGAAATACTGGGAGTGAAACTGTGCAAGGTCGTTGTCGACCTTGTCGCCGGTAAGGTGCATGTCCGTAAGGACCACAATCTTACAATGCTCCTGATCCACTCGTTTCAGGGAGAAAGACGCATCGCGTCTTTGACGGGTGAAAAACTGCGGGATGAATCCTTCTGAGGGGACCTCGAAGCCGGAGGGAACCGTGATGAACACGTATCCTTCCGGCATCTCGGAGCGCATCTTGTACCGCCCCCTGGCGTCCGTGACCACGGTTTTATGACCGTCGGAGACCACCACGCCCTTTAGAGGGACGCCGTCGGCGGTCACTTTGCCGGTCACCAGGGAGGCGGCCAAAAATATGGTAAGAATGCTCATTATTCGGCTTTCAGGGTATCAAAGTATACGAATGCCCAGTCATCCTCGTAGTAGGCGTCTCGGACGTCGTAGCTGTTGGTCGACGGGTAGCTGGCGTCATCGCAGGAGAGGATCGGGAGTTTTTCTGACCCTTCGGTGAGCTCGGTTCCATTGGCGGATACATTCTCCATAATACGGATCCTGAGGTAGTAAGGTCCCTTATAGGCCGCTGCGGAAGTATATTCGCAATCCAAGCTTGCCGGCTTGCCGGCAGAAGTGTTGTCAACTTGAACCTCTTTCAGGAGAGTCCAGTTGGTCTTGTCCAGAGAAGCTTCAACAGCATATTTGCCAGGACCCTTATTGACATTGGCAATCTGGATGAAGGCGTTACGGAAACGGATCTGCTCGTTAGTTTCCACATCGACAGCGTCCAGGGTGAAGAGGAAATAATCATCCTTGTTGAGGTTGGCGGCACGGAAGCGGTTCTTTTTGTGGGTAGCCGGTCCCATGGTGTACTTAACGGTAGAAGAGGTGGTTACGAAGCTGAGCGACCCTCCCGCTACGACGTTGCTGGCTACGGGTGTGCCGTTCTGCCAGGCAGTTGCCATGGCCGCACCGGCAGTGTTCGGATTTGTCTTGTTGGTCGGAGCGGAAGCTTCTTCGTTGACCCAGAGAGCCGTGAACTGCCACTTTGCAACCACTACAGGTTTAACCTCGCCCTTCGGACCCTGAATGACTGTAAAGGCAACTTCGCAGTCTTTATTGGGAATTGCAATCTTGAAGGACCCTTCACGCTGTACGGTTTCAGTATTGTCCTGAGGAACGACCTTTACGGTCACCAGATCATCGGCGGTTCCTGAAGCAGGGGTAACCTCAGCCCAGTCCAGATTCGTTTTGGTCAACGTCCAGTCATAATTGGCAAGTACCTGAAAGGATACTCCTTCGGATTTGGCTTCAAGAGTAAAGGTGCGCTCTTCGGTGTTAATCTTGATTGAAGGGGTCTTTTCCGGTTCCTTTTCCTGTTCTGTCTGACCATGATCGTCAGTACCTGTTTCATTGTTGTCCGGTTTGTCCGGATTGCAGGAGATAATGCATGCGGTGCATGCGAGTGCTGCAAGTAAAAATCTTGTCGTTTTCATGTTACTATGTGTTTAAATCAATATCCTTCTGTTTGTCTCATGTTTGGATTCTCATTGAAGCAGGCGTCTGTGATGGGCCATAGAAGAATGTTCTTCTCGCTTTCCCTTCCGACGAGGGAAGGGACGCGGTTGAAGACCTCGCCCATTCGGATGTACATCCACCAGCTCTTTCCCTCGGCAGCGAATTCCTTGAGATATTCGTTGATAAGGGCATTCTTAAGGTCGGTGGGATTGACGGAAGTGTAATAATCATTTTTCCCGTATGCCCGTTTGGCGATGCGGTTGATATATTCCCGGCATTTGTCGTAGTTCCCGGAGGCCAGTTCAACCTCGGCCATCATGAGCAGGGCCTCTGCGTAGCGATAGACGGGCTCGTCCGAGATGAAATAACGGATATTGTCCTGCCAGAGCCCGGCGAACTTGTCAATCCATGTATAGCGGCGTCCGTCCGAGGGGTCGGTCCAGTCGCCGTAGCATACAGCCGTCCTGCTGTCGGAGGGGTCGCTGTGCATGAGCGAAATCATGGAAGTTGAGAAATTGTATCGGTTGTCATCGCTATTCATCAACTTGACATTCTTCTCGATATCGGCATCTTTCCCATACCAGCGGGACTGGGGAATCAGCCAGGCGGTGGAATAACCGCCCTCGACTTCTCCCTTTACCATTCGTATGGTGAAAATAATCTCCTTGTTCCCCTTCATGTTGATGTCAAATACATCGGCGTACTTGTCCATCAGGCCGACCCGGGAATTGATGAGCACATTGTTCAGGGCTTTACGGGCGTTACTGAGAGCTTCTTCGCCGCCGTTTCGGGTCTTGTACAGCCACAGGAAGTAGTCTGCGCGGAGCATTTTGACTGCCATGAGATTCGGCATGGCCGAGTCCGTAATGCCCTCCGGCAGATAGTTCTCTGCCTTGTCGAGATCCTTGAGGACCTGGTCATATAACTCCTGAACAGGCGTTCTGGAGGGCTGCAGGTCATCTTTGTCAGATTCAAATCCGCTCAACAGAAGAGGTGCGTCTCCCCAAACACGGGCGATATTGAAATACTCATAAGCGCGGATGAAATAGGCGCTGCCTATGACCTGATTTCGGACCTCCTTATTGTCAAGCTTCATTTTGGCCACGTGCTTGAGTATGAGGTTGGCGTCATTGATGCAGGTGTATGAAGAGGCCCAGTTGGTGCCCTTCGTTTCAGTCGCATCCAGGGTATTGTTGAACATCTTATAGCAGGTCCCGGCACCCATGCCGTCCTGGAATGTCCCGGCGCGGTAATCGCCCCAATAGATGTGTGCAACCATGTTTGCTGCGCGGAACTGGTGCATAAGACCATACATGGCTCCCGTCGCGTCGGATTCGGTCTGCCACATGTTGGAACTGGCCAGCTTGCTTTCCTGAACTACGTCCAGTGTCTTGAAGCAGGAGGTCAGAGCGAGCGTTGCCGCAAGGATTGTAAGAATTCTTTTCATTTTCATATCCTCCTGTCTTTAAAATGTTAGTTTTGCCCCGGCGCTGATTCTTCTTATCGGGGGATAGTTGTGGTAGCTGGAGGAGTAGGTGCTCGAAGTGCCAATTTCCGGAGATATACCCTTGACAGCAGTCAGATAATACAGGTTGTTCCCGGAAAGTGAGAGCTCGAGTCCTTTGACGCTTGTCTTCCTGAGCAATTTCTCCGGAAGGACATAGCGAAGGGACACTTCACGAAGACAGAGGTAATCACCCTTATAGGTGAAGACGCTGAAACTGCCGGTCTGGGAGCGGTTGAAATTATCGTTGCCCCAGGCGGAGTCGTTGGCGGTGAATTTTGCGAAGCGGGTCTTGTCACCCTCCTGCTTCCAGCACTTGAGTACCTCTTTTGCGAGGGCATAGTTGCAGGTATAGGTCGAATAGAAGTAACGGCTGTAGGAGTCGTCAAAGATACTGTGGCCCACGGCCCAGTCAAGATAGACGCTGACTGTCAGGTTTTTCCAGCGGAAATCATTGTTGAGGCCTCCGGTCAGAGGAGGAACGGTTACGCCGAGCTCAAACTGGTCTGCCGTAGTAATCTGTCCGTCTCCGTTACGGTCTTTCCACTCATAGTCGCCAGGGCGTTTCATGCCCTTGGCGGGGAGGCGGGAAAGTGCGTCATAATAGGCATTTGCCGCCTCGTCCTCATTCTGAAGGATACCGATGGCGACAGGTCCATAGAACCTGTACAGGGGTTCACCCTCGGCAATGCCGCCGAAGAACGTCCCGTCTCCGAGGGCGATACCGTTTGTACGACCTTTCTCGATGCCGTTATCAGGCAGTTTGACGACCACGTTCTTGTTGTAGCTGAGCGTCAGTTTGGTGTCCCAGTTGAAATCGCGTTTCTGGATATTGTGGGTTGTCAGTTCGAGCTCATAGCCCCAGAAACGGACTTTTCCGAGGTTTGTCCATATTTTCGAGAATCCGGTCGTATTCGGAAGATTCTGCTCATAGAGGAGATGGTCGGTCATCTTGTCATAGTAGTCGGCGCTGATGTAGATGCGATTTCCGAACAGCCCGGCCTCGAAACCGAGGTCCAGCTGGGTGGTCGTTTCCCACATAAGGTTCTCGTTCGGCATATCGGTCGGCTTAAGGCCGGCATATCCATTGTAAATGTAACTCGCTCCATAGGCGCCATAGGCATCATAAACCCCGACTCCACCCGAGTTTCCGGTAGAGCCGTAACTGGCTCGGACCTTCAGGAAAGGAATGGCTTTGACGCTCTTGAACCAGGGTTCCTCGCTGATGACCCAACCGGCCGAGGCCCCCGGGAAGAAGCCCCAACGGTGGGCTGCGGCGAATTTCGATGAGCCGTCTTCGCGGAAGGTGCCTGTAAACAGGTACCGGCCCTTATAATCGTAGTTTAGACGGCCGAAGAAACCGATATTGACCTCTTTGGTTATGGAGGAGGAAATATCCTCCGGGTCGAAGGTTGAAGATCCGTTCAGGGTCGTCACCTTATCGGAAGTGCCGCCGGTTCCGGCTACGCTCACGGTCTCATAGAAACGGTTCTGCCATGAATATCCGGCCATAAGGGAAAGATTGTGATCCCTGGCAAGTGTTTTCTTCCAGTCAAGGTACGCATCGATTTTCTCACGTTCGGTCATGGTTTGCGACCATGAAGACTTGCGGCTGGCGTCGAAGATATTTGCCTTTATGAACTGGGTCTGTTTGGCATCCTGGTGGAAGAATGAGCCCTGAAGATGACCCTTCAGACCAGGCGTTATTTCCCATGTAAGGCCGCCTATGAGGGAAAGGTAGTTCTTTATATTATTCCTGTCATAGTAGGCATTGTAGAACAGGGGTGTCTGGGAAGTGGAATTGTAACCTTCAACGGGGGTGCCATCGTCATAATATGCATTCATGGTCGGAGGGTTTGCTAGTGACCTGGAGATGGTATTACGCTGATTTTCATAATTTTCCGTATTCGTCCTGGCGTATTCGACCCCGAAGTTTGCCGTCAGCTTCTGGGTTACCTTCACGTCGAGGTTGGTCTTTAGCGAGGCGCGGTTATAACCGGTCGAGATTGCAACGCCGCCGTCGGAAGTGTAACCCATGCTCGCCTTATAGCGAATGCGCTCGCTGCCACCGTCCACTCCGACATAGTAGTTCTGCCAGATGGCGGGACGATACATCAGATGCTGCCAGTCTGTCTCCTTGAACATGATGGTCTTGGAAGGATCGAGAGGATCCTGCATGGTCTGATAGCCCTTGGGAAGGGTTTCCGTCTCGGGGTCAAAAAACCGGGTTGAGTACATGCCGCCTGGTTTGTTGCCGGTACCGGCAGATGTCGCTCCGATGAGGTAGTCCTTTGCCTTGCTCGCCAGGGATGGTACGGAGAGATACTCTCCAACGGCCTCCCGGGTGACCCGGATGTAGTCCTCTGCGCCGAGGAATTCTATTTCGGTTTCTGTGTTCTCGTAAGCAATTCCGGTCTCAAAAGTGATTCGGGGAGCCCTGTTGTAGCCGCCCCTCTTGGTTGTAACGAGAATAATACCGTTGGATGCCCGTGATCCATAGATGGCGCTGGAGGCGGCATCCTTGAGAACCTCAATTGAAGCGATATCATTTGGATTCAAGGTGCTGAAATCCCGTTCTACACCGTCGACGAGAACGAGAGGGGTGTTGCTTCCGTTGATTGAAGAGCCGCCGCGGACAGTGTATGAGAAAGAACCGCCGGGTGTATTGTCGGTCTGAACAACCCGTAGGCCGGCTATCTTCCCTTTAAGGCCCTCTCCGAGGGTGCTGATCGGGATGTCCTGGACAGACTCTCCGCCGAGCTTTGCGACAGCACCGGTGATCGAGCGGCGGGTCTGCTCGCCGTAGCCGACGACAATTATCTCGTCCATCTGCAGGGCACTTTCTTCAAGGACGACCAGGAGTGTTTCCTGACCTTTATCGACCCTGAGAGTAGCGGATGCATAACCCAGGGCGGAAACTTCTACAACCACATCCCCGTTCGGGATGCGGAGGTGGAAAGAACCGTCTACTTCAGTGACAGTCCCCGCAGTGCCACCTGGCACAATGACGCCGGCGCCGATGACGGCTTCGCCACGTGTGTCCACGACCCGGCCGGAAAGCGTACGGGTCTGGGCCGCCATTGTCATCCCGGCTCCGGCAAGGAGCAGGCAGCAAAGGAGTAGCCGTAAATAATGGGCAAGGTGATTCATGGGTAATTAATTGAATTTTTCAGTGATGGTTTTCTTAGGGATTCTGGCGAATGAAATCGTCTGATGATAAGAGGAAGGGCCGGTCTCATAAAAGAGGCCTACAGCCCCGTCTTTGAGTACGACTAGGTCGGAGTAGCCGGCAGGATTGCTGGTGATAAGCATCGATGAGCTCCAGTTGACTCCATTGTTTTTGCTGAATCGGAGGGTCATATCGCGACGTGCGGTAGCATTTGCCGGATTCGAAAACAGCAGGTTCGATGTGATTTTTCCATCCGGATCATAATTGATGATGGATCCCTGGCAACCTTTTGTGCTTCCACTGCCCGTTGTGGGCTCGGGTCGCCCCGTATCATAGTTGTATCCAGTCCAGGTCTCTCCGCCGTCGCTGCTGACAGACCATGTACGGCATGAAATTCCGTCAGCGTAGGCGGCGGAATTGGCGTTTCGCATATCAAGGTGGATTATCCCGTCAGTGCGTTCCACGGCGCACGACTCATTCCCGTAAGGAATGATGCCGGATTTCTTCCAGGTCTGCCCATCATCATCGGAATAAATGACATAGGATGCAAGGTTCTCCCTGTCTGACCCTCCTGCAATCTTCAGGTCGCATGGCACTATGATACGGCCTTTGTGCTTGTCTGCGCGAAGCTGGATGGCGTGGCAGGGTCCAGCGGCGTTCCATGTCCAGTTTGATTCCATAACATCTTCGGTGATGTCCTTCGGAGTGGTCCAGGTCGTTCCTTCATTATCCGACCATGTGAGGAAGACTCTCCTTGAGTGGACGGCTTTCTGCTTGGCCGTGACCCCTAGCGAAGTCGGAAAATCCGCGGAAGTTGATTCTGTGCTGATATGCCAGTTGAAGACCATTATCAGCCGTCCGGTGGTGGTATATACGCAGCAGGGGTTGCCGACTGTGTGGATTCCGTCTGAAAAGAGCACCGTCCTTTCGCCCCAGGTTTTTCCGTCATCAGTGGAAATTCGGCAGGCGATGTCAATGTCTCCGCGGTCCGAACTAACGGTTCTGGCCTCGCAGAGGGCGATTACGCGGTTCTTTGTCCGAACGAGGGATGGAATCCGGAAGGTCGTATAGGTAACGTTCCCGATTTTCTCTCCGTCCTTGAAAAGGACGGTTGTACTCATTTCATCTGAGCCGGTCCCTTCTCCATCGCCTTTTCCGTATTCCGGGGAACCAAAGGATTCATCAGGTCCGCAGGAGGACATCAGCAGAAGCAAAGGAATAATCAGTATGAATTTTTTTATGCTCATTATCTTATGTGTTCAAAAAAACCTATCGCCTCAAGGTCTTCCCGGAGCGAGGCGTATTCCTTGTCAGTGAAGCGGTTGAGGGGGAGACGGCATTCGCCGCAGGGGATGCCTAGAAGGTTCATGATGGCTTTTCCTCCGCGGACGCCACCTCCATATCGGATGATGACCTCGACTATCTTGACGCTGTAGCGCTGAAGTTCCCGGGCTTTGGCAAGGTCCCCGGAGCGGAACGCTTCGAGGAGGGCGTTATAGACCTTTCCCGCGTAGTTGTAGGTACTTCCGACCGCGGCCTCTGCTCCCAATGAAAGTCCGCAAAGGAGAATCTCATCGAATCCGTGAAGGATTTCAAATTCCCCGTCCTTCATGCTGATGCACTGGTTCATCTCCATGAGGTTGTTGTGGGTGAACTTGACACCCTGTAATGAGGGAATCCTTTCCGCTCCGACCTCGAGGAATCTGTCCACGGAGAGGCAGACTCCGCTCATGGACGGCATATTATAATAATAGAAGGGGAGGGAAGGGGCCGCAGCCGCAATCGGGACAAAGAAATCCACCAGGTCTTCTACGCAGCAGGGCTTGTAGAAGTTGGGCGCAATAGAAGCTATACCATAGGCCCCGCACTTCTCTGCATGAGCGGCGAGCTCGGCTGCATCCTGTTGACAATTGTGGCCGACATGGACAATGACTTTCAACCGGCCGGCAGCTGCACGGACCCATTCCTCGGCGACGGCTTTCCTTTCGGCGACAGTCATGCTGAAGCCCTCTCCGGTAGTCCCGCAGATGAAAGCCCCGATAATGCCCTGATCCACCAGAAGATCGGCATAGGGCCGGATAGCTTCGAGGTTCAACGAACCGTCGGCATTCATAGGGGTAAATGGTGCTGCAACAAGCCCTTTTAGTTTAGCGAATCTACTCATATTCAATGGTTTCTAAGATAATCTATATAAGGTTTGAAATGCTGGCGGATAGCTTTATAGTATCCTTCCTCGTCACGGCGTTTGATGAGATCCAGAAGTTCTTCGTGTCCTACGGTCTCCCCGTTTTTCTTCATTTCCCTTGTAACCGGCTCGAAGTAATCCTTTTCCTTGCTCTTGATAAAATTGAAAACCGGGTGGATGATCAGCTGGAACTGCTCCACCGTTCTGTTGCCCGTAATCTCGTATAATTTCGTATGGAAATTGTATTCGCTGATGGGCGCATATTTATTGTCACCGAAGGCCTCGCCGACTGCGACTATGCTCTCCAGCTCCTCGATATAGGCATCGGTAAGGTTTCTGAAAATGCTGAAGCTTGCTCCGATTTCCATTATGACCCGGAGTTCGAGCAGTTCCCGGAGAGTCTTTTCGGTGAGCCACAGGGGATTGCAAAAGCGCTGCAGACCTCCCATCAGTGACGGCTCGGTCACGACCATCCCCCTTTTGGGGCGGCTCTCAACCATGTTCATCATCTTCAGTCGGCTAAGCGCCTCCCGGATCACGGTCCTGGCTACTCCAAGCTCTTCCGCGAGCTCTTTTTCAGTCGGGATGGTGCTGCCGATGGTGTAATTCTGGTCAGTAAAATAATTGATGAGGTTCTGTTCGACCTCGTCCACCAGCGTCGTCTTCGGTTTGATTATAGGTGTCACGTTGTTATTCAATTTGTGTTATTAACTGCTTTGGATTTATATATTTGTCAGACAAATAATACAAATCACTACAAATATAATCCATTTCAATAAAAAAACAAAAAAAGAAGAGCTCCCGGACAATTATTTCTAACTTTGCATGGAATCGAAAAGAACTTGAAGAAAATCAGCGATATGAAAAAGATTTTTGCCCTCGCCGCAGTTTTCTGTGTAGCAGCGACGCTTTCCTGCCGGGAAGGAGGAGAAAAGAATGTTCAGTACGTAACCGGGGAGAAAGATGTGGAAGTAGCTGAATCCCTGATGAAAAGGATGCCCGGGAAGGGCGGGTCCATGGCGGAGAACATGATTTTTGCGGCGAAGGAACTCCTGGGTACGGAGTACGTCGCTTCGACCCTGGAAGAGGGGGGCCGGGAGCAGCTCCGCGTTTATCTTACAAAGACCGACTGCATCCTTTTCGTTGAAACCTGCTTCAATCTCGCAAGGACGGTCCGGGATGGGAAAAATGACTTCCAGTCCCTTGCAAACAGGATTTTCGAGACAAGATACCGCGGGAAATGCGAGCTCTACTCGGACCGGGTCCATTATACGACGGAGTGGATACGCCGGAACGAGAAGGCGGGAAGGGTGAAGGACCTGACCCTCGAGCTCGGTGGAATTGCAGTTGATAAGCCGATAAATTATATGTCAACCCACGCCAGGAGCTACAAACACCTCTCCGCTGCGCTGAAGGAGGATGCGCCCGCTGAAGAGCGCGCCATCGCGAAGGAGAACCTTGAAACGATCGGCTCTGTGGAAAAAGAGCTCAGCGAGCAGCCCCAGACATGGATTCCGTCCGAAAAGATAAAGGAAATCGAGGACCGTATATGCAGCGGGGACATCATTGGCTTCATGACGACCGTCAGCGGCCTCGATATCGGCCATGTGGCCATTGCCTATGTCCATGACGGCAAGGTCGGATTCATCCATGCCTCCCAGGGGGGCGGCCTTGTCATGGAGCAGCCGGAGAGCATTGCCGACTATGTCCTCCATGTCCGGAAGAATTGCCAGGGCATCAAAGTGGTCCGTCCGCTCTAAAGCGTCGCTTTGATATCTGAAGGAAAATCGCTAAATTTGCGACGCATTTTAAGAACAAATCGTTTTAAACTCTAATAATTATGCAAATTGTACAAGTTACCGGCAGGGAAATCCTCGACTCCAGAGGCAACCCTACCATCGAGTGTGAAGTCATCCTTGATTCGGGTTTTGTTGGAACGGCAGCCGTTCCGTCCGGCGCTTCCACCGGAGAGAACGAGGCCCTCGAGCTTCGTGACGGCGACCCCAAGCGCTATGGCGGCAAGGGTGTCCTCAAGGCCGTGAAGAATGTCAATGAGATTATCGCTCCCGCCATCGTCGGCATGGATGCCCTCGAGCAGCGCGCGATTGACAAGAAGATGATTGAACTTGACGGTACTCCCACCAAGTCCAACCTCGGTGCCAACGCCATTCTCGGTGTCTCCCTCGCTGTCGCTAAAGCGGCCGCAGCTGAGCTCCAGATTCCCCTTTACCGGTATATCGGCGGTACCAACACCTATGTTCTCCCGGTTCCGATGATGAATATCATCAACGGCGGAGCCCACTCCGACGCCCCTATCGCTTTCCAGGAGTTCATGATCCGCCCCGTAGGCGCTGAGAGCGAGGCCGAGGCCGTCCGTATCGGCGCGGAGGTTTTCCATGCCCTGCAGAAGGTCCTCAAGGGCCGTGGCCTTTCGACGGCTGTCGGTGACGAGGGTGGTTTCGCCCCGAAGCTTGACGGTATCGACGACGCCCTCGACTGCATCATGAAGGCAATCGAGAACGCCGGCTATGTCCCCGGAAAGGATGTCACCATCGCCATGGACTGCGCCGCTTCCGAATTCTGTGTCAAGGAAGGAGACAAATTCTTCTATGATTACAAGCAGCTTAAGGACGGCAAGAAGAAAGATCCAAACGGCAAGAAGCTCTCCTCCGAGGAGCAGATCGCTTACCTCGAGCAGCTCATCACCAAGTACCCGCTCGACTCCATCGAGGATGGCCTCAGCGAGGAAGACTGGGAGGGCTGGGTGAAGCTCACCGCCGCTATCGGAAAGCGCTGCCAGCTCGTCGGCGACGACCTCTTCGTCACCAACGTAAAGTACCTCCAGAAGGGTATCACCATGGGCGCCGGCAACTCCATCCTTATCAAGGTCAATCAGATCGGTTCCCTGACCGAGACCCTCGACGCCATCGAGATGGCCCATCGTCACGGCTACACGACCGTCACCTCCCACCGCTCCGGCGAGACAGAGGATACGACTATCGCCGACATCGCCGTCGCAACGAACAGCGGCCAGATCAAGACCGGTTCCCTCAGCCGTACCGACCGTATCGCCAAGTACAACCGTCTTATGAAGATTGAGATGGAACTCGGCGAGACGGCAGCTTACGGATACAAGAAGTTGATCTAAGATTGTAAACATTTAGCGCCGGACCGCTCGGATAATCAAAAAAAATGATTATCTTTGCGGTCCGGTTTTAAAAACAGCCGGTTTTCTGGATGTAGCGCAGTTGGTAGCGCACCTGGTTAGGGACCAGGAGGTCGCTGGTTCAAGTCCAGTCATCCAGACTAGCTTGTAAATCGCTGATAATCAGTAATTTACAAGCTTTTTTTTATTGCTCGTTTTTTGCTGATTCACAAAGAATCATTATCTTTCGAAAAAATATCCGCTAATGCTTATCCGACGCGCTAATACAGAAGATGTTACGTCGATTATGGCCGTTCTTGAGGCGGCTAAGGGCATTATGCGCACCTCCGGGAATCTCAACCAGTGGACGGACGGATATCCTTCCAGGGAGGTGGTCCTCTCCGATATTTCGGGCGGCTTCGGCCATGTTGTCGGGGAGGACGGGCGCATTGTCGCGTATTTTGCCTTCATCCCCTCTCCGGATCCGACTTACAGCTATATTGAAGGCGGTAGCTGGCTTGACGATACCCTTCCTTACCATGTTGTCCACCGGATAGGTAGCGTCCCGGAGGTTCATGGAGTGTTCCGGGCTATAATGGACTGGTGCTTTGCCCATGACCCGAATATCCGGATAGACACCCACAGGGACAATGGAATCATGCGGCACTGCATCCTTGGATACGGGTTCACTTACTGCGGGGTCATTTATCTCGAATCCGGAGACCCCCGGCTTGCATTTCAACTGCTGAAACCCCTGCAGCGGGCATAATTTTTGATAGCTCGAGATGCTTTCGGATATTATGAAGAAAGCAATTTACATATTTTCAGCAGCGCTCCTTCTCCTGTCGTCATGCTCCAAGAAGGGCGCGGAGCTCCTTCGCGGGAGCTATTCGTTCAAGACGGGTGGCAGCATTGAACTTGCCGGCAATTTGTATGAGACAAAACTCGACACGGTAAGGATTGATACAACGCTCCGGACAATAAGGATTCTCGGCATTCCTATAACCGATACGGTCCTGACCTATGTCACAAAAGAAGATACGGTTTCGGTACGGGACACGGTCGTAATGCGAAGAGTCGTAACAGAGAGCGGCCAGATGCATGTTCTCAAGAAGGACGGAGATTCGCTGATCGTGACTCTGAATATCACCGGAGGGGATCCGGTGGTCATTCCCGCGCGCTCGTCCGGGAGCAGCGTGACTCTCGGGAAAATCCGCCGCTTTGTGCCCGTCTATGGCCCCTCGGACGTGGTGTTTTCCTACCATGACCTCGAGCTCTCGGGGAGCGGCACGCGCTATGACAATATGATAGTTTTCGACCTGGAATATACGGGGGATTACTCCGACAGGGGCTTTGATGGGGTCGTCCGCTCCTCAAGGGTAAAATGTATCGCTACTGAAAATGAATAGGTGGAGTATTATAATCCTGGTCTCGGCGGCCGTTCTTTCGGTTGGCTGCAAGTCGCGTGCGGTAAAGCTTCTCCAGCAGCCGGCCTCGTCCGGTCCGGTTGTCGTGAAAGTAGAAGAGGTGAAGCCCGGCGGAGCGGCTTCTGGGACGGTTTATGTCGGAAGCATCTCGGCTTCGAGGACGGTTACCCTGACCGCCGCGGCTCCGGGAACAATCGATAAGCTTTCGGTCCGCTCCGGGCAGAAGGTCACAAAGGGTCAGGTGCTTTGCCATATTTCTTCGGAATCGGTGGAAAGCGCCTGTAAGGCAACTTCTTCCCGTCTGTCCCAGGCCGAGGACGCCCTCAGGAGGGTCCAGAAGGTTTATGAGAGCGGAGCCGTCGCAGAGATTGAATATATAGATATCAAAACAAAGGTCGAGGAGGCGCGGGCGGCCCATGCCGCTGCCTGCGACGCCCGGGACCGCTGCTCCATGAAGGCCCCCTACAGCGGGGTCATCGAGAAGGTCTGGTCCTATGAAGGCGAGGAGGTGATACTCTCAAAACCGATTCTCAGCATCGTTGACCTGGAATCCGTGAAGGCACATTTCTCCCTTCCGGAGAGTGAGTACCATCTTTACCGGGAGGGTATTGGGGCGGAAGTCGAAATCCCGGCCCTTGAAAAAACCTTCCCCGGCACCCTTGAATCGAAGGGGCTGACAGCTTCGGTCCTGTCCCGCAGTTATGACTGTGAGGTTTCCCTGCCCCGTTCAGCCACCGGGCTTATGCCCGGCATGGTCTGCAAGATCCGGCTGAGCGGAAAGGTGGACGATGAGCGCGTCGTCATACCCGCTTCCGCCGTAATGACCGACAAGGGCGGCCGCTTCGTATGGACGGCGACAGGCGGAGTTGTAGGTAAGAAATACGTGGTCCCGGACGGCTTCAGCGGAAATGGAATCATTGTTTCTGATGGGCTCGAGAAGGGTGATCTCGTGATTGTTTCCGGCGCCTCGAAGGTCAGCACCGGCATGAAAGTGGAAACGCAGAGGTGATGAAGATTCCCAGACCGGAAAATGGAATTGCGCGCTGGGTGCGATGGTCCGTCTCCCAAAAGGGGATCGTGGCCTTTATCGTGTTCGGCATCGTCCTGCTGGGGATTTACGGGATTACCCGTATGAACAAGGACGAGTTCCCGACCTTCCAGATTAAGCAGGGGCTCGTAGCGGGAATCTATCCCGGAGCAACTCCGGAGGAGGTTGAGACGCAGCTCACCGCCCCGCTCGAGCAGTACCTGTTTACCTTTAAGGAGATAAACCGTTCGACCGTCCATTCCGTAAGCCGGGAGGGCATCTGCTACATCTATGTGGACATGATGGACAATATTCCCCAGAGCCGGAAGGATGAAATATGGTCCAAGATAAAGCAGGGAATCCAGACCTTCAAGCTTACCCTGCCCCCCGGCGTGCTGGCGATAGCGGTCCTCGACGATTTTTCATCGACGAGTGCGATTCTCCTTGCAATGGAGTCCTCCGACAAGAGTTACACCGAGCTTGGGCAGTATGCTGACGAGATGTGCGAGCGTCTCCGAAATATTCCTGACCTTGCAAAAGCGTCGGTGCTGGGGCAGCAGCAGGAGGAAATAGCCGTTACACTCGACCGGGACCGGCTTTCCGCTTACGGAATCGACCCGGCGCAGCTCTTTTTAGAGTATCGCAGCGCCTCCCTTTCGGTGCCCTCCGGTACTTTCACGACAAACTATACCGAGTCGGCCATCCATGTCAATGACCCGGGAGCCACCGAGCGCGAGGTCGCGGAACGGATAGTCTTTTCCGACGGCTCCGGGAACGTAGTGCGCCTCAAGGACATAGCCCATATCGAACGCCGCAGCAAGGCCCCCTCGTCCTTCATCTCCTACAACGGCCATTCCTGCCTTGTGATCAATATAGAGATGCGCCCGGACCACGATATCGTGGCCTTCGGGGAGGAGGTTGACGAGGTCATAGCGGAGTATTCCGCCCTTCTTCCGGACAGCGTAAAGATGAGCCGCATCTGCGACCAGCCGAAGGTCGTCGACAGGAGCGTGTGGAGTTTCCTCAGGGACCTCCTTATCTCGATGTGCGTCGTCATCCTCGTGATGCTCATGCTATTTCCGCTGCGGTCCGCCCTCATCGCGGGCTCCGGGGTCCCGGTCTGCATCGGGGTTTCTATCGCGGTCATGTTCATAACCGGGATGCCGCTCAATACGGTCACCCTGGCAGCCCTGATAGTTGTCCTCGGAATGATTGTGGACGACTCGATTATTACCATGGACGGGTACATGCAGCACCTCGGGCCTCGCTGCAAGGGTGTCGACGCCGCGGCGGCGAGCGCCATGGAACTCTTCATGCCGACCTTCGTCGCGACGCTTGCCATCTGCCTGATGTTCTTCCCGTTGAAGTATATCATAACCGGCTACCTTGGAGATTTTGTGGCGCTATTTCCATGGATTATCCTGATAGCCCTGATGACTTCGCTCTTCTACGCGGTAACGGTGGTTCCTTCGCTGGAGGTCCGCTTTATCGGGGAGGATTCTCCCGGCAGGAGAAAGAATGCCGTTGCGCGGGCTCAGGATGCCTTTTTTGCCTTTATCCAAAAGGTGTACGAAAGGTGTCTCGGATTTTGTTTTGCCCACCCGCTCATCACTCTCTCCGGCGGCGTCCTTGCCATTGTCGTCGGAATCCTGATGTTCTCCCGGCTGAATGTCCAGATGATGCCGAAGGCAGCCCGCGATTTCTTTGTAGTCGAGCTCTATGCCGAGCCGGGGAACGGGATCGAGGTTACCCGCCGCTGTGCGGATTCTCTCGAAGCGATATTCCTTTCTGACAGCAGGGTTGAGTCCGTCACCTCGTTCGTCGGAGAAGGCGCTCCTCGCTTTGCGGCAACCTATACCCCGATTCTGCCTTCCCGCCGCACCGCCCAGTTGATTGTCAACACCAAGTCCATAAGGGCGACGGAGGAAATACTCCGGGAGTATCCAGGACGGTATGAGCATCTTTTCCCGGAAGCCCGCCTGCACTTCAAGCAGATGGACTATCAGGCCTCGCCTTCCCCGGTTTCAATCGTGTTCTCCTCCACGGACAGGATGCAGATTGTGGAACCGGCAATGAAGGTCAGCGCCTTCCTTTCTTCGCTGTCCGACAAGACCCAGTGGGTCCACAGCGACATGGACGGCTGGTCTCCTTCGGTTGAGGTCATGCTTGATGCCGACGAGGCCTCTGGGCTGGGAGTGTCCGGAACCCTTATGTCGCTGTCGCTTAAGAGCGCCTTCGACGGGGAGACAATCGCTTCGCTCTGGGAGGACGGCCGGGAGATTCCGGTCAATATCTATAGCGAAGGAACAGGCCCTGGGATGACCTACGAGGCAGTTTCCAACCAGCTTATTCCGACCCTTGTCCCCGGAGTGTCCATACCCCTCCGCCAGGTTGCGGACGTTGTTCCGGGCTGGCAGATAGAGTCGCTGTGCCGGGACGCGGGAGTGAAGACCGTTTCCGTCGGCTGCGACCTCAAGTACGGGGTCAGCCAGCCGTCGGTTCAGAAGCAGCTCGAGAAGTTTGTCCATGAGGAGATAGATCCCATCCTTCCGGAGGGGGTCAGCTATCGCTTCGAGGGGCTTTCATCACTCAACAAGGCCGTTATTCCCCAGATTTTCTGGTCATTTTTCTCCGCCTGCGCAGTCCTTTTCATCTTCCTCCTTTTCCATTTCAGGAAGGTTTCCGTGGCGGTTCTTACGATGGTGCTTTCTTCGCTCTGCCTTTTCGGGGCCTCGTTCGGGCTCTGGCTGTTCAGGCAGGATTTCACCATTACGGCAGTCCTGGGACTGGTTTCGCTTGTCGGTATAATCGTCCGGAACGGAATCCTCATGTTCGAATATGCCGAGAGGTTGAGGAGCGAGGGGGTGTCCGTCCGGGAAGCGTCCCAGATATCCGGCGAAAGGCGCATGCGCCCCATCTTCCTGACATCCTGCACAACCGCTCTCGGAGTGCTCCCGATGATAATCAGCGGAGACCTGCTCTGGATGCCCATGGGCATAACAATCTGCTTCGGTACCCTGCTGAGTATCTTCCTTATAACCCTGATAATGCCGGTATCCTACTGGCAGATCTTCAAGAAAGCTGACAGAAAATGAAAACACGCCTGACCATCTTTCTACTTTTCGTCTCCTTCGGCCTTCTCGCGGCAAGGGAGTACCCGGATTCGGCCGCCGTGTCGGTGCTTACCCTTGAGGATCTGCAGGATTCCGCCGAGGTTCACAGTGTTTTTGCCCGAAAGGCCTCTCTTTCAGTTCTTTCCGCCCGGGAGCAGCGGCGTGAGGCAAGGTGGGCATATGTACCCTCGGTAAGCGTCAGTTCCGTCGCCTATAATACGCTTAATCCGCTTGTCCATATAACCCTGAGCGATGTTCTCGGGACTTCAGATGCGGCCTGGAACCTTACTAATTCCCTTACTGCAAGGGCATATGAAAACGGTATCAAGCCCTATTACGACGCCTTCTCGGGGGGTTATGGGGTCAGCGCGACCCTCCTTCAGCCGCTTTATGCGGGAGGGCGCATAGTATCCGGCAACCGCCTTGCGGATATAGGAGTGGAAGCGGCTGAGATTCAGGAGAATATGGCCCTCGGCGAGGTCCGCGACTCCGTTGAAAGCAAGTTCTGGCGCATCGTCGCCCTGCAGCGTAAGGGGGAGACCGTGGATGAGGCCCTGGAGCTTCTTTCCTCCCTGGAAAAGGACCTTGGGAGCGCCGTGTCGGCAGGGCTGGTCTCTTCGTCCGACCTTTCTGCGCTGAAACTTCGTAAGAGCGAGCTGAAAAGCGCAAAATACCGCCTGGAGGGCTCTCTGATTCTCCTCAAAATGGATCTTCTGGACTTTGTCGGCTGCGAATATGACGTGCTCTCAGTTAAACGGCTCCGTCTTGGAGGGCTCCCTTCAGAGCTCCCTTCTCCGAAGGAGGTCTTTTCGAGGATTACCCCTGTCGATACCGGTAATGAAGCCCGGCTTCTCGAGCTCCAGGTGGAGGCAAAGCAAGCTGAAAAGAAAATGGCCGAAGGGGAATATCTCCCTCAGGTTGCCGTCGGTGCGGCTTATGGATACGGAAATATGATGCAGTTCGGAAATGGTTCCTCCAACGGGATGGTCTTCGCAACCGTAAAGATTCCGATTACGGATTTCGGCAAGCTTGCCGCCCGTTCGCGCCGCTATGGCTACGAGGTGGAGAAGGCCAAGATGGACCGGGACTACCTTACTTCGCGCCTGCGCCTTCGCGAGGGGATGCTCCGCCTCGAAGTTGAAACGCTCTGGCAGGAAATCGCTTCTGCCGAGGAAGGCGTCTGCCACGCGGAGGACCTTTTCGAAAAGGAACGGGTTCGCTTCTCGGCCGGAAAGTCAACGGGCTCCGACCTCCTTCGTGCCGGACTCGACCTTACTACAGCCCGTGAAACCCTCCTGGAAAAGCAGGCCGCCTATCTTGCCGCCGTCGGGAAACTTTTGCCCGCTCTATTGCCGCCCCGACAAAACTGACGAAAAGCGGATGCGGGCTCTCGGGTGTGCTTTTGTATTCCGGATGGAACTGTGTTGCTATGAAAAAGGGATGCGAAGGAATTTCAATGATTTCTACCAAGCCGGTATCGGGGTTGGTCCCGCTCACCACAAGGCCCCGTCCGGTCATCTCTTCCATGTAAGCATTGTTGAATTCATAGCGGTGGCGGTGGCGCTCCAGGATTTCTTCCTGCCCGTAGATGCTGTGAGCCAGCGTTCCCGGGACCAGGCTGCATCTGTATGCTCCTAGCCGCATGGTCCCGCCCTTGATAGTCGTAGACTTCTGGCTCTCCATCAGAGCGATGACCGGATGGGAGGTCTGGGGTGAGACTTCCGTCGAGGCCGCATCTTCATAGCCGAGGACATTGCGGGCGAATTCAACTACAGCCATCTGCATTCCGAGGCAGATTCCGAAGAATGGTATCTTGTTTTCCCGGGCATACTGAACGGCGCAAATCTTGCCCTCCAGGCCCCGCTCCCCGAATCCGGGAGCCACAAGGATGCCGTTCATTCCACCGAGTAATTCTCCGACATTCTCTTTACTTACGTGTTCTGCGTGAACCGTATGAACCCTGACTTCACATTCGTTCGCTACCCCGGCATGGACAAAACTCTCCTGTATGCTCTTGTATGCGTCTTGAAGTTCAACGTATTTTCCAACGAGGGCAATGTCGACAGAGCGTTCCGGGTTCTTAAGCTTTGTGAGAAAATTTTTCAGCGCCGTAAGGTCTGGAGCGGGAAGATCCGGGATCCCAAGTTTGTCGACGACCATCTGGTCCAGCCGTTCCTCCTCCATGTTGAGCGGGACCTGATAGATGCTCCAGGCGTCAATGGACTGTATGACATGGCCGGGCTTGACGTTGCAGAAGAGGGCAATCTTGTGCCTGAGTTCCGGGGAGAGTTCTTTTTCTGTCCGGCAGACGATGATGTCCGGATGAACTCCGAGCGCCTGCAATTCCTGGACGGAGTGTTGCGTGGGCTTGGTTTTAAGTTCCTTTGCCGCTTTAAGATAAGGAATCAGCGTGAGATGAATCGAAAGAAAATCATCTTCGGGAAGCTCCCACTGGAGTTGACGCATTGCTTCTACGAAGGGCTGGCTCTCCATGTCTCCGACCGTTCCTCCGACTTCGGTAATGATTACGTCATAATCGCCGCTTTTCCCGAGCAGGAGCATCCGGCGCTTTATTTCATCCGTGATGTGCGGGACAATCTGGACTGTCTTTCCGAGGTAGGCCCCTTCGCGTTCCTTGGTGATCACAGTGTGATAAATCTTACCGGTTGTAACGTTGTTGGCCTTTGAAGTGTGAATCCCGAGGAACCTTTCATAATGACCGAGGTCAAGGTCCGTTTCAGCTCCGTCTTCCGTCACATAACATTCCCCGTGTTCATATGGATTCAGGGTTCCGGGGTCGATGTTGATGTAAGGATCGAATTTCTGAATGGTAACCCTAAGGCCTCGCGCCTGCAGGAGCTTTGCAAGAGATGCGGCGATTATTCCTTTCCCCAGAGAGGAGGCCACGCCCCCGGTTACGAAGATATACTTTGTTGTCATGTCCCGATTATTTAAACCGGGATACAAATGTAATCAAAAAGTATGGAAACGGCAAGAATCGGGGGGCTGGTGTAAGCCGTCTCCCCCGGCGGCGACAAAAACAAAAAGTCAACCTACCCATGAGCGGGCAGGTTGACTTTTTTTATGCGTCAAGCAATTAGCTCAGGTCAGCGCGGGCCATAGCATCCTTGTAGTACTTCTGGTTGACGAAGACGTCTTCCCTGTAAGGATTGATGTGACGCTTCCTGGCCTGGACGATGATGTAGCCGAGGGCGATGCAGTTGGTAACGAGCGCGAGGGCGCTGATGACAATCATCGCGGTCGGGTTGGCTGCGACAACAGAAGGATCGACAGTCGTGCCGACGATGCCGTCAACTGCGGCCTGTCCACCGGCAGCATAGAGCTTCTCGATGGTGCCTACGCCTTCTGGATAGAGGACGGGAAGGGTAGCCCAGCTGAACCACTGCTGACCGTTCTTGAAGGTCTCCTGGAACAGAGGGAATACCTGGGCGAACATGCACCAGATTGCAAGGGTGTTGGCACGGTTCTGGATCCAGCCGCCACGGTTCCAGCAGAGGGCTGCGATGGTCGGGGCAAGGAGAAGGGCGATACCGCAGTACCAGCTGTGCGTAGGCAGGCAGTTGTAGGTGTAGGCGAAGTTCCAGATGTCATAGACGAGGATGTAAACCCAGGTCATGTCGGCCCAGATCATATCCTTCTTGTCCTTGGACGGATAGACCTTCCACCAGGCGGTCATACAGAAGATGTTCAGAAGACCGGCGACACCGTTCATTACATTGTGCCAGCCGCCATACTGCCATACGCCTTCGGAGGTTAGCCACCACTTGTTCCAGCCCATGACGGCGGACTCGAAGTCGGATACGCATGCGATGAGGATGTTGATGGCGACGATGATGAACGGGAAGGGCTTGAACCACTCTTTTGCACCGATTCCCCATTTGTATTTGATCATCATGAAACCGATACACCCGGCGGTAGCGGCATACAGTTTGGCATAGTGGAACCAGCCCTGCATATAGACATGGGTCTGGTTTTCAAGAGCCCACTGCTTACCGGACCTTACGCCGATCCAGATGGCAAGGAAATAAATGGTAAGGGCCAGCGGAACGGCCAGGAAAGTGATAATTCCACCTGCCTTGGTACGGCGGGCGAACTCGTTGAGGAGGATGAGGCCAAGAAGGACAACAATCATCATTCCCCACTGAGCAAGGGCGTTAGCCCCATAAACTTGGAATAACATAGAAAGGGTTTAGTTAATAATTTATTAAATATAATATGCAGTTAGTTTTACAAAGTTAATATTTTTCGACGTTATTCGGACTATTTTTTCGTATTTTTGTTTTTGGAAATGATACAGTATCGTCAACTGCTGGACAGACTTCAGGAACACAGGGACCTTCCGGATGCGGGTCTCTCTTTTCTTGTAAGTTGTACGGACCCTGCAGTGCAGGAGGATTTGGCGGAGCGCTCACGCTCCGAAGCCCGGCGCGTCTTTGGCCGGGAGGTCTATTTGCGCGGTCTTGTGGAATGGAGCAATGTCTGCTGCTGTGACTGCCTGTATTGCGGTATCCGCGCCAGTAACGCTTCGCTTCCCCGTTATACCCTGGACCGGGAAACGCTGCTCCGCTGCGCTGAAAACGTGTATTCGGCCGGAATAAGGACCCTTGTCATCCAGGGCGGTGAAAATCCGTCGGCCGCCCGCTCCCTTGTGGAGATCGTGGCCGAGATCAGCGGCAGCTGGCCTCTCATGGCCATCACCCTTTCGCTGGGAGAGCTGCCGTTTTCTTTGTACAAGGCCTTTCGCGAGGCCGGCGCCCACCGCTACCTGCTTCGGCACGAGACGGCGTCATCCGGCCATTACGCACGCCTTCATCCTGCCGGGAAAACGCTGGAGCGGCGCCTGGAATGCCTTCGGGAACTGCGTCGTCTGGGATTTCAGGTTGGAATGGGCATGATGGTGGGAAGTCCCTTCCAGACGGAGGAAAACCTTCTGGAAGACCTTCGCCTTCTTCAGAGTTTCCAGCCAGAAATGATAGGCATAGGACCTTTTATTCCGCAGTCCGACACCCCGCTGGGCTCCTATCCTGCCGGAGACGTTGAAACCACCCTCCGGCTTATTTCCATCCTGCGCCTGATGATGCCGGAGGCCCTTATTCCCGCTACAACGGCCCTCGCCACCCTTGCTCCGGACGGCAGGCGGCGGGGCCTTCTCTCGGGTGCCAATGTAATCATGCCGAGCTTTACGCCCGCTCCGGTGCGTGAAGCTTATCGGCTGTATGACAATAAATCCCACGAAGAACTGGACACAATCAAAACTGAACTGGCCTCCATCGGGTATGGCATCAGCCCTTCCCGGGGAGATTACCATAAATGCTGAAGCTTATGTATAATCCCCAATCGGCCCATGCCGATGAATTTATCAATCACCAGGAGGTTCTGGAGAGTCTTGATGAGGCCCGCCGGGAATGTACCGACCGCAGTCGCGTCCTTCAAATCCTGGAGAAAGCGGCGCTTTGCAAGGGTATAACGCATCGCGAGGCCGCTGTCCTCATGGCCTGCCAGGAGCCGGATCTGGAAGAGAAAATTTATGCCCTGGCGACCCGGATCAAACAGCGTTTTTACGGCAACCGCATTGTTCTTTTTGCCCCGCTGTACTTGTCAAATTACTGCATAAACGGCTGTGTATATTGTCCTTATCACTATAAGAACAAAACGATTCCGCGAAGGAAACTCTCGCAGCAGGAGATTGCCGACGAGGTTCGCGCGCTTATCTCGATGGGCCATAAACGGCTGGCGGTCGAGGCGGGGGAAGACCCGAGAAACAATCCGCTGGAATATATCCTGGAGTCCATAAGGACCATCTATTCGGTAAGCGAGGGCGGCAATTCCATCCGCCGCGTCAATGTGAACATCGCCGCTACCGACGTGGAGTCGTATCGCAAATTGAAGGCGGCCGGTATCGGTACTTATATCCTTTTCCAGGAAACGTACAATAAGGAAAAATACAGGCAGCTGCATCCCACTGGCCCGAAGAGCAATTATGCCTGGCACACAGAGGCCATGGACCGCGCCCAGGAGGGCGGCTGTGACGATGTGGGCATCGGCGTACTCTTCGGCCTTGAGGATTATATGTACGAACTGGTGGGGCTGCTGATGCATGCCGAGCATCTGGAAGCCCGCTGGGGCGTGGGACCGCACACCATCAGCGTTCCGCGTATCTGTCCGGCCGATGATATTGACACGGCGGATTTCCCGGACGCCCTGCCGGATGCCATTTTCGAAAAACTGGTGGCGGTGCTGAGGGTGGCGGTGCCCTATACGGGCATGATTATTTCTACCCGCGAGAGCGCAAAAATGCGGGCCAGGTTGCTGGACTGCGGCATTTCCCAGATCAGCGGCGGCTCCCGAACCAGCGTTGGCGGCTACACCCTTGAGGAAAGGCACGACGAAACCGCCCAGTTTGACGTCTCTGACACCCGTTCGCTGGATGAGGTGGTGCGCTGGCTGCTGGAGACAGACCATATCCCCAGTTTCTGCACGGCCTGTTACCGGGAAGGGCGTACCGGAGACCGTTTCATGATGCTTTGCAAGAGCGGAAAAATCGGGCTTTGCTGCACGCCCAACGCCCTGATGACGCTGAAGGAGTACCTGGTTGACTATGCTTCGGCCGAAACCCGTTCCCTGGGGGAGGCCCTGATTGCAAAGAGCATGGCTGATATCCCATCGGACAGGGTACGGGCCATTTGTGAGCGGCATCTGGGAGAGATTGAAGAAGGAAAACGCGATTTCAGGTTCTAGCGCTATGGAAAGGGTGCATATTGCTTTTTTCGGCCCGGTGAACAGCGGCAAATCTACGCTGGTGAACGCTCTCTGCGGCCAGGAGGTGTCCCTTGTAAGTCCCTTGCCCGGCACCACCACCGATCCGGTGCGAAAGGCCGTTGAGATTCCGGGCCTGGGTCCATGCCTGATAATCGATACGCCCGGATTGGAAGACGACAGTGCCCTGGGGGCCGAGCGGGAACGCCGCACGCGGGCCGTTCTGGACGAAGCGGATATCGCCGTCGTTGTCCTTCCGCCCAGTCGCACCGGGGAGTATGGGGCTGCTTACATGACGCTCTTCGAGGAGGCCTCGATTCCAGTAGTTACATATTCCCGGGGAGAAACCCTGGAAACCTTTGTGCAGAAGCTAACTGCGGCCGTTCCATCTAAGGAAGAAACGTTCCTTACGGGAAATCTGGTGCATGCGGGAAGCCGTGTCCTTCTGGTTATGCCGCAGGACAGCGAGGCGCCGAAAGGCCGCCTGATTGTGCCTCAGATGCAGGTAATACGGGAGCTTCTGGACCGCGGCTGCGTTCCCGTCTGTTGCACCCCGGAGAGTTTACGCGCTGCGATGGATGCCCTCTCCGCCGCCCCCGATCTTGTAATTACAGACTCCCAGGTATTCGGCCTTGTGAACCGGACAATCCCCGCTCAGTGGCCCCTGACATCCTTTTCCATCCTGCTTGCCGGGAATAAAGGGGACCTGCATGAATATCTTGAAGGCGCCCGCGCCATAGACTCCCTCGGGCCCTCCGACCGGGTCCTCATTGCCGAGGCCTGCACCCATGTTCCCGATTCCGAGGATATCGGCCGCGTGAAGATTCCGGCGCTGCTTCGTAAACGTGCGGGGGAAGGGCTGCAGGTTGATATATCCGCAGGAAATGATTTTCCGGAGAATTTGCGCCCCTACAGCTTGATTATCCACTGCGGTGCCTGCGTTGCCGGCCGCGCCCTTGTGCAGAGCCGCATAAAAAAGGCACTCCGCGAGGGAGTGCCAATTACCAATTATGGGATTGCCCTTGCAAAACTCCAGGGCATCCTGGACCGTGTAATATACCCCTCTGTACCGGGGAGCACAGCTAATCGCCGAAATCCGCAATGATTTTGCGGATATCCGAGGGATTCAGACGTCCATAGACTTTTTCGCCGATGGTTGCCACCGGCGCCAGGCCGCAGGCGCCCACGCAGCGCAGGCAGTCCAGGGAGAATTTCCCGTCGGGCGTGGTCTCTCCCACTTCGATTCCAAGCACACGCTTGAATTCCTCCAGCACCTTGTCGGAGCCGCGCACATAGCAGGCCGTCCCCAGGCACACTGAGACCGGATATTTCCCCTTGGGAGCCATGGAGAAGAAGGAATAGAACGTTACCACTCCATATACCTTCTGGGGCGGTATGCCCAGTTCACGGGCAATCACCCGCTGCACCGGTTCCGGGAGGTAGCCAAGGGTGTTCTGGGTTTCATGCAGGATACTGATGAGTTCGCCGGGATCATTGTTGAACTTGTGGCAAATCTCTTCTGTGGCGCGGAGCGCTTCACAGGATACTTTTATTTCACTCATGACTACTTGCTGCTTTTGTCAAAGTAATGGGTATGGAGGAGGTGGTGCGAACGCTCGCTCAGCGGCTTGCCGAGGAATTCCCGGTATAGCTTCTGGATGTCGGGGTTCTCATGGCTCTTGCGGATGGCCTTGCCGGCGTCTTCGGCATAGATGGCTTTCGCGCGTGCCTTGATGATTTCTACATTGCCATGGTGGTATGGCTGGCCGGCGCCGTCAATGCAGCCGCCGGGGCAGGCCATGACCTCCACGACGTGGTAGTCGAGCTCACCCTTGCGCAGTTTTTCCATCAGGTAACGGGCGTTGCCGAGGGTGTGGGCGACACAGACCTTGAGCGGGAAGCCCGCAAGGTCGATGGTCGCTTCCTTGATGCCCTCGAGGCCGCGGACCTCGTGGAAGTCGATACGCGGCAGGGTCTTGCCGGTGTAAACCTCATAGACGGTTCTCAGGGCAGCTTCCATAACGCCGCCGGTGGCGCCGAAGATGGCCGCCGCACCGGAACTCTCGCCCAGGGGCTTGTCGAAGTCGCTATCTTCCAGGGAGCGGAAGTCGATGTTGGAACGCTTGATGAGGCGGGCGAGTTCACGCGTGGAGATGCTGTAATCCACGTCGGGGTTGCCGTTTACCTTGAATTCCTCGCGTTCGCATTCGAATTTCTTGGCGAGGCAGGGCATGATACTCACCACGACGAGTTTCTCTCTCGGAATTCCCATCTTCTGGGCCCAGTATGTCTTGGCGATGGCGCCGAACATCTGGGCGGGGGACTTGGCCGAGGAAGGATAGTCTTTCAGATCCGGGAACTGATGTTCATAGAAATTGACCCAGGCGGGGCAGCAGGAGGTCATGATCGGAATCTTGACGCTCTTGTCACCGCCAAGGTACGCCTTGAGGCGTTCCAGGATTTCGGCCCCTTCTTCCATGATGGTCAGGTCGGCTCCGAAGTCGGTATCAAAAACATAGTCGAAGCCCAGGCGGCGCAGGGAAGTGGCCAGTTTGCCGGTGACGATGGTGCCGGGCTCATAGCCGAATTCCTCGCCGAGGGCCACGCGGACGGCAGGTGCGGGCTGGGCCACGACAATCTTTTCGGGGTTGCAGAGGTCGTCCAGGAGACGGTCGGTGTTGTCATGTTCGGTGAGCGCGCCGGTGGGGCAGACCGCGACACACTGGCCGCAGTAGGTGCAGTCGGTCTCGGAGAACATGCGGTCAAAGGTGGGGGCGATGGTGGCATCGAAGCCGCGGCGGATGGCGCCCAGCACGCCGACGGTCTGGACATTGTTACATACACTCTCGCAGCGACGGCACAGAATGCACTTGTCCATGTTGCGGGTGATGGCAACGGTTTCCTCGCGCTTGCGCTCTGACTGCTCCCCCTTGTAGGGCATTTCGCGGATGTTGAAGCGGGTGACCAGCTTCTGCAGTTCGCAGTGATTGCACTTGGGGCAGGTGAGGCAGTCGTTGGGATGGTCGGACAGAATCAGTTCGGCCACGGTCTTGCGGGCGCGGACAACTCGGTTGCTGTTTGTCTTGACCACCATGCCCTCCATGGCCTGGGTGGCACAGGAAGGGGCCAGGTTGCGGCGGCCTTCGATTTCGACAACGCAGATGCGGCAGGATGCGGGCGTGTTCTGGACGCAGGTGCCTTTGAGATTGATGTGGCAAAGTGCGGGAATGGCAATCCCCACGGATGCGGCGGCGTCAAGGACGGTGGTTCCTTTGGGAACACTTACCGGGCGGCCGTCAATAGTCAGATTTATCATGTTTTCCATAGGGCTTGCTTATATTACGTTGATAGCTCCGAACTTGCAGCGTGACACGCACATGCCGCAGCGGATGCACTTTTCAGGATTGATGACAAAGGGCTTGCGCACTTCACCGAAGATGGCTTCGGCCGGGCAGCCGCGAGCGCAGGACGAACAGCCCTTGCACAGTACGGGGTCAATGCTGTAGGTGAGCAGGGCTTTGCACTTATGGGCGCGGCAGACATGCTCCCTCACATGTTCCTCATACTCTTCGCGGAAATTGGAAAGTGTTGAAAGGACGGGGTTTGGCGAAGTCTGGCCCAGGCCGCAGAGGGCCGTATCCTTGATAACCTTGGCCAGGTTCTCCAGTTTGTCGAGGTCTTCCATGGTTCCGCGGCCCTGGGTAATCCGTTCCAGGATTTCCAGCATGCGCTTGTTGCCGATACGGCAGGGCGTACACTTGCCGCAGGATTCGCCCACGGTGAATTCCAGGAAGAATTTGGCGACTGAGACCATGCAGTCATCCTCGTCCATGACAATCATGCCGCCGGAACCCATCATGGAGCCGGCTGCGGCAAGGTTTTCATAGTCGATGGGCGTATCCAGATGCTTTTCGGTGAGGCAGCCGCCGGAAGGACCGCCCGTCTGGACGGCCTTGAACTTCTTGCCGCCTTTGACGCCGCCGCCGATGTCGTAGATGATTTCCCGGAGGGTGGTGCCCATCGGGACCTCAATCAGCCCGACATTGTTTATCTTTCCGGCGAGGGCGAACACTTTGGTTCCCTTGGATTTTTCCGTGCCGATTGAGGAGAACCATGCCGGACCCTTGGTGAGAATCACCGGAACGTTGGCGAGGGTCTCGACGTTGTTGACGTTCGTCGGATTTCCGAAATAGCCGGATTCGGCCGGGAACGGGGGTTTGAGGGTCGGTTCGCCGCGCTTTCCTTCCATGGAATGGATCAGTGCGGTTTCCTCTCCGCAGACGAAGGCGCCAGCCCCGTAGCGGATCTCTATATCAAAGGAGAAATTGCTCCCGAGGATATTCTCACCCAGCAGGCCGTACTCGCGGGCCTGGGCGATGGCCACCTGAAGACGGTGAACGGCCAGCGGATATTCGGCCCGGATATAGATGAGCCCGTGGTTTGCATTGATGCAGTAGCCGCAAATCATCATGGCCTCGACGACCGAGTGCGGGTCTCCTTCCATGATGGATCGGTCCATGAAGGCACCCGGGTCTCCTTCGTCCGCATTGCACACGACGTATTTGTCGGGAGCATCGAACTTACGGGCGATTTCCCACTTTACCCCGGTCGGGAAGCCGGCACCGCCACGGCCGCGCAGGCCGCTCGCCTTGATGTCTGAGAGAACCTCCAGACTGCTTCGCGTAAGACTGGTGGAGAGGGCCTTGTAGCCGTCACGGGCAATGTATTCCAGGATGTTCTCCGGATCGATGAAACCGCAGTTGCGCAGGGCGATTCTGAGCTGCTTGCGGTAGAAGTTCATGTGTTTGGAGTCGGAAATGTGTTGCCCTGAGCCGGGATCCGTGTAAAGGAGTCTTTCCACCTTTTCGCCGTTGATGATGTGCGAGGAAACAATCTCTTCCACATCGTCCGGACGGACAGAGGTATAGAAGGTGTTGTCGGGAATGATCTTTACAATGGGGCCCTTTTCGCAGAATCCAAAGCACCCGGGAACGATTACTTCCACCCTGTCGGCAACGCCGTGGGCTTTCAGGCACTCTTTGAAGTTCTCTACGATTTTTGCGCTTTCCGATGCTTTGCATCCGGTGCCGCCGCAGCATAGAATCTGCATGTGCGGGGTTCCCTTGTTCAGGCAACAGGCAGTTTCCTGGACGCTGTTGTTGCTCTCTTCGCGGGTGGAGAGCTTTTTGACAGCTTCCTGCCTGATTGTTTCCAGAAGGTCTGCAGAGGTTATTCTCATGTCGTTTTAGAATTTGTTCAATCCGTAATTAATTGTCGGGCACTTCTATTTCCTTGATTTCTACTTCGTTACCCCGTAGGAGCCAAGTGTTTCCGCTCCCACAGTGAGGACAGGTCCTGCCGTAGCGGACGGTTTCGTATTCGCTCTTGCAGTCGTCACACCATGATACGGCCGGAAGGATATTGAACTTGAGTTCGGCCCCCTTCAGTAGTTCTTCCTTATCGGCGGCCCACCTCCAGCAGTCCTGAAGGTATTCCGGCACAATTCCGGATACTTCGCCGATATTCATAACTACTCCGGAAACCTTCTTCACGTCATTTTCCTCGGCCGCCTTCTTGACGTCTCTGATGATGTAGAAAACGATGCCCAGTTCGTGCATTACTGCTTCTTGCTGAAGATAATCTTCCCGGTCCGCTTGATCATGTACGGCAGGATACCGCCGAACTTGCCTTCGGAGGTGCGCATGACGCTGGCCTCCGGATGGACCCGGTGGAGATGGATGGCATCGAAGCCGCACTTTGTCGTACAGACGCCGCAGCCGATGCAACGGTTCTCATCGACGACGGAAGCGCCGCAGCTGAGACACCTTGCCGTCTCCTTCCGGACCTGCTCCTCTGTGAGGGTAAGCGTGTATTCCTGGAAGGGGGCGCGGCTGTGATCAACGCCGGGCTCCTGCCGCGAGGAATTGTCATAGGACTCGACGAGGATGTCCTCCTTGTTGAGTTCAATGAAATCGCGGCGGTTGCGTCCGATGGTCATGTGGCCGTGCTGGACGAAGCGGTGGAGGGATTCGGCGGCTTCCTTTCCGGCGGCGATCGCGTCGATGGCGAACTTCGGGCCGGTGAAAACGTCTCCGCCGACGAAAATGTCTTCCTCAGCCGTCTGGAAGGTCAGTTTATCCGCAACGGGGTAAACTCCGCGGAAGAATTCGACCTTAGTGTCCTTAAGGAGGTCTTTCAGGACTACGGTCTGGCCGATGGCGAAGATGACCATGTCGGCATCGAGGGTAATGAGCTCATTCTCATCGTATTCCGGAGCGAATTTATGCTCTGCGTTGAAAACGGAGGTGCATTTCTTGAAAACGATTCCGCTGACCTTGTCGGTGCCGAGAACTTCCTTCGGGCCCCAGCCGGGATTGATGACGACACCGTCCTCGCGGGCCTCCCTCCGCTCTTCGAGGGAAGCGGGCATGATATCTTCCGTCTCGAGGGAGAGCATGGTAACTTCGGATGCGCCGCTCCGCTTTGCTACGCGGGCCGCGTCGATGGCGACATTTCCACCGCCGACAACGACAACCTTGCCGCTGACACTCTTCTTTCCGCAGTTGGCCTCACGGAGGAAGTCAATTGCGGTAGTCGTGCCTTCAAGGGTCTCTCCGCTGATTCCGGGAAGACGACCTCCCTGGCAGCCGATTGCGACGTAGAAGGCCTTGTACCCCTCTTCGCGCAGCTGGGCGATGGTCACATCCTTGCCAACCTCAACGCCGGTGCGGATTTCGACACCGATTTCTTTCATGATGTCGATTTCCGCCTTGATGACGTCCTTGTCCAGCTTATAGGAAGGAATGCCGTAGCGGAGCATACCGCCGGGCTCTTCGTTCTTTTCGAATACGGTCGGCTTATAGCCCATGGTAGCCAGATAGTTGGCGCAGGAAAGTCCGGCAGGACCGCCGCCGATAATGGCGATTTTCTCCTCCCAGCGCTCCTGGACATTGGAGCAGATGTTGACCTCGGGGACAAAACGGGTTTCGGCCTTGAGGTCCTGTTCGGCAATGAATTTCTTGACGGCGTCGATGGCAATCGGGCGGTCAATGGTGCCGCGGGTACATGCATCCTCGCAGCGGCGGTTGCAGACGCGGCCGCAGACTGCCGGGAACGGGTTTTCACGCTTGATGAGCTCGAGCGCCTCGGTGTATTTTCCTTCCGCGGCCTTCTTCAGATAGCCCTGGACGGCGATATGGGCCGGGCAGGCGGTCTTGCAGGGAGACGTTCCGGTAGGGTAGCAGTTGATTCTGTTCCGGTCGCGGTAGTCCTCGTTCCACTTGTGGGGACCCCACTTCGCCGCATCCGGAAGTTCCTGCTTGGGATACTTCTGAGGGCCGTTTTTGGTACAGAGCTTCTGGCCGAGTTTTACGGCTCCCGCGGGGCAGTACTCGACGCAGCGGCCGCAGGCGACGCAGTTCTTCGGATCGACTTCTGCGACGTAGGCGCTCCTGGACATGTTCGGGGTATTAAACAGCTGGGAAGTCCTCAGGGCGTTGCAAATCTTCACGTTGCAGTTGCAGATTGCGAAAATCTTACCCTCGCCGTCGATATTTGTGATCTGGTGGACAAAGCCGTGGTCCTCCGCCTTCTTCAGGATGGCCATCGCCTCGTCATAGGTGATGTCATGGCCACGGCCGGTTTCCCTGAGGTAATCGGCCATGTCGCCGACGCCAATACACCAGTCGCGGTAATCGTCGGCGCAGCCCTCGTCGAGCTTCTTCCGTCCGTAGCGGCAGGAGCATATGCCGACGCCGATATGGCCCTCGTAACGCTTCAGCCAGTAGGAAATGTGCTCAATGTCAACGGACTGGTTCTCCATCGAAATGGCCTTTTCAACAGGAATCACGTGCATGCCGATGCCGCTTCCGCCCATGGGCACCATGGGGGTAATCTTTTCCAGCGGCAGGAAGGTCATCCTTTCGAAGAACATGGCGAGCTCGGGATGCCTGTCCATCAGGTCTACGTTCATGTTCGTGTACTCCGCACTTCCCGGGACGAACATGGGAACCCAGTACTCGCGGTCTTCCCTGTTGTAGGTGGTTCCCGGGACGGGTCCGTCCTTGGTGTACTTGTCACCGTAGTCGTATTCGACCATGCCGAAATATCCGAGCTTGTCCAGAAAGGCGTCGAATTCCTCCGCGGGGACATAGTGCTTGCGGTCGTTCCATTCGACCAGTTCGGGATACTTGTGGTGTTCCCGGACGGTAAAGGGCTTCTTGCATATAAGGTCGAGGAGGAAGTCCAGGGATGCTTCCCTCATGACGGGATCCATCTCGTCCTCGAAAATGCAGGCAAGTCCCCAGTATTCCGGGGCTTCGGTGGTCATCTTGATCTTTCCGGGTATCCGGTCGGTGATTTTGCGGACGAGTTTAATGAGCTTGGGGTTGGGATTTTTGTCGCCAAAGTGCTTGGGGACAAATTTCTTTGACATCTCAGGCATATAGTATTGATTTTATTATTGTTTCCATGCATTAACCTGCTCCAGGAGCCACTGGGCGAAGACATCGATGCCCTCGCCCGTCCTTGCGCAGACGGGGATTACCTTTGCGGAGGGATTCCTCATGCGGATGTTTTCCCGGCATTTTTCGATGTCAAAATCGAAATAGGGGAGAACGTCCGTCTTGTTGATGAGGACAACGTCGCAGATGCTGAACATCAGCGGGTATTTGAGTGGCTTGTCATCCCCTTCCGGAACGGATAGGATCATGGCATTCTTGACGCTTCCGGTATCGAATTCGGCCGGGCAAACGAGGTTTCCGACGTTTTCAAGGATGGCGAGGTCCACCTCTCCGAGGTCGAGGGCGTCGAGCCCCTGCCGGGTCATTTCGGCGTCGAGATGACACATTCCTCCGGTGTGGAGCTGGATTGAGGGAATTCCGGTCGCTTCCTTGATTTTCACTGCATCGACATCCGAATCGATGTCCGCTTCCATGACGGCAATCCGGACTTTTTCCTTCAGGAGGTTAATAGTCCGGATCAGGGTCGTCGTCTTCCCGCTACCCGGGGAAGACATTAGGTTGAGGAGAAATACTCCTCTGTCTTTCAGTTCTTTACGAAGATTATCTGCGTCCTTTTCGTTGCTTTCGAAAACGCTTTTCTTTATTTCAATTATTCGAACCGGGTCCATTTTAGTGTTAAATAGTCCCGAAAGATACGAATAAAAAACGAGAAAGCTGCGATTCGCTTCGAAAATCGGATTACATGGCACTTTGAAGGACCATATCCAGCTCTTCCTGGGAGATTTCACCGTCCAGGCAGATAAAGGTGCTTTCCTCTCCGTCACGGGCAATGAGCACAAGGGAAGAAACGATATTTCCGTCGCCTACAGTGTAGATTCTGACATTCTCACCGTCTTCCTTGGCTTCGAGGAGAAGTTCGTAATTCCCCTTGTCCATGAAGCGGTCCACGTCGCTTTTCAGAGAGCTGATAACAGACGGATTTTCCGTTGAAATCAGATAGAAACCCTGGATTCTCCGGACGACAGGGGCGATGTCCGTCCCGTTGACATCCATATCCGGGAGTCGCCCCATAAGGCGGAACATGGCAGGGGAGATGTAAACTGCGCTGACACCTTCCTTATCGGAATATTTCCTGTAAATGGCCTTCCCGTCCTGGGCGAAAGCGCTGACGGTGAGAAGAATTGCAATGGCGGTTAAGATTATCTTTTTCATTTTCTTAGGATGTTTGCGGGTAAATCTATGTAATGTTTTGTCTTTTCGAGTGAGCTGACTCCTTCCGACATGCTGTCGGAGATGCGTTCAAAGGCCTTCTGGACCTCGGCGTAAGCGAGATACGGATCGTCATATGTATCCTTCAGCGGGGCATTCCTCCTGAGCGCCAGCCCTCCAGCGGCGACAGCGGCGAGGGAAGCCGCGACAGCTATGGACCTTATCCACCGCCCTGGCTTCGCCCCCTCCTTTGCGATGGCGCTTTCAATGCTTTCCCGAAGGTCCGCCGGCGTTTCTATGGACATGTCGTTCGAAACTGCTTCCAGCATCCCGAAGTCCATTTTTTCTATATCTTCAATCCGTTTCATTTTCCTTTAATTGTTTTCTGAAATTAACGACCATGACTCTCGCATTCAGCTCCCTGGTCCCTGTCCTTTGCGCTATCTCCTTGTAACTCAGCCCCTCTATCAGTCGCATGGTCAGTATTTTCCTTTTATTCTCCGGGAGTCCTTCGAGAACGCTCTGTATCCTCCTCAGCCGCTCTCTCCCGTCCAGGGCCATGTCCGGCGGATCCTCCTCCGATACGGCCGTCTCCTCCAGAAGCGGAGTCAGGGATTCTTCACCAGCGGCCCGTTCATGTCGGATTCTGTCTATGCAGAGGTTCTTCATGAGGGTGATTCCGTATGCCGCAGGATTCACAACTGCCCCCGGGTCCTTCCGCCAGATCCTGAGATACAGCTCCTGGACAGCGTCTTTCGCCTCTTCCTGATCCTCCAGAAGGTAGAATGCCACCCGGTAGAACCGCTCGGCATGGACGAGCCAATTATTTTCAAATGCTTTGGGACTCATGTACAATGTCTTCAATGGCATCCGTCCGGACAGAGCCGAACAGGCAGATGAGGGTGCTGGAGTCCGGGATGTACAGGATGAGGTCCGAGATTTTCGACCCGTCCTTCGAGAGGGAGCCGTAGATGGACACACACTCTCCGTCATCCTTTACTTCCATGAACTTGTCCACCCCTTCGAGAATCTTCCCGATCTTCTTGTTGAAACGGGCGCGGGCTTCGTCCGATGCCTCCTCATAATCTACAACCATGAGGCGTTTTATCCCGCTCATGGCCTTGAGCGCCTGCCGGTCTTCTTTTTCTTCCGTTGATTTATAGGCGACGGCTTTAACCACTGATAAGGCAAATCCTCCAAAAGAAACGGTATCGAATCCTTCCTCGGTGCTGAACTGACGCACCACCGTCCGGATTGCTGCCGGGTTTGCTTTTCTGGCTTCCGTTACTCCGGGGAGAAGGAGTGCCGCCATCAGGATAATCAGTATTTTTTTCTTCATGACTGACGATTATTTACTTCAATGCTGACCTTTATTTCAGCCCCGTTTTCGTCGGGCCGTCACAATTAAGACGAACCGCCGGCAAAAATGTTAATTTTTTTGTAATAATTTGTCAGTTCGGTGAAAATGTTTACCTTTGCAGTCCCAATCGGGGTATTAGCTCAGTTGGTAGAGCGCCAGGTTCGCAATCTGGAGGTCAGGGGTTCGACCCCCCTATGCTCCACAAATAACGCTGAAATCAGCGGGCCACATCAGGGAGCAGCAAAGTCATGTGACGTGGCTGCTCCCCTTTTTATTCCCCGCCCAACCTCACGAACCGCCCCGCGAGCCCTACGAGCGCCGCACGACGGGTCGCCGCATGGCAGGTCGCCGCACGGCAGGGCGGCCCGGAGCTACAGCGTAGAGAGGAGGGCTTCGACTTTGGGGAGGACGACGGTGCCGAGGAGAATTTTCCCCTCAGGGTCGATTACATAGACGGAGGGAATCCAGCGGACGCGGTAGTCGGCGGAAACTTTCGACTCTTTCCGGGGAACGAGTTCGCTGACGTGGGTCCATTTCATCTTGTTTTCCTTGACATAGGACACCCATTTTTCCTTGTCGGTGTCAGAGGAAATGCTTATGAAGCGGATTTTCTTCGAGCCATATTTTTTCACGATTTCCTTAAGCGCTGGTACGTCGGCGCGGCAGTCGGGACACCATGTGGCCCAGAAATCGAGGACGACATAGCTTCCACGGAAATCGGAAAGACGGACTGTCTTTCCGCTCATGTCCTGGATCTCAAATTCCGGGGCGAGGGTCCCTGCCGGAAGCAGTTCGGTTGCGTATTTTGCATCGAGGTCCTCATTCACATCCTGGGAATAGAGGGCCGTTGCCGCCGACAGAAAAAGGGCGGCGAATAAAATCAACTTTTTCATAATCCGTTCCTGTAGCGATATTCGCTCCTCCTGCCACTGTAGGTGAGGAGGGCCCTGTCCTTAAGTTTTTTGTCGAGGAAAACTTCCATCATAAACTGCCCAATGCACTTTTCCCAGGAGTAATCATCGGCGTAATAAGTGAATTCGGAGTAGCTGTTGATACCCCATTCCACGCTGTTGACGGAGTTGAGCGTCATGGAAAAACCCTCGTCCTCGGTGCGTGAGACGGATACTTCGGTGCTCCAGTCATGGTGATTCTGGTTTCCTCCGGGAAGCATCCGGGCGAGAACCCGCGTAGTGGTGGGGAAGGAGTAGCCGGAGAGGTTGTACATTCCGTCATAGGAGAGCGTCCAGGTGCTGTCGGCGGCTTCCTTTGTGATTCTCAGTCCGGGAAGCGACTCCACGGAGCTCACACTCCAGCGGGCCCCTGCACTCCAGATTGAGTTCCCGTCCGGCTGGAAGGAGCCGCCTTCGCGGGCGGTTGTGAATCCCAGATTGTCAAGGACCAGGGCGTCCTCCAGGGCCAGCAGGTGGTCGATTGTAAGGTCGGCGGCAAGGGTAGTCATATAAATCTGCCCCCTTTCATTCCCGTGATTGACGGAACCGCTGAATGTTTCATTGAATAACATGTAATCCCTGCTGCAGGAAAGAGTCCCGAAGAGCAGGGGGAGTATGGCTCCGAATATGATATAACGATACTTTTTCATGGCTAATTCATGGCTAAAAACGGTAACCAACCCCCATCCGGAGCCCCTGCATGGAGGTTCCGAAGAAGGTTTCTTCGTAGAAATAAAACTTTCCTCCCAGCCATAAGCCGTATGGGACCGCCTCCAGGAAGGGTTCCGCCTCAATGTATCCCTTACCGGCGTCTTTTCCGAAATACAGGGCGGCCCCGGCGCTGACGCTGCCATAGAAACCACCCCATTTCCAGCTCCAGTAGTTAACCTGCGCCTTGGGAATGAGAAGCAGCATATTCTCCGTCTTCTCCCCGGTTTGTCTGGAAGTCATCGGGTCGGTGATCGTTCCGATTGACCGTTCGTAGACCGAGGCGAGTCCGAAACTGAAAAGCTTGTTTAGCTGCCAGGTTGCGCTGGCGTATATCGGAACTGAAGAAGAAATGTCGCTTACAAAGGGGGAGTAGATATCCGACAGGCGGTATTCCGACCGGGATTCATCCATCCGATGATTGTAGGAGAAATCTGCGTAGGTGCCGATTCTCACATCCCAAAGCCCCTTTTGGAAAATCTGGCCATTCAGCGGCAGGGAGAGTAGAAAAAGCACCGGTATGAGTAATCTTTTCATGTCGCAAATATATAAAAAAAAGAGTATCTTTGTGAATCAGTCGTTAAATTACGAGTATTATGAGCGCTTTGACCGGCAGAATAGCCCAGATTGTGGGTCCGGTGGTAGATGTACATTTCGACCTTTCAGAAGGGGGAGAGCTCCCGCGCATCCACGATGCCCTTGAGATTGCCCGCCCGGACGGGAGGATTCTTGTCGTCGAGGTCCAGCAGCATATCGGTGAAGATACGGTCCGGACAGTTGCCATGGACTCTACCGACGGGCTCAGAAGGGGGCTTGAGGCGGTTTCAACGGAGGCCCCGATCTCAATGCCTGTGGGAAGTCAGATCAGGGGAAGGGTCATGAACGTTGTCGGCGAGACAATCGACGGCATGGCCCCGCTGACGAAGGAAGAGGCCCTTCCGATCCACCGTGAACCCCCGAAATTCGAGGACCTTACCACCTCCCAAGAGGTCCTTTTCACGGGAATAAAGGTCATAGACCTGCTTGAACCCTACCTCAAGGGCGGCAAGATCGGCCTTTTCGGAGGAGCCGGAGTCGGCAAGACGGTGCTCATCAAGGAGCTGATCAACAATATCGCAAAGGCCCATGGCGGCTTCTCGGTCTTCGCCGGTGTCGGAGAGCGGACCCGCGAAGGGAACGACCTTCTCCGCGAAATGATAGAATCCGGGGTAATCAAATACGGCGAGAAGTTCAACAAGGCCATGGAAGAGGGCCGGTGGGACCTTTCCCTGGTGGACCAGGAGGAGCTTTCCAAGTCCCAGGTATCCATGGTTTTCGGCCAGATGAACGAGCCGCCGGGAGCGAGAAGCTCCGTCGCCCTTTCCGGGCTGACCCTCGCCGAGTCGTTCAGGGATTCTTCCGACAGCTCCGGCCCTAAGGACATCCTCTTTTTCATAGACAACATCTTCCGTTTCACCCAGGCGGGTTCGGAGGTATCCGCCCTTCTCGGTAGAATGCCCTCAGCCGTCGGCTACCAGCCGACCCTCGCTACGGAAATGGGCCAGATGCAGGAGCGCATCACTTCTACAAAAAAGGGTTCAATCACCTCTGTACAGGCAGTTTACGTCCCTGCGGACGACCTTACGGACCCGGCTCCCGCAACGACCTTCTCCCATCTCGACGCGACCACGGTCCTCAGCCGTAAGATTACCTCGCTCGGTATTTATCCGGCCGTGGATCCCCTCGAATCGACTTCCAGGATTCTTGACCCGAACATTGTCGGTCAGGCCCACTACGATACGGCCCAGCGCGTAAAACAGATACTCCAGCGGAACAAGGAGCTCCAGGATATAATCGCGATTCTCGGTATGGACGAGCTTTCCGACGAGGACAAGCTGACGGTCAACCGGGCCCGCCGCGTCCAGCGTTTCCTTTCCCAGCCCTTCTCGGTGGCGGAACAGTTTACCGGCGTTCCCGGGGTCATGGTCCCGATTGAAGAGACCATAAGGGGCTTCAACATGATTCTCGACGGCGAGGTGGACGACCTTCCGGAACAGGCCTTCCTCAATGTGGGAACCATCGATGAAGCCATAGAAAAAGCCCGGAAGATACTTTCCCAGATATGATCCGGCTGAAGATAGTAACCCCGATGGAAACCCTTGTGGACACCGAGACGCCGATTGTGACGCTTCCCGGCAGGAAGGGACGTTTCCAGGTGCTGAATGACCATGCACCCCTTCTCTCATCCCTCGAGAGGGGCAGCATCGTCTATTCTGACGGGGGCGCGGAGAAGGAGGTCCGGATTTCCTCCGGCTTTGTGAAAGTCCGTGATAATGAAGTGTTTGCGATGGTAGAACAATGAAAAAGCTGCTGCTGCTTATTATTCTGTCCCTTGTGGGTCTTTTCCCCGCGGCGGCATCGTCCGGCGCCGCTGGAGAGGACCTCGATATCTCCGGGGTCATCTTCGGCCATATCGGGGACTCATATGAGTGGCATATAACGGATATCGGGGAGAGGTCCATAGCCGTCCATCTTCCGGTAATCCTTTACAGCAGGACCTCCGGATGGCACGTTTTCTCCTCGAAAAAGATGGAGGAAGGCCGCTACGGGGATTTCGTATTCAATGAAAAGGGAAAGATAGTCGAGCTCGTCGGCGGGGAGCCGGTCCGTCCTTTTGACATATCCATTACGAAGAATGTCCTTTCCCTGATGTTCTCCTGCGTCCTGCTTCTGGTGATTTTCCTCCTGACGGCCCGCTGGTACCGGAAACATGATACCCTGGAGGAGCCCCCGGGCGGGATTGCCTCGCTGACGGAACCCCTTATCATGATGGTCCATAACATCGCCAGGGAGAATATAGGCGAAGACTACCGGCGCTTTTCCCCGTACCTCTGCACCGCGTTTTTCTTCATCCTTTTCAATAATTTCCTCGGAATCATTCCGTTTTTCCCCGGCGGGGCCAACCTGACCGGCAATATTGCCGTAACCCTTGTCCTCGCGCTCTTTACCTTCTTCACTGTCAATATCTTCGGGACGAAACACTATTACAAGGAGATATTTGCGCCGGAGGTTCCGGGCTTCCTCAAGCCGATAATGCCGGTCATAGAGGTCTTCAGCGCCCTTATGAAACCGGTCTCCCTGACTATCCGTCTTTTCGCGAACATGATGGCCGGCCATATCATGATTCTCAGCATGGTCTGCGTCATCTTCGTCGTCGCCGCGATGGGACCGGTCATCTTCGGGTCCATGACCCTGGTGTCCCTCCTGCTGGGGCTTTTCCTGGACATCCTCGAATGCCTCGTGGCCTTTATCCAGGCCTATGTTTTTACAATACTCTCTGCGGTCTATATAGGACTCGCCAGGGTGAAAGAATGAAAATATAACTGTTAAATGATACGATTATGATTAGTATGATTCTTCTTCAGGCAACAGCCGGAGCGGCCCTCGGAAAGGCCGGCGCGGCAATCGCCGCCGCAATTGCAGCCATCGCAGCGGCTATCGGTATCGGCAAGATCGGCCAGGCGACCATGGAGTCCATTGCCCGCCAGCCGGAATCCGCCGGGAACCTCCGTACGGCCATGATTATCGCCGCCGGTATGGTTGAAGGCGCCTCCCTTTTCGCCATCATCGTCTGTCTCCTTGCCGTCCTCCGTTAAGCAATGGACCTTATAACCCCCGACAGCGGCCTCCTTTTCTGGATGGTCGTAATCTTCGGCCTGCTGTTTTTCATTTTGGCCAAGTTCGGTTTCCCGATCATCACAAAGGCGGTCGAGAAGCGGGACGAGGCCATTGCCAAGTCGCTCCGCGACGCCCGCGAGGTCGAAGTGAAGATGTCGGAGATGGTGAAAGAGCATGAGCGCATGATAGAGGAGACCCGAAAGGAGCAGGCCCTCATCATGAAAGAAGCCACAGAGGCCCGTACAACCATGATTTCAAAGGCAAAGGAAGAGGCCCGCGAGGAAGCGGACAAGATTCTTTCCGAGGCCCGCGAGCGGATAGCCGAAGAGAAGGAGAGCGCGATGCGGGACATCCGCCGGGAGGTGGCCCTCCTGTCGGTCAGCGTCGCCGAAAAGATTCTCCGGAAGGAGCTATCCGACGAAGAAGGGGAGTCCGCCTTCCTTTCGAAGATGGTTGACGAGGCCATGAAAATCGACAATAATATCTCATAAAGTTCCAGGATGAATACAGGGCTCATATCTTCCCGCTATGCTACCGCCCTCCTCAAGTACGTTGAGGAGACGGGGGGAGGGGCTGCTGTATGCCGCCAGGTCAGCGTGATTGAAAAGCAGCTGGATACGGTTCCAGGTCTTAAGGAGGCCCTCGGGGACAAGGTGGTAACCCCCTCGAAGAAGCTTTCCTTACTGGAAGCGGCGCTTGGGGAGCCGATGGCCCCGGAGCTGGAGAGTTTCATTAAGCTTCTTGTCAAAAACGGGCGCGAAGAGCATTGCAAGCTTATTTTTCACCATTTTACCGACATGTATAATCGCCGTCAGGGCCTTCGGTACGCCCGCCTTACGACGGTTTCCGAGCCCTCCGCGGAACTCCTCGCGGCCCTGAAGGACCTCGTCCGCTCCAAAACCGGCTGCGAGGTAGTGATAGAGACCACCGTGGATCCCGGAATACTCGGCGGCTTTGTCTTTGACATAGACGACATTATGGTCGACGCCAGTGCGAGGCGGCAGCTGGAGCTGATACGCCGCGCATTCATTGAAAAGAACAGAAGGATAGTATAGGATATGGACAATATCAAAGCGAGTGAAATTTCCGAAGTGCTTCTGAGCCAGCTCAGGGACATCAAATCGGAACTCCGGTTCGAGGAAATCGGCAAGGTACTCCAGGTCAGCGACGGCGTGGTCCGCCTTTATGGGCTCCAGAATGCCGAAGCGGGCGAGCTGCTCGAGTTCGACAACGGAATCAATGCGGTTGTCATGAATCTCGAGCCGGACAACGTGGGTGCCGTTCTAATGGGGCCTACCGACCGGATTTCCGAGGGAATGGTGGTCCGGCGGACAGGCAGGATTGCCTCGGTCGGAGTCAATGAAAATATGGTCGGAAGGGTCGTGGACCCGCTCGGGAACCCCCTTGACGGTCTCGGTGACATCGAAGGGGAGAAAATCGACATGCCCCTCGAGCGCAAGGCCCCCGGCGTTATTTTCCGCCAGCCGGTCAGCGAGCCGCTCCAGACCGGACTGAAGGCCATCGACGCCATGATTCCGATAGGGCGCGGACAGCGGGAACTGATTATCGGCGACCGCCAGACGGGGAAAACCGCAATCGCAATCGACACCATTATTAATCAGAGGTCATGTTACCTCGCTGGGAAGCCGGTTTACTGCGTCTATGTCGCCGTGGGCCAGAAAGGCAGCACCGTCGCTTCTATCGTGAATACCCTCCGCGAGAAAGGGGCCATGGATTATACCATCGTTGTCGCCGCGACCGCGGCGGACCCTGCAGCCCTGCAGTATTATGCGCCTTTTGCCGGCGCCGCCATCGGGGAGTATTTCCGGGATACCGGCCGCCATGCCCTGGTAGTCTATGACGACCTTTCGAAGCAGGCGGTTGCCTACCGCGAGGTCTCCCTCATTCTCCGCCGCCCCTCCGGCCGCGAGGCCTATCCGGGAGATATCTTCTACCTCCATTCACGTCTTCTTGAAAGGGCTGCGAAAATAATTGATCAGCAGGAGGTTGCGGAGAAGATGAACGACCTCCCGAAGGCCCTTTCCGGAAAGGTCCGGGGAGGAGGTTCCCTGACTGCCCTTCCGATTATCGAGACCCAGGCGGGAGACGTATCTGCCTATATCCCGACGAACGTGATTTCCATTACTGACGGCCAGATTTATCTCGAATCAGACCTCTTCAACCAGGGAGTCCGCCCGGCCGTCAATGTCGGTATTTCGGTTTCCAGGGTCGGCGGCAGCGCCCAGGTAAAGAGCATGAAAAAGGTCGCCGGGACCCTAAAGATAGACCAGGCCCAGTACAGCGAACTAGAGTCCTTCTCGAAGTTCTCCTCCGATATGGACAAGGTTACGGCGGCGGCCCTCGACAAGGGACGAAAGAACAATATCCTTCTGATTCAGCCCCAGTACAGTCCCATGGATGTCGGGGAGCAGGTGGCCATCCTCTACTGCGGGACCCATGCCCTGATGAAGGATATTCCCCTGGACAGGGTCAGGGAGTTCCAGGACCACTTCCTCGAGAGGATGAGGGCGGCCCATGCGGACGATGTGCTCGCCCCGCTTTCCGAGGGAAAGATATCTGAAGAAATTACAGCTATAATAGAAAAGGAAGCCGCCAGCGTTATTCTCGGAATGTAAATTATGCCGTCTTTAAAGGAAACAAAGGGCCGGATCGGATCTGTCCGGAGTACGCTGAAGATAACTTCGGCGATGAAACTCGTCTCTTCGGCAAAGCTCCGGAAGGCCCAGCAGGCGATTTCCGGGATGCTGCCATATGACTCGGCCCTCCAGTCCCTGCTGGCGACCCTGCTTACCGAAAAAAATGCCGTCGTCCCCTCGGTTTCCCCCCGGGAGGAGCTCCGAAACGTTGCAATAGTAGCCCTCTCCTCCAATTCTTCCCTCTGCGGCGGCTTCAATGCAAATGTAGTCCGGAAAGTCCTGGAAACTGTCCGGGAATATGAAGGAGGGGGAGTCCGCGTTACGGTTATCCCTGTCGGAAGGAAGATGGCGGAGTCCATGAGGCGAGTCGGAATCCATTCTGACGAAAAGCTTTCCTCTTTCGACCTCGTTTCCCTTTCTGCCCATCCGGACTACACGGTAGCGGCCCGTCTTGCCGAGTACCTGTGGGAAGCATATGAGATTGAGAAATACGATCGTATTGAGCTGATTTACAATCATTTCATATCTACCGGCTCCCAGGCGCCGGTACGCGAGACCTGGCTTCCTTACCGTCTTTCTTCGGATGCGGCGCCGGAAGAAGCCGGAGACCCCCGCGGCTGGATAATAGAGCCCTCAGTCCAGGACCTTCTGGAAGAACTGCTCCCTAAGACCCTGAAACTGAAAATCTATACTGTCCTTCTCGACAGCGCTGCCGCCGAGCATGCGGCGAGGGCGGTTGCCATGCAGACCGCTACCGACAATGGAGAAGATCTCCTGGACGAGCTGACCCTGGAATACAACAAGGGCCGCCAGTCCAAGATCACTTCAGAAATTCTGGATCTTGTAGGCGGCTCCCTGCAATAAGTTGGAATCCTCTTTTTAGCCGAGGTAGGCCCCTTCCGCACGGAGGGCGGCCTGGACCGCAGGTACGTCGACTTCCGAAGGAAGGACGCCCGAGGCGAGGGCGATGCGGGCTGCGGTGCCGGCTGCCTGGCCTAGGGCCATGCAGGTTGACATTACCCGCGTCCCGGCCATGGCCTCATGGGTAAAGGACGAGCAGCGTCCTGCGACGAGGAGCCCCTCAACCTTTTCGGGAACGAGGCAGCGGTACGGGATGTCATGGTTGTCCTTGGCAAAGAGCATTGTGCAGTCTGCTCCGGTAGAGTGGTGGATGTCAACCGGGTAGCCGGCGACCGTGATAACGTCCTCGAAACGCCTCGAAGAGAGGATATCCTCGGCCGTGAGTACGTATTTTCCTACCATGACCCGGCTCTCCCGGATGCCGAGGAAGGGCATGATCCGCTCCACTTCCATATCCTTGAAGCCAGGGACATAGCCGCGGAGATAGCGGTTCAGAACCTTGATCTGGGCCAGGGCCTCAATTTCGCCTTTGGTGTAGCTTTCGGGAAGGGTGCTGTCAACTCCGCTGACCCGGCTCATGTTGACCCAGATCTGGTCATCCTTGAGTCCGGTGATGAGGATGGTCCTCGCGACAGGGATTTCAAGTCCGTCCTCGGTTGCCTTGCGGATCTGGTTCCTCAGTCCGACCGTGATGAAATAACGGCGGGCAAACTGCTCCGGCGGCATGACGTCCATGTCGAAGACGTCACTATGGTTCACAAGGGCATCCCTGAAAGCGGCCATATCGACTTTCCGGACCGAATACATGAGGGTCGGGGGCTGCATGCCTCCGTTTTCGTCACCCTTGTGCATCTCGACGCCGGCCCTCTCGGCCACGTCGCCGTCTCCGGTGCAGTCGATAACGGTCTTGGCGAGAATCGCTTCCCGTCCGGCCTTGGATTCGATGATAACCCCTTTGATCCGGTTTCCATCCATTATGGCTGCGGAGCAGAAAACATACATAAGGACCTCCACGCCCCGCTCCCGGACCATTTCCAGGGCTACCGTCTTGACCTCGTCAGGGTCGATGATGGTCAGAGACATGTGGTTCTTGCAGGGGACATGGGGACCCGCGCAGCCGCGCGCTGCAAGGCGGTCGATCAGTTCCTGGGCATAGCCCTTTATGCACTGCTTCCCGTTTACGTCGAGGTAGGCCAGGATAGGAAGCCCGAGGGTCAGGTTGCCTCCGAGATAACCTCTGGATTCGATGAGGAGGACTTTTGCGCCATCCTTGGCAGCCGCTCTGGCCGCCATGATGCCCGAAGGGCCGCCCCCGACCACGAGGACGTCAACTTCCGAGCGTACGGGAATCTCCCGCTGCGGTTCTACATAGGTTTTCATTTTGCTTCAGCTGCTTCAATCTGTTTGAAATACTTATACGTGTTCACCTTCAGTTCACCGGCTGCGAGTTCATCGACAACGACGATTCCGGCGGGGTGATACTGGAGGGCGGAGAGGGTGCAGACATGGGACACGGGCTCTTCGACGGCCATCCTGATAGCGCGGGCCTTCTTGTGGCCGAAGGCGAGAATCAGGACCTCAGCGGCATCCAGAACGGTCGCAACGCCGACTGACATGGCCTGTTTCGGGACCTTGTTGATGTCATTGTCGAAGAAGCGGGAGTTGACAAGGAGGGTGTCATAGGTAAGGGTCATGACCCTCGTCCTGGACTGGAGCGAGGAATAGGGCTCGTTGAAGGCGAGGTGGCCGTCTTCACCGACACCGCCGAGGAAGAGGTCGATACCTCCCGCGGCGACAATCTTCTTCTCATATTCTTCGCACTCCTTCTTCAGGTCGGGAGCGTTGCCGTCGAGAAGATGGATGTTCTCTCGGGGAATGTCAATATGGTTGAAGAGGTATTTGTCCATGAAGGAGTGGTAGCTCTCCGGATGCTCTACGGGAAGGGCGACGTACTCGTCCATGTTGAAAGTAATGACGTTCTTGAAGGATACCTCACCGGCTTTGTACATTCTGATAAGCTCGGCGTAGGTTTCGATAGGGGTGGAGCCGGTCGCAAGTCCCAGAACGAAGGGTTTTCCCTTGGGGGCTGCGTTGATTTTTTCGGCGATGTAGCGTGCGGCCCAGATGGAGGCCTCGTGCTGGTTGTCTCTGATAATTACTTTCATATTGTTGTTATTAACATAGTTTCAGGAAAACTTCGATGGCCTGGTATTCGGCCATTCCGAGCTGGTCATAGAGCCGTGCGGTGTTCTGGGTGCGCTCTTCGGCCCTCTGCCAGAACTCCCTCGGGTCGTCGCCCGGGAAGGGGACGATGTCCTTCTGCGAGAGGTGGTGGAAGATGGAATGGCGCTTGAGGACAACCTCGTCCGGACTCAGCGGAACGGCCATGTCCACGCGCCCGAGCTCCCACTCCATCCATGCCCCGCGGTAGAGCCAGATGTGGGCGTCGGAGGTCCACTCGTTGCCCGGTTCCTCCCGGAGCTGTTCGAAGGCCTCGAGGGCGGCTTCGGTACAGACCCTGTGGGTTCCGTGCGGGTCAGCCAGGTCGCCGGCCATGAAAATCATCTGCGGCCGGAGTTCTGACATCAGCTTCTTAATGATATCCACGTCTTTCTGGGAACGGGGGAGTTTCTTGACCCCGCCGCTCTCATAGAAGGGGAGGTTGAGGAAATGGGCATTCGTATTGTCATTGAGCCCGAAGCAGCGGACGGCCCCGCGGGCCTCGCTGCGGCGGATTGCGGCCTTGATGTCGAGAAGGGCCCTTGGCTCCGGTTCACCGGGAATCTTGCTGTCAACAAGGGCCTTCACCTCCTTGAACTTGTCGGCGAATCCGAGCTGGAAGGCCGCGTCCATGTGCTGGAGGACGACGTCGTCATGGACGGCTACGTTTCCGGAGGTCTCATAGGCGACATGGACGTTATGACCCTGGGTGGCGAGCCGGATGAAGGTGCCGCCCATTGAAATTACGTCGTCGTCCGGATGGGGCGAGAAGATGAGGACAGTCTTCGGGAACGGGGTGGCAGGGACCGGACGGGTGCTGTCGTCCGCATTGGGTTTACCGCCCGGCCAGCCGGTAATCGTGTGCTGGAGGTCGTTGAAAACGTCAATATTAATCTTGTCAAAGGGTCCGTATTTCTCAATCAGCTCTCCGAGATTGTTTTCGAGATAGTCCTTTTCCGTCAGTTTCAGAATCGGCTTCCCGGTTGTCTGGCAGAGCCATACGACCGCTTTCCGGATAAATTTCCTGGTCCAGTCGCAAGGGCCTACGAGCCAGGGGGCGGTAACCCTTGTCAGCATGCTGCCGGCGGTCTCGTCCACGAAGAAGGTGACATCGTCATGCCTCTGGAGATAGGAGGCGGGGCAGGCGGGATTGACGGAGCCCTCGGCAATGTCCCGGACTGCCTCGGCCTTGTCTTCACCCCAGGCCATGAGGATAATCTTCGAGGCGCTGAGCATCGTTCCGAGCCCGATTGTGATTGCGGACTGGGGAGTTGAGGCGAGGTCTCCGTTGAAATTCCGTGCCTGGCGCTTTCTGGACTTGTAGGAAAGGCGTACAGTGCGGGTCCGGCTCTTTTCGGAACTACCCGCCTCGTTGAAACCGAGCTGGCCCTGCTCTCCGATACCGATTACCAGGAGGTCCATTCCCCTTGCCTCCCTGTCGAAGGCGTCGCAGTACTCCGAAACCTTGTCCTGCGGGACTGTTCCGTCGGGGATATGGATATTTTCCTTCAGTACATCGACCCTGTCGAGGAAGGACTCATGGATCCGGAAGTTCCGGCTCTGCCGCTCATCCTTGCTTGAGGGATAGTATTCATCGATGGATATGATTTCCACGTTCCTGAATGAAACCTCACCGGCCTCGTTTCTCCTCGCAAGCTCATGGTAGAGGGAAACGGGTGTAGCACCCGTCGTTACCCCGAGTTTGAACAGGCGGTCCTTCGGAGCCGAATTTATGGCCTTCACCACGATGTCCGCGACAACATTCGAAGCGTCGCGGGACTCGGTGTAGATTTCCGTCTTTACTTTTTCAAACGAGTGGAGAATTCCCGAAGGAAGCCCTTTCTCGATTAGTCCGCCGTCATACGGCAGGGTGAAATGTTTACTCATTTGCTATCCTTTTTCCTTTAAAGCTCTTTGTCGCTGAGAGCGAAGGTGTTACCCTTTGAAATGTCCCCGGTCGTCAGACCTTTTTTCAGCCACCTCATTCTCTGGGCGGCCGTTCCGTGGGTGAAAGACTCCTCGACGGCGTAGCCCTGGGACTTTTTCTGGAGGTAGTCGTCACCGATTACCGAAGCGCAGTTTACCGCTTCCTTGATATCCCCGTCGTCCAGGGATCCGAACATGGACCCTTCGTAGTATCCCCAGACTCCGGCATAGAAATCCGCCTGGAGTTCAATTCTGACGCTTATCCGGTTGGCATCCGCCTTCGACATGCGGGCCATCTGCTGATGGGCCTTGCCGAGGGTCCCGAGGACGTTCTGGACATGGTGTCCGACCTCATGGGCAATCACATAGGCATAGGCGAAGTCGCCGTCCGCACCGAGGGATTTTTTCATCGATGAGAAGAAGCTCAGGTCGATGTATAGTTTCTCGTCGCCGGAGCAGTAGAACGGTCCCATTGCCGCCTGGCCGGTTCCGCAGGCGGTCGAAGTTGCATTGGTATAGAGTACGAGGGTCGGGTTCCGGTACGTTCCGAGGTTGTGCTTTTTGAAATAGGCAGTCCACACGTCTTCAGTTGAGGCGAGAATCTGCCGGGAGAACTTCGCGAGGGCCTCTTCTTCCGCGGTGAATTCCGTGGCGGAGGAGGTCGTCATTTCCGTCATCGTGAGCCCTCCGGCGTTCTGCACGTTCCGGAATACGTCGCCAATATTTCCGCCCATAAGAAGGGTCAGCAGTCCTACAATTACGATTCCGCCGAGACCCAGGCCGGCTTTTCCACCCCCGGAGAGCCGCCTCCGGTCTTCTACGTTCGAGCTTTCGCGTCTTCCGTCAAGTTTCATGTCTTTTTCTTTTGTATCAGTTTACAAAAATATGAATTATTCGTGACTTTTCCGAATGCAGAAATAATCAAAGAAAACAAAAAAAGAGGGTGACCACGCGGTCACCCTCGAAGTGTATTTCAGAAGAACTAGTTGCCGAAGGTTACTCCGGTGATGGTTCCGCCTTCACCAAGTGCCTTGGTGAAAAGGAGGGTGGAGAAGTTGTCGGCCGTTACTACGGTCTCGGTGTCGCCCTTAACTATCTTACCTCCGGAAATCTTACCGGTGACGGCAGTCGTGTAGGCATTGTTGTTACCGACAAAGAGGCCGATAGCGGTAGTGGCAGTTCCGGTAAGGGTGCAGGTCGCGGCAATGGTGTTGTCCGTGAACGCGCAGTCGGTCGCGCCGCCCCTTCCGAGAAGGCCGCCGAGGGCATTATGGTCAGCGCTAGACTGGGGACTGTCACAGGAGTAGCTTCCGGAGCTGGTGCAGCCCTCCATGATTGCGATTCCGCCGGGTTCGCTGTATGCCTGGATTCCGCCGATCTGGGAGCGGGTGCTGGAGACGCAGCCGGACATGACGATCGCTCCGCTGTTGGAGCAGTTCTTGTACTGCCAGGTATGGACTCCGGTTCCGTCGGCATTTGCCTTGGCATAATCGTTCGAATTGCCGCCGTGTGCGTTGATGCCGCCGACGCGGGAGCGAATCTTGGTGCTGGCGTTGTCACAGGTAAGGGTTCCGGTGTTGGAGCAGTTCTCATAGAGAACCTTTCCTCCAATGGAAGGCGTTCCGTAATAGCCGGTAATGCCGCCTACATATGCCCATGAAGTACTGCTGTATCCTGTCGCGGTGTTGGTAACGCCGCCATTGTTGATGCAGTCCTTGAAGGTTATGTTGTCGAGATTGTTGACATAACCGCAGATGCCTCCCATTCTGGTGGTTCCTGCACCGGAATAGATGACATCGCCTTCATTCGTGCAGGACTCGACGGTTCCCTTGGACTCGAGATGACCGATGATACCGCCGACCTGGGACGCTGCTGCTGCTCCTTCAACATTCATTTCGACCTTTGCGGTATTCTTGCAGCTCTTGATTGAAGCGGTACCTTCCGTGGTAAGTATCGTATTGTTGGCGTCCTTGGTAATGCTTGCTCCCGCATAGCCGACAACGCCGCCCATGTGGTGGGTGACTCCTGTCGTGGCGGAGAGGGCGATACCGTTCTCGCAGTTCTCGAAGACAGCGTTCTCATAGCCGATACCGGCGATACCGCCGATGTGGTAGGTGCCGCTGCCTTCAGGTTTTACCGTAATGGAGCCGGCGGTCTTGAGGTTCTTTACCGTGCCGTAAACCTTGCGGAAGACACCGACATTGGCGTAAACAGGATCGGTGGTGGATGCGTCCGTCGTCTCATAGTTAAGGGTGATCGTGTGGCCCTTGCCGTCAAAGATGACCTTCAGCGAATCCATTGGAGCGGAGATGGTAATGTCGGCCTCGAGCGAAATCACGTCAGTCGGCTCATAGGTGAACATCGTATTTCCGACAGTGACAAAGTCCTCGGCAGACTTGATTTCAGTAATCTTTGTTTCGACTACAATTTCAGCGGCCGCCTGCTTTACCGCAACGGAAAGGCGCTTGGCGGTACTGTTGATGTTGATGCTTCCGGTGCGCTCCTTTGCGATGGTGTTCTCGGCGATGCTGACTGTAACCGTTGCGTTGCCTTCACCCTTTGCCGGGTCTACGGTAATCCAGTCGGCGGATGAATTTACCGTCCATGCGGCGTTGGAAGTGATGGAGAAAGTTTCCGAAGAGGCATCGGCAGCGACCGAAATCTCGGTCTTGTCGATCTCAAGGGACGGAGTTTCGATCTCTTCGCCACCGTTTTCTTTACAGGAAAGGACAGTCAGAGAGAGAGCCATGAGAAGATAAAGTGATTTTTTCATATGAAAGTTTTTTAAAGTTGTATTCTTTATTACCACCCCTTGTTCTGGTCGAGGTTTTCGTTGAAGGTAACGGTCGGGGAAGGTACCGGATAGAGGTATTTCTTCTCGGACCAGCTGTATTGTTCGCGGTTGGCCTGGTAGGGCAGGATGTAACCGTGGTCTCCTTCGGAGAGCCGGTGGTTGAGCCCTGATTTCTGGGTCTTTCCATCGACATTGATGGTGAGGACCTTCATGCCCGGCTTTTCGGTGAGGACGGCCGAGACAATGTTGTCCGGGGTGCCGTCACCGTCGAGGTCGAGGTCGGTCTCGATGGCGGGAATCCACATTCCGGTCTTCTGCTTGATAAGGAGTTCTCCCATGTGCCAGCGGCGGATATCCTGCTGACGGATGTTCTCCATGGTCAGCTCGATGCCGCGCTCACGCCTGACTTCGAGGATAACCGGATCCGTTACGGAGTTCAGGAAGTACTGGACCATGTACGGGTCGGCCGCGGTCGGGTAGATGCTCTTGACGCCGGAACGCTCGCGAAGGAGCTTGATGGTCTTGTTCCAGACCTCCTGGTTGCAGGCGCCGAGTTCGGCCTTCGCCTCCGCATAGTCGAGGAGGATTTCGGCGTAGCGCATCAGAGGAACGTCGGTGAAGGTAGCCGAGTTGATTTCGTCGAGGTCGTTACGGTCATAGAGCCACTTGACGGGCTGGTAGCCGGTCTTCGAGAAGACGAGATCCGGGGCATAGTGGACAGTTCCGTTCGCACGGGTGAAGCCCGGGGTGCGCATGGTCTGGGCAAGACGGTAGTCGCGTCCCGCGCACTCCTCTGCGAAGGTCGCCTTGTAGTAGTCCGTTCCGGTGTACTTCGAGGTGAACGGGGTGCCGTCCAGCATGAGGTAAGTCATGACGAAGTCGCGGTTGAAGGCGTACTGGGCGTGCTGGGCGTTGATCATGTAGTCGTTGATCGAGTACTTGGTGTTGTTCACGTTCAGTCCCTCGTCGTAGTCGCGGGCCCAGATGAATTCCTTCGTAAGGTTGCCGCAGCCGTCGGCATTGGTGAAGAGGTCGCGGTACTGGGTCTGGCGGTTCGCCGGGTTGTCGATGAGGGCATACTTGCCGGAGTTCATAATCTCCTCGCAGGCGCTGACGCACTCGTTGAGGTAGGTCGTGGCTTCCGCCTTTTCTTCAGCGGTCCATGCCTCTCCGGTGGAGTGGTCGAGGTCGTGATACTTGCGGTATGTTCCTTCGAAGAGGCAGAAGCGGGCCTTGTAGGCGAGGACTACGTACTTGTTGACATAGCTGGAGCGGACCATGAACTTGTCGCTGGCGAGGCAGTGGGTCGCGGCATAGTTGAAGTCCTCGAGGATCTTCTTTGCGACATAGGAACGCTTGTCGCGGCCCTTGAAGAGGGCTTCCTTGTCGGTAGGGTCGATCGTATGGTCATAATACGGGCAGGCGCCGATCTGCTGGAGTTTCCCGACATAGAAGAGGGCGCGGAAGAACCGGCCTACGCCTTCATAGTGGTCGAGAAGTTCATCGGAGACGTCCGCATCACGCATATGCTCGAGATAGTAGTTGACCGTCCTGAGGAAGGTCCAGCTCCAGGAAGTCATGTCGTCGACATCGTAGTTGTTCGTATAGAAGTTGTAGAGACCGTCCCAGCCGTGGGTGTCGGTGTAGCGGTCGCCGTTTACGAAGTCGATGATTTCCGGCTCCCATGAGCGCATCATCGTATTGGAATAGATCTGAAGGGATGTTTCGTCCTTGAAGAAGAACTGGCTCTCAATGGAGTTCGGGTTTTCCCTGACGAGGAAATCCTTGTCGCAGGCCGTAGCTGCGAGAAGAAGGGAAACGAGTACGATAAAATATTTTTTCATCTTGCTTTCCTCCATGATTAGAATGTGACATTAAGACCGATTGCCACCGACTTGAAGGTCGGGTAGGCGGTACCGTTGAGGGTATTGGAGGAGAAGTCAGTGTCGCCTCCGTCAATGCCTTCCGGATCCAGGTTCGGGGCCCACTTGTGGAGCGGGGTATAGGTGAAGAGGTTCTCTCCGTTGATGAAGACCTTGAGATCCTCGAGGCCGAGTGCCTGGCAGACATTGCGGTTGAAGGTATAGCTGATCTCGATGTTCTTCATACGAAGGTAGGCCGCATTCTGTTTGTAGCGGGTGTTAGGGGTTGAGAGGACCGTCTTCTTGTCCTGGGAATTGCTCTGGTAGGTCGTAGGACGCGGCCAGTAGGCGGTATCCCAGTTGATACAGTTGCCTTCATCGTCAAACTGGGCGACATAGGGATTGTCCAGTTTGTGGATGGTCGGTGTGAAGTAGAAGAAAGGACGTGCATACCTTCCCCAGAAGTAACCGGAGTCATAACCCGGATACCAGTCCCTCTTGCCGACGCCCTGGAAGAAGACGTTCAGTCCGATGCCGTTCCAGGAAGCGTTGAGGTTGAGGCCGTAGCGGTAGCGGGGGAGGGAGTTGCCGATAATGCTGAGGTCGCCGTGATCCTCAACCGAGAGTCCCAGATAGTCGATTTCGCCGCTGAGGTCGAGGTCCGCGAATTTGACCTGGCCGGGATAGACGGCGTTGTTGACGGTCTGCTTGAAGTTCTGGGTCGCGGAATTTGCGACATCGTCCCAGTCCTTGTAGAGTCCTACGACGGTGTATCCCCACATTTCGCCGAGTTCCATGCCTTCATAGTAATCCGGCTGGCCCATGTTGGCGATGAGGTTGGCGATGGTTCCGAGTTTCTTCGCATCGTTGCCGTTGAATTTGGTAACCCAGGTGCGGCTGTCCCAGAGGGTTCCCTTTACGCTGTAGCTGAAGGGCTTTCCTCCAAGGTTGAACTGATCTCTCCACTGGATGGACATTTCCCAGCCGTCGGTTTTGAGTTCCGCATTGTTACCCTTCGGCACGGAAGCTCCGTAAACACCCGGGAGGGTCGCACCGGCCGTGTACATGTCAGAGGTGATACGGCGGTAGATGTCGAAGGTTCCGGAGAGGCGGCTCTTCAGGAGGTCGATGTCGAGTCCGATGTCAGCCGTTGTCGCCGTCTCCCAGGTAAGAGAGTCGGGAACGGTGCTGGCAGAGGAGGAGACAGTCGGCAGGGCTCCGTCGAGAACGAAGTCGGTGGCCTTGGAGAGCGATATCTCCGAGGTGAAGGAATAAGGGCTGACGGAGCCGTTTCCTATGGAACCGTAGGAACCGCGGATCTTCAGGTTGTCAACAACCGGGCGGATCCATGCCATGAACGGCTCGTCGGAAAGGCGCCATGCGACGGAGCCGGAAGGGAAGAAGCCCCACTGGCTGTAGGTCGGGAACTTTGAGGAACCGTCATAGCGGCCGCTGATTTCGAAAAGATAGCGGTCGAGGAGGGAATAGTTGACGCGGAAGAAGTAACCCTGAACGCCCCAGGAGTTTCCTCCCTGGGTGACTGTCGCCTCCCCGTCCATCAGGGCGAAGGACGGCTTTGTCGCCGACGTGAATCCGACGCGCGAAGCGTTCAGCGTAACGTAGTTGCTGTCTTCCACGTTATAACCGCCGAGAAGGGTCAGGGAGTGGTTCTTTCCGAGTTTCGGAGTCCAGGAGGCGTAGATGTTGGCTGTCTGATATACAGTGTGGTAGTCAATCTTCTGGAGCTTTTCTCCCTGGGTCTCGCTTTCCCAGACATAGACGCCCGGGGACTTGGAATACTGGACCATGTGCTGGACTATAGCCCTCTGGCGGTCAGTATAATTATAGGAGTAGTCCGCCTGGATCTTGAGGACATCCTTGATGATGTCGATGTCGAGGGAGATCTTGTCGCGGAGGTAGATATAATTGTCAGTCAGGTAGTTGTTCCCTTCGGCATAGGCGGCATAACCGGTACCTACAGCGGCGGGGGTCCAGCTTCCGTCCGGGTTCTTCAGCGGAACCATCGGGTTAGCCCAGTGCTCCATGATTCTCATGACGCTTTGGCCGGCCTGCTGGCGCGGGAGATAGGTGTTGTTGACCGAGACGCTGGCGTTGTTGGTAAGCTTCATCCATGGACGGATCTTCAGGGTTCCCTTCATGCGGAGGTTGTACTTCTTGAAGTCCTCGTTACCTACGCGGAAAACACCCTGGGAATCATAGAAACGGCCGGAAACATAGTAATCCGCGTTTTCGCCGCCACCCGAAACGGAGAGGTTGTGCTCCGTAGAATAGTGGTAGTCGCGGTAGAATTCCGAGAGCCAGTCGTGGCAGTCGTAGTAGGCGTATCCGAATCCGGAGACATCGTAGTTCTCCTCGACCTTCGGGAGGGTCGGGTCGGCCTTGCGGCGGATGATTTCATTATAGATGGCTTCAGAGTACGGGGCCTTGTTGTCAAGGTGGTTGAGGCGTGCCTTGGAGCCGTTGTAGTAACCGTCGTAAACGGCCATCCAGATATCGAGCCAGTCGTTGGAGTCATAGATGTCATCCGGAATGACGGTCCTGCGGTTCACGATGAATGAACCGTTGTAATTCACCGTCGGGCGGCCCTTCTTGGCGTTTTTCGTCGTGATGAGGATAACGCCGAACGCGCCCCTGGCACCATAGACAGCGGTCGAAGAGGCGTCCTTCAGGACGGAGACGCTCTCAACATCCTGGGGGTTGACCATGGACATGCTGCCTTCAACGCCGTCAATCAGGACGAGCGAACCGCCGCCGGCTCCGATGGAACCGGTACCACGGACGTTGTAAGAGCCGCCGTGGGAAGGTTTTGAGTCGTTGAACGTAATGTTGAGACCTGCGATTTCACCCTGGAGGGCGCGGGTCAGGTTGGAGGCGGCGCGATTTCCGAAGACTTCGCTGCCGACCGCATCGACCGCACCGACAAGGTCGCGTTTTTTCATGGTGGCGTAACCCACCACAACCGTTTCCTCAATCATCTGGTTGTCATCGTTCAGGATAATCGCCAGAGTTTGTCCGTTGTAGGTTACTTCCACGCTTTCGTATCCGATGCAGGAGAAAGCGAGGACATCACCCCTGGAAACGTTTCGCAGGGAAAATGCACCGACAATGTCAGTCACGGTTCCGTTATTCGTCCCCTTGACGAAAACGGACGCTCCGGGAACGGGTTCTCCCGCGCTGTCGGTGACTTTACCGGACACTTTTTCCTGCTGGGCATATGCCACCGTACCGGCAGCGATAAGGATGCCAGCAAGAAGTGTAATTAGACGTTTGAACATAGATGGTTAGTATTTTAAAAAACAGTTTTTACTTTTTTTAAAAAGTGTTTTTGCCTTATGCGGATTTGCAAAGTTATTTAAAAAGTGCGAAAAAACGAACAATAATATTTAATTTTTGTGTTTCAGCTTATCGGAAAGGGACTTTCGGAAGATTTTGCAAAAACGGAAAAATTTCTTACCTTTGCACCCCCTATAAAGTGTAGGGAACGCAACAATTAGTTATAAACCATTAAAGATCAAGACAGTGGACACACTTAGCTACAAGACGGTATCGCTCAACAAGGCGACCGTGAAGAAAGAATGGGTGGTCATTGATGCGACTGATCTCGCTCTTGGTCGTCTGGCCTCCAGGGTCGCTCTTGTCCTTCGTGGCAAGACCAAGCCGGGCTACACCCCGCACGTCGACTGCGGTGACAACGTCATCGTAATCAATGCGGAAAAGGTCCGCCTCCTCGGAAAGAAGATGACTGACAGGGTCTATACCCGCTACACCGGTTATCCGGGTGGACAGCGGTTCACGACCCCTCGCGAAATCCTCGCAAAACGGCCTACCGAACTTATCCGCAGGTCGGTCAAGGGAATGCTTCCCAAGACCCGTCTTGGTGACAAGCTCATCGGAAACCTCTATGTTTATGCAGGTCCCGAGCATCCGCACCAGGCGCAGAACCCCAAAACAATCAAGTTAAACGAAATTTAAACAGAGCACATGGAACAGAAACACGCCCTTGGAAGACGTAAATCAGCTGTCGCTCGTGTTTATGCAGTGCCGGGCAAAGGCAACATCGTTATCAATGGCCGGGAGCTCTCCGAGTATTTCAAGGAGGAAACTCTCCAGTACATTGTTAACCAGCCCTTCGAAGTTACCGGTACCGCAGGCCAGTTTGACGTAAAGGTTACCCTCGTCGGAGGCGGAACCAAAGGTCAGGCAGAAGCCGTTCGTCTCGGCATCGCTCGCGTTCTTTGCGAGATCGACAAAGAGGCCTACCGCTCCACGCTGAAGGCCGCCGGTTTCCTCACCCGCGACGCCCGCGAAGTCGAGCGCAAGAAACCCGGTCAGCCTGGTGCACGCCGCCGCTTCCAGTTCAGCAAGCGTTAATCTTGCACGGTTGATTTACATTATGCACAGTCCGGTCCAACCCAAATCTTCGGACCTCATGGTGAGGATGGGAATCCTCCCGAGCTACTGAAAGATTGCCGTGACTGCGGAAAACGCGGGAGATTGGTACTCCCACTACTCCCGGGTTGACAAAAAGAGTTAAAAACAAGAAAACAACAGACACAAAATGTCCAGAACCAATTTCCAAGAATTGCTTGATGCAGGCGCCCATTTCGGTCATCTCGCCCGTAAGTGGAACCCTAAGATGGCTCCGTACATCTTCGATCAGAAGAACGGCATCCACATCATTGACCTGCACAAGACTGTCGTCAAGATTGACGAGGCCGCTGAAGTGATGAAGGAACTCGCCCGCAGCGGGCGCAAGATTCTCTTCGTAGCCACGAAGAAGCAGGCCAAAGAGGTAGTAGCTGAAAAAGCTCTGTCCGTAAATATGCCTTCGGTGACTGAGCGCTGGCCGGGCGGTATGCTCACCAACTTCCCCACCATCCGCAAGGCGGTCAAGAAAATGAACACCATCGACAAGATGAAAGAAGATGGTACGTTCGAGAAACTCGCCAAGAGGGAGCGTCTCCAGGTGGAGCGCCAGAGGGCCAAGCTCGAGAAGAACCTCGGATCCATCCGGGACATGAGCCGCCTCCCTTCCGCACTGTTCGTCGTCGATGTCCAGAAAGAGGCCAACGCCGTCAAGGAAGCCGCCCGTCTGAACATTCCGGTTATCGCTATGGTTGATACATGTTGCGATCCCACCCCGATTGATTACGTGATTCCGGCGAACGACGATGCGACGAAGTCCATCGAGCTCATCATGGATATCCTTTGCAAGGCAATCCAGGAAGGCCTCGATGAGCGCAAGCTCGAGAAGGAGAAGAACGACGCTGAGGAGCCCCAGGAGGAGACCGTGGCCGAAAAGCCCGTAAAGAAACTCCGTCCTCGCAAGGCCGCCAAGGTAGAGCCCGTGGAAGAAGCTCCCGTAGAAGCTCCCGCTGAAGCTCCTGTCGAAGCTCCCGCAGAGACCCCCAAGACCGAAGAATAAACCCTTAAAAATCAGAAGACCATGGCAATCTCATTAGCAGATATCAAGAAGCTCCGTGACATGACCAGCGCCGGTATGATGGACTGCAAAAACGCCCTTACCGAAGCTGAAGGCGACTTCAAGCGCGCAGTCGAAATCCTTCGTGAGAAGGGTAAGTCCACGCTCTCCAAGCGTGGTGACAACGAGACCACCCAGGGTGCCGTTCTCGCCCGCGTCGCGGGTGGAAAGGCCGTCCTCGTGTGCCTCGGTTGCGAGACCGACTTCGTAGCTGCCACTCCTGATTTCAAAACCCTCGCCGGTGCCATCGCCGACAAGGCCATCGAGGTGTTCCCCGCTGATGTGGAGGCCCTGAAGCAGGAAAAGCTCGCTGATGGCTATACCGTAGAGGAAGACATCACCAACCAGGCCGGAAAGACCGGTGAGAAGCACGTCCTTGCATTCTATGGCGCCCTCGAGGCCCCGTTCGTTTCCGAGTATGTCCACTTCAATGGCAAGCTCGGTGCGATCGTCGCCTTCAACAAGGAGGTCCCTGCCGCAATCGCCCGCGGTATCGCAATGCAGGTCGCTTCCATGAACCCGGTTGCTGTGGACGGTGCTTCCGTTCCCGCCGAGGTACTTGAGAGCGAGCGCACAGTCGCCATCCAGAAGACCCGCGACGAGCAGGTCCAGAAGGCAGTTGACGCCGCCCTGAAGAAGGCCGGAATCAATCCCGCCCATGTTGACAGCGAAGAGCACATCGAGTCCAACACCGCCAAGGGCTGGCTTACCCCCGCCCAGGCCGCTGAAGCCCGCGAGATCATCGCGAAGGTAGGCGCCGAGAAGGCCGCCTCCCTCCCCGAGAAGATGATTGAAGGCATCGTCGCCGGACGTCTCCAGAAGTTCCTGAAGGAAAACACCCTGATGGAGCAGGAGTACCAGATGTCCGAGAACAAGGAGTCCGTCAAGGACGCCCTTGCCGCCGTCGACAAAGAGGCCAAGGTGCTTTGCTTCAAGCGCTTCTCCCTCTCCGACTAAGTTGCTGAAGTCACATTTTTTCAGATGTCAACCTACCCGTCACAGGGTAGGTTGATTTATTTTAAGTTTTTTCCGAACTTTGGGGACATGAAAATAAGAATGATTATCACGGCCGCGGCAATGGCGGTGCTGGTTTCCTGCGGGACCCTTGCGACGCTTCCGCCGGATCGATATATCGCGGCGGAAAACATGCCGGACGCAGGGCAGTTTCTGCCCGCTCCGCCGGTGAACGGATCTGAGACCTTCCTGACAGACAGCGTCTGCTACGAAAGGGGGAAGGCGCTCCGCGCTACGGAGAGGGGCCGTCAGGCGATAGAGGATATAAATCACTCTACAAAGTACTACATGGCCTATTTCGCCCCGGAACTCGGGGTCTTGATAACAAAGGAAAATTCCCCCTTCCTTTTCAAGTTCCTGGACAGCAGCATCAAGAATATCCGTGCGAGCATAAGCGGAGCCAAGGCGAAATACATGCGCCGCCGCCCCTTTGTATATTTCGGGGAGCCGAGCGGAAATCCTTCCGAAGATGCTGACCTCGGAAAGACCGGTTCATACCCCTCAGGCCACTCGATACGCGGCTGGGGCCTTGCCCTCCTCCTTTCGGAGATATGTCCGGAGTCCGCTACCGAAATTTTGAAAAAAGGGTACGAATACGGCCAGAGCCGGGTTATCCTGGGCGTCCACTACCAGAGCGACGTGGATGCTTCACGCTCCGCCGCGGCGGCTGCCCTCGTCGCCCTTCATGCCGACAAAAAGTTCAACCGCGACCTTGAAAAGGCGAAAAAGGAGTTCCGCCGGCTCAAGGGAGAATAAAACAGATGATCGCCGCGTGCTTCCCAGCAAACGGCGATCGCAATTCTAACCTAAAACTTAACCTATGAAAAAACTATTCAGTGCAAATATACTACTAATTTTGTACCAGTTAAACGGTCAAAGGCCTTTTTTTGCTGAAAAAAGTCGCTATTTGGCCGATTTGTTCATTTCCGGGTCCGGTTTGACTGTCAAAATCCGGACTTCTTTCTGGGGAAGACCAAACCGGTTGGTCTTAACTGACGCAATTTTGTCAATTACGCTGAGTCCCGCAACCGTTTCCCCGAAGACGGTATATTCCCCGTCGAGGTGGACACAATTTTCCGGGTTCTGGACGATGTAGAACTGGGATCCCGAGGATTCCTTCATCGGATTGGCCTTATCGCCCCTTCGTGCTGCTGCGAGGGCTCCTTTCTTGTGGCGGTATTCGGGGACAAACTCGGCGGGTATCGTATAGTCCGGTCCTCCCTGGCCGTAAAGGTCGACCTTCGCGGAGTCGCGACTGTTCGGGTCGCCTCCCTGGATCATGAAATCCTTGATTACACGGTGGAAGAGGGTGCTGTCATAGTACCCCGACAGGGCGAGTTTCTCGAAATTGTCCCGGTGACGGGGAGTTCCCTTGTAGAGGCGGACCTTGATGGTTCCGAGGTTGGTGACAATATCGAATACGGGCTCTTCAGGAAGGGTTTCTGCCGTCAGGACGGCCGCCGCCTCCCGGACTTCCCGCTCTTTTTCCGCGGCAGCTGCGGCGAGGGAATCGAGGATCTCCTGTTCAGCGGCCTGTTCCCGCGCCGCCTTTTTTGCGGCGTTGTTGCAGCCGGTCAGCGCCATCGCGGCTGCGAGGATTATGACGATACTCTTTTTCATTGGAAAATGATTTTTCATGACACAAAAATAGTTATTTTTGCAATCACTATGGCAAATCCGCTGAAACAACTTGCAGGTGAAACTGCGATTTACGGGCTCAGTTCAATCCTGGCCCGGGTCCTGAACTTCCTCTTTGTTCCGATTTACACCAGGATGCTGACCCAGGTGCAGTATGGTGTAGTTACGGAATTCATGGCCTATATAGCCATCCTCCAGGTAGTTCTGGTCATGGGTCTGGAAACCGGATCCTTCCGCTTCGCCAACAAGGAGGGCGCCGACCCGAAGAAGGTCTATTCCGGGGCCCTGCTCTCGGTTTTTGCCCTGAACGCCGCCTTCCTCGCAGCCATGATTGCCTTCGCCGGGCCGATTGCCTCGGCCCTCGGCTATGCGGGTTACGAGTCCATGATTGGCTATACTGCGGGAATCCTCTTCTGCGACAGCATTACGGCCATACTTTTCGCGAAGCTCCGGCAGGACCATAAGGCGGTTAAGTTCGCAGTCCTCAAGACGGTGAAAATCCTGACGGAAACCGGCTCCAACCTGCTTCTGTTCTTCCTTTTCCCCCGTTTCTGCGAGAGTCACCCCGGGAATGTCCTGACCTTCTTCGTCTCTCCGACTCCGGATTTTACCTACCCCGTTTTCGCGATATTTGTCAGCTGCGTAGTCTGCCTCCTGCTCTTCCTGCCGGACCTGCTGAGGTTCCGCCTCGTCTTCGACCGTACGGTGACCCGGAAGATGCTGCTCTATTCGCTGCCGCTTATGGTCGCCGCCCTCCCCGGAGTCGCAAATGACTTCCTGGACCGGCTGCTGTTCCGCTACTTCGACGTGAATTCCGAGGCCTGGCGCGCCTCCCTGGGCGTTTACCAGGCGGCCGTGAAGCTGGCGGTTATCATGAACCTTTTCATCCAGATGTTCCGCTACGCGGCCGAGCCCTTCTTCTTCCAGAGGGCCCGGGACAAGGGGTCAAAGGAGCTCTACGCCATGGTCATGGAATACTTCACCGCCTTCTGCGGGCTCGTCTTCCTTGGAGTTATCCTCTATATCGACGTCATCGGGCTCTTCCTCGGCCGCGATTTCCGCGCCGGCCTCGGGGTGGTTCCGATCATGCTCCTTTCGTACATGCTTCTCGGGATGCTCTTCAACGTTTCGATGTGGTACAAGCTCTCCGAAAAGACCAACATGGCAATTTGGATAACCCTTGCCGGCCTTGTCGTCACGGCTGTCGTGAATGTCGTCTTCATGCCCCGTTATTCCTACTGGGCTTCGGCATTCGGCCATCTCGGCAGCTATCTCGTGATGTTTATCCTCAGCGCTGCCCTGGGTGCAAAATACTACCCCATCCCTTACAGATGGGGTAGAATCCTGACTATTTTCGTCTTGATGGGCATTTTCTACGGCGCTTCCCTGCTTGTCTCCCTGGCCTTCCCTGGCCCCGGTATCCATTGGGGACAGCTCGGCATCAATACCCTTCTTATCCTCGGCTATGTGCTCTGCAGTTTTGTTTTGCTGCGTAAAAGGGCCAACCTGCCCGTCAGAGGGTAGGTTGGGAATTACTGCTCCATGAAGGGAACCTTGTTGTAGTCGAGGGTGTCGAGCTCCTCGGCGCTTCGGGCGGGAATCTCATGGCCGGGGAGGCCGACAAGACCCCACTGCGCCTTGCAGTATGTGAATCCGAGCTGCTCGTAGATGTCCTTCATATGGTCGAGGGAGGCGCGGAAACGGTCGAAATCCTTCGTTCCTTTCGGGATCCAGCCGACTTCGCTAAGGGCGCTCATACGGGGGAGAAGCTGGTATTCGAGGTCGACCTCTGTCTTCAGGAATTCAGCCCAGAGGTTGCACTGGACGCCGAGGATATGGTCTTCGCCGTCCTCGGGCATGCCTTCCATCGGCTCATACCCGTAGACCTTCTCGAGCGGGAGGTACTTGCCGATACGGTAGGGCTCCTTGTCGCGTTCCTTGGTCTGGTAGTAGTCGATATAGCAGTAGGTGTTCGGGCTCATGACGACGTCGAAACCCTTCCCGACGGCCTTGATTCCGCCTTTGGTGCCGCGCCAAGACATGACGGTAGCCCCTTCGGCGAGGTCGCCTTCGAGAATCTCATCCCAGCCGATAATCTTCCGGCCGTGGTCGTTGATGAACTTCTGGATGCGGGCGGTTACGTAGTTCTGGAGGTAATGCTCCTTCTTGAAGCCGTCCTTGTCCTTGAGACCGAGCTGCTTGATTCTTTTCTGGCAGAGGGGGCAGCTCTCCCAGCGGACCTTCGGGCACTCGTCGCCGCCGATGTTGATGTACTCGGAGGGGAAGATGTCCATGACCTCGGAAAGTACGTCCTCAAGGAATGTAAAGGTCTCTTCCTTACCGACGCAGAGGACGTCCTTGTGGACTCCCCAGTACTGCATGACCTCGTAAGGTCCTCCGGTACAGCCGAGTTCCGGATAGGAAGCGAGGGCGGCGATCATGTGGCCCGGAAGGTCGACCTCCGGGATGATGGTGATGCCGCGTTCGGCCGCGTAGGCGACAACCTCGCGGAGCTCATCCTGGGTATAGAAACCCCCGTAGCGGACACCGTCGGTTTCGCCGCGGCGGAAAATCTGGGTTCCGTTTCTCCATGCGCCGACCTCGGTGAGCCGGGGATACTTCTTGATTTCAATTCTCCATCCCTGGTCCTCAGTGAGGTGCCAGTGGAGCCGGTTCATCTTGTGGATGGACATGAGGTTGATAACCTTCTTGACCTCCTCCACCGGGAAGAAATGGCGGCAGCAGTCGAGCAGAAGGCCCCTGTAGGCGAAGCGGGGGCTGTCCATGATGCTGACGCAGGGGAGAACCCATTTTCCCTTTGCGGGGACGGAACCGTAGATTGCGGGGGGAAGCATCTGCTTCATCGTCTGGATTGCATAGAAGAAGCCGTTGAAGTCGGAGGCCTCGACGGTGACCCCGTCTTTCTTGACATTAAGGGCATAGGCCTCGGCGCCGAGGTTGTCGTTGAGGACATATGAAACTGCTGGGGCGCCCTCTTTGGTCTTCTTGCCGGAGACGAGTTCTACCTGGGCGGAGAAGTCATTGATGGCCTTTACTGCCGCCTCGGGAATGCCTTCCCCGATGACGACGGGAGCGCCGGCAATTTTGAAAACGCCTTCATTGACAGTAATTTCTTCCGGCTGCGGGATAATCTCCGGTACCGGAACTTCAGTTTTACATGAAAGGGTTGCAAGCGCAGCAATGGCCGCGAGAAGGAGTGGTTTTTTGGACATGGATGATTATCAGTTTGAAAGAGTTATTTCATTACTTTTACTTTCAAGGGTTATTCCGCCATCGAGTTTCACTACGATAGTGAATGATACTTCGATAGGGAGAGTTTCTTGCGGAATTGAATTTAATTTGAATGAAGCCAGCCCAAAAACGAATGGACTCTTGGAAAGATAGTCACTTATTGACAATCCTGTTTGGATAAGCCCGAGGTATTGTTTTTTGCTATCTATCAGCGGTGTTACGGTTCGTGGAACTCCGACGAAACTAAAATAGTCCGAGAGATCCTCACCGGGCTGTTTTCCGAACAGTTGTTCAGAAGCGTAAATACTGAGTCCGGTACATACTTGCGTACGGTATTCAATAAACTGGGGAGGCGCACTGTCAGGCGGTCGCGTGGATGGAGGGAAGACTTGTACTTTCTTTGTAAAGATAAAGTCCTTCTTCATCTGGTCAACAATAGAGGGATCATTATCTATAAGAAAGTAAGTTAAATCATTACCGTGCTCGCTGAGCATCTCGGATGTATATCCGTTAATAGCGGCAGTCAGCATGAAACTTTCGCTCGTCAGGTTATCACCCTTGGTATAAACAGACAAATACTTACATTCTTGATTGGCAAAAGTGAAGTAGCTGTAGTCAACTTCCTTGTAACAAGAATAAAGCATCAGAAAGCTGGAAAAGGCAAGAATTTTTTTAATAGTAGAGCAGACTGATGTCATAGTACATATTAAGTTCTCCATTATACCCCCTGAACCATAAAGGTTGCTGCAAATATAATAAAATGTCGGTAGAATACCATAAAGTCACCAAAGGAGAATACCAGCTATCGCGCCGAGGATGATTAGGAGTATGGGGTTGATTCTGGCGAAGCGGGCGCCGGCGAAGGCGGCCCCGAGGATCAGCCAGCTCTTCCAGTCGGTGATATTCTCTTTTACGATGGAAAATGAGGGTACTCCTGCGGTCCATGACGTGCTTATGACAAGGAGCACCGCCGCTGCGGCGATGAGCCCGACTACGGTCGGCCGGATCCCGGCCATGACCCCCTCGAAGAGGGCGTTATTCCGGAACCTGGTGTAAAACCGGACTATCAGGAGCATGACAAGGAAGGAGGGCAGGGAGATTGCGAGAGTTGCGGTCGCCGAGCCGAGTATGCCTAAAAGGTGGCTCCCGGTAGCCCCGGAGAGGACATCGTAGCCGACATAGGTTGCCGTGTTTATGCCGATCGGCCCCGGAGTCATCTGCGAGATGGCGACTATGTCGGTGAAGGCGCTTTCGGTCAGCCATCCATGGGCCGTCACTACCTGGGTCTGGATCAGGGACAGCATCGCATAGCCCCCGCCGAAGGTAAAGAGCCCGATCACGAAGAAAGTTCCCGCAAGGGAAAGCAGGAGAAGGAGAGTATCGGTCATGGCTTCTGCTCTTTAATATAGGTAATGCTGAAAGCTGCTGCCATGACAACGAGCAGAATCCATATCGGAGAGACCCCGAGGAAGGCCACGAGGATGAGGGCGGCTCCGGAAAGGACCCAGGACCACCAGGTGTGGTTGTTTTTCCTGGCCATGTTTACCATCGGAACGAGAATCAGCGCGATGACCGCCGGACGGATGCCCTTGAAGGCGCGTTCCACCCAGGGATTGTCCTTGAAGGCGCTGAAGAACATGGCGATGGCGAGAATGATCAGGAACGAAGGGGTGATGGACCCCAGGGTTGCGGCGATGCTGCCCTTCAGCCCCCTTAACCGGTAACCCGCGAATATGGAAATATTAACTGCCATGACCCCCGGGGCGCTCTGGGAGAGGGCCACGATGTCCGGAAGCTCTTCCTCGGAAATCCAGCCGCGGCGCGACAGCTCGCTCTGGATAATCGGTATCATGGCATAGCCGCCCCCGATCGTGAAGGCGCCTATCTTTGCGAATACCGCAAAGATCTGCCATAAGGATATTTTCTCCTGTTCCATAGATACAAAGATAATCCAAAAATATTAATTTTTCATGGTTCCTAAATTGCTCAAGGTCGAAAAGTAGGGCGGGGACCTTGCGCACCGAATCCTTGCTGGAGGGGTGCAGGGAGCACATTCACTGCACAAGGTCCCCGGGGTAAAATTCGACCTTGCGCACTTGATGTTCCAAAATTTTGATTAGTTTTGCAAAAGAGCCGGGGCGAAAGACAAGCCCCGGGGTCTCCGATTAAATTATTAAGCTATGAAACTTTCAGTATATCGGGATATGCCGGACAACAGCACACGGTGCGTATACCCATTTCACATTTGCCTTAAGGGTACGGAGGATGCGGTTCTCTGCCGCGACAGGGAAGATTACGACATGTTCGTCAAAATCATTTTTTTGTCGGCCCTTGCCAAGAATGTCCTTGTCATTATTTATATTGCAGTATCGAACCATTGCCATGTTTCGGTTCTTGCCTCTTGCCGGGAAGATGCCGATGCCTGCGGAGAGGAAATCAAAAGACGATATTCCATGTGGCTTAATCACAAGTACTCGGAGCGCGGTGTTATGAAAGGTGTCAGCTCTACGGCTATTGCCATGACTGACAGGAAGCATGTAAGAAACGCCCTTGCCTACATTCCCCGCAATGCTCTTGACAATGGATGCAATGTCAACGAATACAAGTGGTCCGGGTACCGCGGGATGTTTTGTAAAAAGCAGGTGTCCGGGCTGCGTCCCGTCAAATCCTTATCAACGCGGGAGGTAAGGACCTTGTTCCATACTGCCGACAAACTATCCAATGTCTCATGGATGTTGAATCCGGACAATGAACTTGAACCCGTCAGCTGCTGTGACCATGATTACCTGGAGCAGGCATTCGAGCGCGACCAGGCCTATTTTCTCAGGACTATAGGATCCCTTGATATGCAGGAAACCCGCTACACGCTGGAAGAAATGCCGTTCAACATGTTATGTGACTCTGATTTTTTCAATAAGGTCCAGGATGTTTCTATGCGGTGGTACGGAAAAAAGCTGTCCGAACTGACCCTGGAAAAGAAATACAAGCTTTTGTCCTACCTTTATCGTACCAATAAGACTACCGCCTCGCAGCTGTCCCGTGTGCTCTCTCTCGATAAGGAGACGGTGAAGGCAATTCTTAGGATTTAGAGAAGGATTATTTTTCTGATGAGGAAGCGGACTCCGCGCGGGTGCGCAAGGTCGAAAAGTAGGGTGGGGACCTTGTGCGCGGAATCCTCGCTGGAGGGGCGCAGGGGGCACTATCACTGTGCAAGGTCCCCGGGGTAAAATTAGACCTTGTGCACTTTTTTCTGACTTATGTGCTGACGGGAGAAAAAAAATTAATTAAAAATTTGTCAGAATAAAAAAGATTTGTACCTTTGCAGTCCCGTTTGAGAAAACGGGTATTTCTTTGACAATATTGAAAGACTAAAAGTACAAGCAAGTACCGAAAATACAATAAGAAGAGCGTCGATTTCTTTAAGAAATCAGAGTTGATGGATCAGCTTGAAGAATAAGAGAATATACAATGAAGAGTTTGATCC
>JAFSSE010000042.1 GCA_017445755.1 Bacteroidales bacterium | reverse complement strand
TTGCGGGTAGGTTGACTTCTCTTTTTTTATCTCTTCAGCCCTAGAAGGTCAGGGTGAAGCCGACTCCGGACGGGGCGGCGCCGAAATCGAAGGTGAGATTCCGGGATTCGCCCTTTTCATTGATGTAATTGACGGTCTTTTTCAGTTTGTGGGCCCCGGTTGAGAGAAGCACTATACCGGTAACGGTAGCGCCTATACCGACACCTGTAATAATAAGACCGGCATTAATATACGGCTCAATCTGGTCGGATACGTTGTCGGCCGCGTCCTGGGCTGAATCTTCCCCGCCTACAGCTCCTGCCGCCGCTGCTCCGATTGCAACGCCGAAGACCTCCGCCAGAAGATAAACCATGGTGTATCCGGCTCCGAATACTGCGACCACGGGGCCGCCGATCGTAAGGCCGAGACCGGTATTGCGGAGGTGGGAATACCTCTTCCACTGAGGATTAAGGTCCTCCCCTCCTACATCCGACAGAACCAGGAACTGGGTCTCATTATCGAGTTTCACCCCATCTACTGTAAGGTGGGTACCTTTGCGGCCAAACTCGGTCCCCTGCGGAAACGCAGCGACCTGGGCCTTTGCCCCCATGGCAGAAAGGCACAGGAGGGAAATTAGAATGACGAAAAACTTTTTCATTGCGAGTTCGTTTTACGTGTTATCGGAACAAAGGTAGCATTTTTAATCCAAAAGAAAAAATAAGCCCCTTTTTTACTATATTTGCAGGAACTAATTACGCTGTCTGTCAATGAAAAAAGTATTCAGGAGATTCAACATGGACAAGGCGCCCAAGAGAACCAGCTGGTATCTCCGTCCGCTTACTATCCTTCTCAGTCTTCCGGCCGTGTGGAAGCACAAAAGCATAATCCGGAAAACCGGCATGGAGGGAATCAAGCCGCCTTACGTAATTCTGTGTAACCACAACTCCTTCATCGACTTCAAGGTTCTGACCAGCGCGATTTTCCCGAAACGGGCAAACTATGTCGTCGCCATTGACGGCTTTATCGGGAGGGCCTGGCTCATGCGGCAGGTCGGATGTATCTGCAAGCGGAAATTCACGAGCGACATCCGTCTTATCCGGCAGCTTCGGAAGACCATTGAGCACGGAGACATTGCCGTAATCTATCCCGAGGCACGCTATTCCCTTTGCGGAACAACCGCCGTCCTGCCGGAATCCCTCGGGAAACTGTGCCGTCTCCTCGGCGTTCCCGTCGTCAGTTTCATCTGCCATGGCCACCATGTCACATCCCCGTTCTGGGATACCACCGACCGGGGGCTTTCTCCCCTTGAAGCCGACATGACCCTGCTATATACCGGCGAGGAGGTGAAAAATACCGATCCTATGGAAATTAACCGGAAGATTGTCAAATACTTCCAGTATGACGATTTCGCCTGGCAGAGGGAACGTGGCATTCGGAACACCTATGCCAAAAGGGCCGAGGGGCTGCATAAGGTGCTGTACCAGTGCCCCTGCTGCGGCAAAGAATACGAGATGGATTCGGAGGGAACCCGCCTCTTCTGCAAGGCGTGCGGCGCTTCTTGGGAAATGGATGAGCTTGGAGTGCTCCATGGAGAAGGCGGTTTTTCCCATGTCCCCGACTGGTATGAGTGGGAGCGCTCCAATGTCCGGAAGGAAGTAGAGGAGGGCCGCTATGATTCAGGAGTCCTGACGGTCATGTCGACACCCTTCCCAACGCTGTTAAATTCCGCCGCCTCGGCTCCGGGACCCTCCGCCATGACATGGACGGGTTCCACGTATCCGGGATAGACGTGGACGGGGATCCGTTCGGCCACGACTGGCCTGTCCCCTCCCTCTATTCATGCCACATTGAATACGAATATCTGGGTAAATACGGGGACTGCGTTGACCTCAATACCCTCGACGATACCTGGTACATCTATCCGGAAGCAGGAAAATTCTCGATAACGAAGATGGCCCTTGCCACCGAAGAACTCTATTTCGCCCACCGCAGGTCCATCGGAAAACCATGTCCGGAGGGACTGGCATAACGGAAATTATTGCTACCTTTGCCATTGACAAGACAACGGCTCATGTTAAGAAAGATAAGAATCGGACTTGCCACGTTATTTTTCGTAGGCATAACACTCATGTTTATGGATATAACAGGGGTGTTACACGGCTTTTTGGGGTGGATGGCAAAGATTCAGTTTCTGCCCGCAGTTCTTGCGGCCAACTTCCTGGTAATCATCGGACTCGCCCTCCTTACACTGGTGTTCGGGCGGATTTACTGTTCCGTTATCTGCCCTCTTGGAGTCCTCCAGGACATTTTTTCCTCAGCCAGCGACCGGCGTAAAGGAAAGAAGATGCGTTTCTCCTATAAAAAGGAGCACACAGTCCTCCGGTACGTGTTTTTCGGAGTATTCGTCCTCGCCCTGATTTTCGGGATTCATGCCATTGTAGCCCTCCTGGCTCCATACAGCGCCTACGGCCGTATTGCCCAGACGCTTTTCCAACCCCTCTGGATTGCCGGGAACAACCTGCTCGCGGCCCTTTCGGAGCGGCTCGACAGCTACGCCTTCTACTCCCGCGAGGTCTGGCTCAGGGGGCTTCCCACCCTAATTGTGGCGGCCATAACCCTCATCCTTGTCTTTGTCCTTGCATGGAAGGGTGGAAGAACCTACTGCAACTCGGTCTGCCCGGTCGGCACCACCCTCAGCTTCCTCTCCCGCTTTTCAATGTTCCGCCCTGTTATCGACACCGAAAAGTGCAGGGACTGCCATGTCTGCGAGAAGAAATGCAAGAGCTCATGTATCGACATAGCCAATCATAAAATAGACTACAGCCGCTGCGTCGACTGCTTCGACTGCCTTGACAACTGCCGTTTCGGAGCCCTCAAGTACCGCTTTGCCTGGGGCCGGAAGGCCTCCAGGAAGGCGGAGGAGAGCGCGGAGGCGCCCGCTATGGAGCATTCTGCGAACTCCCGCAGGAAATTCCTCTCGGGTGCCGGAGCGCTGGCGCTAGGAACGGTGGCGGCGAAGGCCCAGATGAAGATGGACGGTGGATACGCCTCAATTCTCGAGCGGAAAAAGCCGGAAAGGAAGACTCCCATCGTGCCTCCAGGCGCCCAGGGGCTCAAACACCTGGCGGACCGCTGCAGCGCCTGCCAGCTCTGCGTTTCCGAGTGTCCGAACGATGTGCTCCGCCCTTCCACTGACCTTTCCCGCTTCATGCAGCCGGAATCCTCCTACGAACGCGGCTACTGCCGTCCGGAGTGTACCCGCTGCTCCGAAGTCTGCCCTACCGGGGCTATTCTTCCGATCACTCCTGAAGAGAAGACCGACGTAAGAATCGGGCACGCCGTCCCGATCCGGGAAAACTGCGTTGTACTGACCGACGGAGTATCCTGCGGCAACTGCGCCCGTCACTGTCCCGTCGGAGCGATTATGATGGTGCTCTCAGATCCCGAAGATCCTGAGTCTCTCAGGATTCCGGCAGTCAACGAGGCGAGGTGCATTGGGTGCGGCGCATGCGAAAGCGTCTGCCCGTCAAGGCCTTACAGCGCAATATATGTAGAAGGACATGAGGTCCACGGAAACGTTTGATGCCATGGAGAAGAGTATTTCAAGAAGGGATTTCCTCAAAAAGAGCGTAGCGGCCGGAGCAGCAGCGGCGGCGGTCGGCGCCTGCGCAAAGCGCCCTGAAACGCCCGTAGAGGCAGGAGAAATGACATACCGCAAATGCGGGGAGGACAACGTTTCCCTCCTCGGTTATGGCTGTATGCGCTGGCCTTTCACAAAGGATTCGGAGGGTAATGAGGTCGTGGACCAGGAAAAGGTCAACGAACTTGTCGACCATGCCATAGAGAATGGCGTGAACTACTTTGATACCGCTCCCGTTTACTGCCGCGGTTTTTCCGAAACAGCGACCGGAATCGCCCTCAGAAGGCATCCGAGGGACAGTTATTTCATAGCGACGAAAATGTCCGCCTACGGGCGCGATCTCGGAGATAGACAGTACGAGGCCTCGATTGAGATGTACCATAATTCCTTCAAGGCCCTCGGAGTGGACACCATCGACTACTACCTCCTCCACAGCGTCGGAGGGGGTGGGATGGAACGGCTCCACAAGCGCCTTCTGGACATCGGCCTCCTCGACTTTTTCCTCGCCGAAAGGGAGGCGGGACGGATCCGCCATCTCGGCTTCTCCTTCCACGGGGACCAGGCCGTCTTCGATTACCTGCTCTCTATCCATGACCGGGTCCATTGGGACTTCGTCCAGATCCAGATGAACTACGCCGACTGGCGCCATGCTTCCGGCAGGAATGTCGATGCGGAGTACCTCTACGGGGAACTTCAAAAGCGGGGAATTCCGGCCGTCATCATGGAACCCCTCCTCGGCGGCCGTCTGGCGAACCTTCCCGACCCGCTCCTGAGCCGGCTTAAGACCCTCCGCCCGGACGACAGCGCCGCCTCGTGGTCCTTCCGCTTCCTCGGGTCCTATCCCGGGGTCATGTGCTGTCTCAGCGGCATGGTTTACATGGAGCACCTCCGGGACAACCTCAAGACCTTCTCGCCCCTGGTACCGATCAATGACAATGAAAGGGCCATGCTGGAAGAAATCGCGACCATCCTTCTGGAATATCCCCAGGTGAACTGCACCAACTGCCAATACTGCATGCCCTGCCCCTACGGAGTTGATATTCCGGGGATTTTTGCACACTATAACAAGTGCATAACCGAGGGGACCGTCGCAACCGACTCCCAGTCCCCCAGCTACCGGAAAGCCCGCCGTGCCTTCCTGATCGGCTACGACCGCAGCGTCCCGCGCCTTCGCCAGGCGGCCCACTGCATCGGCTGCAACCAATGTCTCCCCCACTGCCCGCAGAGCATCCAGATTCCGAAGGAACTGCGGCGCATAGACCGCTACGTTGAAAAGCTTAAACGAGGTACCCTCTGACACTATTTATCCTATTGACTATGAAAACTTTACCACTTGATGCAAGAATCTTCCTGGAGGCCCTTCTGGAAGCGGGGCTCAATGAACCACCCGCCCCATACGGAAAGGATCCCGAAGAGATGGAGTGCTCGGAACTGCTCCGGCTTTATACGGCCGTTAGGCGCCGCATGAAAGAACTCGGCATAAAAGAGCCGCGAGCGGCAGAAAACAGCTCACCGGAACGGCTGAGAATTACCCGTGACTACCGTATTTTCCTGGTTGAAAGAGGCGAGGAAATCCGCCTCCAGCCCCTTGTCAAGACCGTTTTCATCTTCTTCCTCAAACACCCCGAAGGGGTCCCCTTCAAGGAGATGGAAACCCATCGTGAGGAGCTTTACAGCATATACAGCCGTATTACCGGAAGGACAGACCTCAGGGCCATTTCCCGGAGCATCGGACGTCTTTCCGACACGGAGGACAACTCCATCCATGAAAAATGCTCAGTGCTCCGGTCCCGCCTGCTCGGCTATTTTGACGAAGGGGTTATTGACCGGTATGTCATCTCGGGGGGCTATGGAGAGCCAAGGAGGATATCCCTGGACCGGATTTTCATCATCTGGGAATGATTTGTCTTTCCCGAGGGGATTCCGTATCTTTGCCTCTCGACAAATAATAAAAGAGTATGGATACACATGTAGTAATAATGGCAGGCGGCATCGGAAGCCGTCTCTGGCCCCTCAGCACCCCTGAGATGCCGAAGCAGTTCATCGACATCCTGGGCGTCGGGAGAACCCTGATACAACTGACTGTAGACCGCTTCCTCCCCCTCTGCCGGGCAGACCGCTTCTGGGTCGTCACCTCGGAAAAATACGTCGATATAGTAAAGCAGCAGCTTCCCGACATACCCGATGACCAGATTCTCGCGGAACCGGAACCGAGGAATACCGCTCCCTGCATTGCCTATGCCTGCCGGAAAATCGAGAAACGTTTCCCGGATGCCAATATCGTCGTGACGCCTGCCGACGCCCTTGTCCTGAAAACCGGGGAGTTCGCAGAGACTATCGGAAAAGCCCTCGCCTATACCGAAAACAGCAGCGCGATTGTGACTGTCGGTATCGCCCCTTCCCGTCCGGAGACCGGCTATGGTTATATCCACGCGAGCGACGCCGTCATGGGAACTGTCGTCAAGGTTTCCGAATTCAAGGAGAAACCGGACCTCGCAACGGCCGAAAAATACCTTGCCGACGGCCATTTCTTCTGGAATGCCGGCATCTTCGTCTGGAACGTGAAAACGATATCCGCAGAGCTCCGTGCCCATGCTCCCCAGATTATGGAGGTCATGGACGCCCTCTCGCCCTCCTTCTATACCCCGGCCGAGGGCGCTGAGCTGAAGCGCCTCTTCCCCACCTGCGACAAAATCTCGATAGACTACGCCGTAATGGAGAAATCCTCCTCAATCCATGTCATAGCCGAGGACCTCGCATGGAGCGACCTCGGGAGCTGGGGCTCCGTGATGACCCACCTCCCCGCCGATGCCGAAGGGAATGCCGCCGTCGGAGGTGACATCCGGCTCTTTGACTGTAAGGACTGCCTTGTCCATGCCGCTTCGGAGAAAACCGTCGTCGTGGAAGGGCTGGAGGGCTATATCGTCGCCGAATCCGCCGACCGCCTTCTGATCTGCCGTCTCGCAGACGAACAGCACATTAAAGAGTACTCTGCGGCAAAATAAAAAATTGAGAAATCATTTGGATTATCTAAAAAAAAGGTATACCTTTGCACTCCCGATTCGGAAGATGACGGAACGGAGGACTCGTTAGCTCAGTTGGTAGAGCATCACACTTTTAATGTGGGGGTCTCGGGTTCGAGCCCCGAACGGGTCACAAGAGCAAAATACCAGCACCCTTAGCTCAGCTGGTAGAGCAACTGACTCTTAATCAGTGGGTCTAGGGTTCGAATCCCTAAGGGTGCACGAAGAAGGTGATTAATAGTTTCTTATTATTCACCTTCTTTTTATATGCCCGCTTCCGCCAGCAGGCGG
>JAFSSE010000041.1 GCA_017445755.1 Bacteroidales bacterium | reverse complement strand
GCGGTTGATGATGATGTCCGTATTCTCGGCAATCATCCTTTCGATGCGCTTTAGATCATTCGCCTTGATGTTATGGACATACTCCATCACGAAGCCCTCTCCGTCCCAATTGAACTTGGCATCTCCATCGTGTCCACGCACGTGGACATGGATTGGCTCATGTTCCTTGGAGAAGAACAGGAAGACGAAACCGTATTGTCTGAATAATTCTGGCATGACAATTCTTTTTGCAAAGATAAGTAACAAAAATGAAACCCGCAAGAGGCGTTAGCACTATTTGCTGTTTCTGCTCAGACACGGAGTTTTGCGGGTGAGCCGATTTTTTGCTATTTTTGTATTTATGGAAGAAAAGAAAAACATGCAGCTGCCGGAGAATGCCCACCGGGAGCTGAAGCCGGGAGAAGCGTATCAACCGCTTCTGAATCCCGGAAAAACCTACTCTGAGGTTACGCCCTACTCCGTAGCGGTAGGCATCCTGATGGTCATCCTCTTCAGCGCCGCGGCGGCATACCTCGGGCTCAAGGTGGGCCAGGTCTTCGAGGCCGCAATCCCCATTGCAATTATCGCAGTGGGACTTACCTCGGCCCTGAAGAAAAAAGATTCCCTAGCCCAGAACGTAATTATCCAGTCGATAGGCGGATGCTCCGGAGCAGTCGTCGCCGGCGCCATCTTCACCCTTCCCGCCATATATATACTGGGTGTGGAAGTGAACTACTGGCAGATGGTCCTGAGCTCGCTCCTCGGCGGTTTCCTCGGGATTCTTTTCCTGATTCCCTTCCGGAAATACTTCGTCAAGGAGATGCACGGGAAATACCCCTTCCCCGAAGCGACCGCGACCACCCAGGTGCTCGTCAGCGGGGAAAGCGGCGGTGACAGCGCAAAGACGCTGATCGCGGCCGGCCTTGTGGGCGGCGTGTACGACTTCCTCGTCGCCACCTTCGGGACATGGGCCGAGACCGTATCGACGACGGTGATGCACTGGGGACAGGTCGTCGCGGACAAGGCCAAGGTGGTCCTCAAGATGAATACCGGAGCGGCGGTCCTCGGACTCGGCTATATCATTGGGCTGAAATACGCCTTCATAATCACCTGCGGCTCCCTGCTGGTGTGGCTGGTGATCATCCCCTTTATGAACCTAATCTGGGGCGGGCAGGTCATTGACCTCATGCACACGGGAATCGCAACCACCATCGGAGAGATGGCACCGGAAGAGATTTTCAAGACCTATGCGCGCCATATCGGCATCGGAGGCATCGCGACGGCCGGTATCATCGGAATCGTCAAGTCCTTCGGGGTTATTAAAAGCGCCGCTTCGCTGGCTGTCAAGGAGTTCAAGAAGAAGCCCGGCGCCTCCGGCGAAAAGCCGCTCCGGACAGAGGAGGACATGCCCATGAAAACCCTCGTTTTCGGGATTGCAATAGCCCTGCTTGCCGTTTTCGCTTTCTTCGCCTTCGGCGGGGTTGTACATAATGTCGGCCAGGCGCTTGTCGGACTCGTCATAGTCGCGGTCATCGCCTTCCTGTTCACGACTGTAGCCGCCAACGCCATAGCCATAGTGGGTTCCAACCCGGTCAGCGGGATGACCCTTATGACCCTTATCATCGCCTCGCTCATCCTCGTCGCAGTCGGGCTGAGGGGGAACGCGGGCATGGCGGCCGCCCTTCTGATCGGCGGAGTGGTGTGCACGGCGCTCTCGGTTGCCGGATCCTTTATCACCGACCTTAAAATCGGCTACTGGATTGGTTCAACCCCGAAAAAACAGGAGGGATGGAAGTTCCTCGGAGTCGCAGTTTCGGCCGTTACCGTCTGCGGGGTCATGCTGGTTCTCAACAAGACCTACGGCTTTACCGGAGAGAACGCCCTCGTAGCGCCCCAGGCCAATGCTATGGCCGCAGTCATCCAGCCGATGTTCAGCGGCGGCGGAGCCCCGTGGCTCCTCTATGGAATCGGAGCCGCTATCGCCCTCATACTCAATTTCTTCAAGGTCCCGGCCCTGCCATTCGCCCTCGGAATGTTCATCCCGATTGACCTCAACCTCCCCCTGGTCGTCGGAGGTGCAATTTCATGGTATGTCAGCACCCGCTCCAAGGATGCGGCCCTCAACGCCAGGCGCCATGAAAAGGGAACCCTAATCGCCTCGGGATTCATCGCCGGAGGCGCCCTCATGGGTGTCGTAAGCGCAATCCTGCGCTTCGCTTCCGTGGACCTCTTCCTAACGGAGTGGAACGCCCATTTCGGGGAGGCGATAGCAATCGTGCCCTTCATCGCCCTTATCGCATATACTATCTACGCTTCAATGAAAACTGAAAAATAATGGAAAAGATACTTGACAGATTTTTAAGGTATGTGGGAGTAGACACCCAGAGTAACGAAGAGTCGGAGACCCAGCCCTCAACGGCTAAGCAGTGGGACCTTCTGAAGATGCTGTGCGCCGAACTCCAGGAGATGGGTATCGAGGCAGAGCTCGATGAATACGGCTATGTGATGGGAACCATCCCCTCGAACATCCCCGGGAAGGATATTCCCGCAGTAGGGTTCATCGCCCATGTGGACACCGCGCCGGATGCTTCGGGAAAGGATGTCAAGCCCCAGATTATTCCGGATTATGACGGATCCGATATCGCCCTCAAGGGCGTCCCGGGGCTATTCCTGAAGCCGTCCGAGTTCCCGGAACTCCTCCATTTCAAGGGCCAGACCCTTATTACGACCGACGGAACCACCCTTCTCGGGGCCGACGACAAGGCCGGGGTGGCGGAAATTATGAATGCCGCCGCCTGGATCATGGAGCATCCGGAATTCAAGCACGGACCCGTAAAAATCGGCTTCACCCCCGACGAAGAAATCGGCCGCGGGGTAATCAAGTTTGACGTAAAACGTTTCGGAGCCGACTACGCCTATACGATGGACGGCGGGGAAATCGGGGAACTCGAGTTCGAAAACTTCAACGCGGCCAGCGCGAAAATCCATATCCAGGGTCGGAACGTCCATCCCGGAAGCGCCAAGGGCAAGATGAAAAACGCCATCCTGATTGGCCAGGAGTTCAATTCCCTCCTGCCGATTGAGCAGCGCCCGGAATATACTGAAGGATACGAGGGCTTCTTCCACCTCATCTCCTTCAAGGGCTCTGTCGAGGAGGCCGACTTCGCCTATATTATCCGGGACCATGACGCCGAGAAGTTCGAGAAGAAGAAGGTCATGATCCGGGAGATTGCCGATTTCATGAACAAAAAATACGGCGAGGGCACCGTGCAGCTTACCCTGAAAGACCAGTACCGTAACATGAGGGAACAGGTCGAACCCCATTACCACATTGTCGAAAAGGCCGTCAAGGCCATGGAAATGGAGGGTATCAAGGTTAAGATCCAGCCAATCCGGGGCGGTACCGACGGGGCCAACCTGAGTTACATGGGACTCCCCTGCCCGAATATCTTCGCGGGCGGGCTCAATTTCCATGGAAAGATGGAATACGTGCCCCTCGAGAGCATTGAAGCCGCCTCGAAGGTGATCCTCAACATCATCCGGCTCTTCGCCGAATAGTCACTCTATGGTAACCGTGTAATAAACCGAGCCGTAACCGGCCCAGTATCCTTCCGCTCCGACGACGTTGGAGCGGATGTTGTACCGTACCGGGAAGACCGGGGAGGCGGCCATGGCGGAAACTTCTTCGAAATCAGACCAGAACTCCCAGGAACTCCGGTCCATGGTAGAGAGCCGGATGTGGACCTTCTCGCCCTTCCGGAAGCCCTCGCGGTAATCCCAGGAAGACAGGGAACGGTTCACGACAAGGGGTACCTCGACCTGGGAAGAACCCATCCCGGAGCCGCTGAAAGTCCCGTTCATCGAGGGCACATACGCCTCGTCCCGACCTTCTATCCTGAGGAAGAACCGGTAATATTCCCCGGAGCGGGGCGTCATGAAGGCGGAAAGGGTATAAATGGTGTCCGAGGGTTGCTTCACCGCTATGGAATCGAGCGCCGAAGGGAGCGGAACCGTTGTTTTCGCCTCGGCGTGGTAATCCTTATAGTCCACCTTCAGGGTATAGGTCTTCCCCGGCTCGCCCAGGATATATGATGAAGTATAGATATACGGCGGGTAATAGTTCCGGTCGGATTTCCCCATCAGGACAACCTCCGAAGTCCCGTCGCTGACAGTTACCTTTGCCCATTTGATGACGTGGTCTTCAAGGGAACTCAGGGTCGTCGGCTCCTCTGACGGGGAGAAGGACGTTGTCAGCATCACTACGGGCGGAAGTCCGCTCTCGATCCATCCCTCGACGACAAGGGTGTCTTCTGCCGCCTCCGGAGAGGGAGTGCAGCTTACAAGACATGAAAGGAGAAGGACCGGAAGAAACTTTTTCATGGCTTAAAAACGCATAAACCACCCGATTGAGGGCATGAATTTAAGGGCGAAACTGAAGGGGGAATACGAAAAAGAGAGCTCTCCGTCCGACTGACTGACCTTCAGCCGGCGGGCGATCTCATTGTCCCTTCCAAGGGCGTTGTAGAGGGATAAGTTAAGCCCATGGGTAAACCTCCCGGTGCGGCGGAAATAGATGTTGGAACTTATATCCAGCCGGATATAGGGACTGAGGCGCTCGCCGTTATGGTCCCCGTAGCGGCAGATTATCCGGTTCCCGACGAGATAGAGGGCCTCCGGGGCCGTATAAGGAGTCCCGGAAGCGGCAACAAAGCTTGCCCCCGCGTCCCAGCGCCCGCCGTTCCAGGTTGCAACCGCCTTGAATTCATAGAGCCGCTCATGGGCTGAAGGGAATATATCCCCGTCGGAGGACCTCCGGAGCGACCTTCCGAGGGAAGCCGAGAGCCAGCCGGTAAGCTTGCCGCTCCGCTTATGAAGCATCAGGTTCAACCCGTAATTCCACCCGTCACCCTTGATCAGCATGTCTTCCAGGTCATATGACGGAGAAAAAAGGTCGAAAACGCTGCCGTCGTATTCCACCTGGTTGAAAAGACGTCGGTAATATCCCTCGACTGAAAGGGAGTAGCGGTCCTGGAGGAAAAGCATCTCGTGGGTCAGGGCGCTGTTCAACGAGGTCTGCGGAGCGCTGTATTTCCCGGCGAGAAACCAGAATTCCGACGGGAGGCCTATGGACGTCAGCCCTGTCTGGAAAAGGTGCTGGCGGTGGAGTCCGGTCCTCAACCCGAGTTTTCCCGCCCTGAAAAGGTTCAGCTCAGCCGACAATCCGGGGGCTGCGAAGAAAAACGGCTCCTTCTCCGGGGAAAGGTAGAACATTCCGTCGAGCGAAGCCCCGAGGCGAAGACGGTCCCAGAAAGTATGCTCCCAGGCGGCTCCTGCGGTGGTTTCCAGGGCGCTTTGACGCTCCTCGGCGGGCTCTTCCGCAATGCTGAGGACAACCCTCTGGGGGAGGGCGTCATGGCGCGCGGCGTCGAGGCGCAGCCGCCATGGTCCGCTGCTGTATGAGCCCTTGTAGCCGATGGTCCGAATGGAGGACAGCGCGGAGCCGGAGGCGCTGGTGTACTCCAGGGCTATGTCGAGGTCGAAATAACTGATGTAGAGGGTCTGCCCGAGGGAGCCATGGTTCCAGTGGACAGCCCCGTAGGCGTTCTTCCATGCGGCCTTGGACCCGAGCGTAAGGGCGGGATTGTCAAATTCTACGACATCGGCGCCGAAATAAACGTCGGTCCAGATGAGGTCTTTCCTAGTCGGACGATAGACCCAGCTTAGGTTGATATCCCCGAAATCGTAATTGAAAGGAGTGTCGTCAACCTTGAGAAAAGACCCGTACAGAAGGTTCAGAATGGATTTTCGTAAAGACACAGCCATTGTAGAGCTGTCCCCGATATAACCCTGGCAGGTCCCCTGGACGGAGGCCAGACCTATCGAAATATCCCCCATATCTTCTTCCGGAAGATTGAGATCCGGCATCATGTCGATGCTTCCGCCAAGGCGGTTCGCGTCCTTTGCCGTGGTGGAGTAGTCCATGGAGGAGAAATGTAAGGGATTGAATACGGAAAAGAGCCCGAGAAGGTGGTTGGGGCCGTAAACCGGAACACCTCCGACGGAGATTATGTTGTGGCCGGAATCGCAGCCCTCGATATGGACCCCGGCGTCCAGCTCGCTTCCGGTCTGGACGCTCGGAAGATAGCGGGTGAAGCGAAGCGGATCAGCCGACCCGAGAAGGGAAGGGAGCCGGGAAATGCCTTCCGTTTCAACCGAAAAGGTGGCGCCCGGGGTTTCCTTCAGGAAGGAGGTCCTGCGGGCCCCCGTCACGATAGTTGAGTCAAGGGAGATGGCAAGGGTATCCGAGACAGTAAAAATCCGTGCTGCAACGGCCTGGGGAAAAAGTCCCAGGAAGAGCAGCACGGATAGTAAAACCGGCGGATAATGTCTTGACTTTCCCAATCTTATTTAACAGGGAAGGTGAAATAAGTATCCGGGAAGGGCTCGTCCTTCAGAGTGAAATGCCACCACTCGCTGGAGAGCGGCTTGAAACCGTGGGAGAGCATGGCCCTCCGGAGAATCATCCGGTTCGAAAACTGCTCCGGAGTGATGCTGCGGCCAATCGGGGATTTGCTGTTATCCCCCGTGTACTCTCCCGTTTCGGGATTTCCGCAGAAGTCTGGATGGCTTTCCGGCCCGAACCAGTCGAAGGTCCCTCCCATATCCACCTCCTTCTCTGTCCTCATGTCAAAGAGGGTCAGGTCCACGGTCGAGCCGCGGGTATGGCCGCTCTTTGCCATGATATACTCCTGGTCGAAAAGGACACTCTTGTCGAGATCCGGATAGAAGTATGACTTCATCTGGGTGGCGGAAAGGTCGGCCGCCCAGCGCACAAAGTGGTCAACGGCGCACTGGGGGCGGTAGGCATCGTAAATCTTCAGCCGGTATCCCCGGGCTTTCAGATCGTCACTGACGGCTTTCAGGGCCGCAGCCGCCTGCTTTGAAAGGAGGGCCGTCGGCTGCTCATAACCGTCAATCCGCTCTCCGACAAAGTTATATGTCCCGTAATAGCGGATTTCAAGAATGGCGTCCGGAACGGCTTCCGCGATTGCCACAAACCCTTCCTCCCCGCTGGAGATCCGGCGGAATTCCTCCCGGGCCGCATCCATGTCGGAGCGGAACTCGGGGCTTGACTGGAGGCGGGAATAGCCGATGGCCGCCGCGACCCGGCTCGCGTCAATGTCGCTCTGCCCGTGGGCGCCCGCAATGACCCGGTTGTCCCCGTAGGTCCATGCCCTCGCATAGATGGCGTCAGCCCTTTCCGGATTCAGCTCCGAAAGGAGCATGGCGACAAGCCAGGAGCGGATTGTATGGCCGGAAGGATAGCTTCCCTCGCCGCGGAGGATATCGTCCTCCCCCGTCAGGGTCTCTTCCTTGAAGAACTCGAAAGGACGGATCCGGTGGAAATACGCCTTCGGATACACCCTTATCTGGTCCACTGTCAGGAGACTCCGCTCCAGCACCGTCCAGATCCGCGGCGTGGCGTCCTTCGACACCACCATCCCGAAGGGCTCGTCAAGTTCATCGACGAGGGCTTCGTATGTCCATACGGCATCGCGGAATACCTCTGCCGAACGGACGGGATCCTTACGCTGCTGCTTCCCCCAGCGGTACCTCGAGACATCCGCATTGAAAGCCGCGCTACCCTTGGAGGGAGGCGCCGGGAGGCACTTTACCAGATCCGGCAGCTCTTCGGTGCTGAAATAGACGGAAACCTCCTGGGAACGCGCGCTCAGGCCAAGGCACAGGGCCATGACCGCCGCGAAAAGAGACAGGGCTGAGGATCTTGTTTTCATTTTATTTCGCTACGGAAAGGATATCCAGCCCGATTCCGCCGTAGATGGCATAGCGGGAGTACACAAAATGGATGCTGACCCACTTCAGCGGCTGGATGGAGATACCTCCTCCGAAGTTGAAATAATGGGTGCGGGATCCCGGGGTAACGGTATAGTGGTGGTACCATGAGGAACCGTTTTCGTCCACATCCACTTCTACGGTGGAAGCATCCGTAATACCGTCATTTGTCTGGGTATAACCGACCAGCGGCATAAGGCGGAGCCAGCTCAGAACAGGAATCTGATATCCCGCATTGATTGAAAAGACAGAGGTGTCGTTCCACTTCGTGTCGCTCACCTGGTGGTTATACTTATGTTGCGGCTGGGCATGGACAAAGTCCACATAGACGCCGCTGACAAGGACGTATCCACCCATTCCAAAACGGGCATAGTCAGTAGTCGAACCGACCTGGCCGAAGGTAAGTCCGGCCTCCAGGCGATTGGTATTGAGGGGAAAATCGAAAAGGGTGATTTCTTTTTCACCGAAGGCATAACCCCCCTGCGCCTGCGCGACGAAGGAGGAAAGGGCGAAAAGAATCGCCGAAAGGATTACTTTAGTCTTTTTCATGATTCAAAAACTATAGCGGCTGTGCCACTTCTTCTTCCTTGTGGATCAGCCCGATGGAAATAAAGTACTGCTCGATACGATCCCGCCAGGAGGTAATCTTCTCAATCAGGGAGGCGAAGTCGTTCTCGTTGAAGAAGGCCTCGAAGGGGGCGTAGCTGGTTCCGTCACCGAAACGGATTACGGGAATCACAGAGTTCTTCGTCTGTCCGTCAATCGTCTTGGTATCGGCCATGAAACCGAGTTCCGCCTGGAGAAGGTCATTCCCGTCGAAGTAAACTCCAAGGTCGCAGCACTCCTCCGCCTTGGCGGCAGCATCCTGGGCATCCGCTATGCCCGCTTCAGGGCTGAGGCCGTCCATAAGACCGCTCAGGGTTGCAGCGTCGACCTTCCCCTTGACCTGGATGGCGCCGAGGATATCGACGGAGACGGTGACCTCTGAAGGGACCTCTGATAAATTGAGGGCGAGGTTGTCGGAAGAGTATTTCCATGAATAATAGCCGCCTTCCCACTGGTTGTTGCTCGAATCTTCAGACACCCGGCGTCCGGAAAGGGTCACTCCCTTTTCCGTAAACGAGAAGGTTACGATGGGAGTTTCTCCCTTTGAGAAGACATAACCGACGGTTCCGTTTTCGCTGCTGAACGAGCCGCTGGTGGACTTGAGGGTATAGTCTCCGAAGGTGAAGGAAGAGGTCAGGCCGAAGCGGTCGGTGGAAAAATCCAGCTTCTTCTCAGGGTTCTTGTTCTCATAGTCAACCTCTGCTGAAATGGCGGCAATCCCCTTCCCCGCGCTAAATGTGCCGCTGGCCGTCTTAGGCATATAAAGCTCATCCACATCGGAGGTAATACTCTTCATCGAACCGGCGGGCATCCCGACCTCGTACGTGAACGGATTGAAAGCAGGATATTTGCCAAGTTCATTGTACGTTATGGGGTCGTACCATACGATTGTGGAAGAGAAGTCGCTTCCCGAACCGGAATAATAGTGATCCTGGAGAAGGTTGTATTCTTCATACATTGCATTGAGGGTCTCCTGGGGCAGGGGTTCATTCTTGCACCAGGCCGGACCTGTGGTATATTCGCTCCAGCCCTCGCTCTGCTCCTCGTATCTCATATTCACCGTCACCTTTTCCGGATAGTCGGTAAAGGATATCTCAACTTCTCCCTCGTCGGATTTCAGCGTAAACTTGTCCGCTGCAGCGTAAACCCACTTTTTTGCCGTTTTATCGAGAGTGAAAGCGCCCTTGTAATCAGAAAGGCGGATAGTTTCGTTCCGCTCCCGTTTCTTCTCCCCCGCTTCACGGATATAGCAGCGGGGACCCCTGTCTATCCATTCATCCGCGTTGTAGTTGGATCCGGTACCGAGATGCTCATCGAATTCGGTAATGTCATATTTCCCGGAGTTGAAACCTTCTTCCACGAAATTATAGAAAGCCGTGAAGGCCTCTTTCCAATTGTCAACGTCGGTCAGGGCCAGGATATCCGTCGCGACAGAATCTATCTTCTGTTTCTGCTGTGGCTGATCATAGAGGACAGGGGTTTTCTCCGGCTCCTCGATTTCAGTCCGTTCGTCGATAGGTTTTTTTTCACATGAAGCCGCAATTGCACAGAGTGCGGCAAGGAACAATAGTTTTCTCAGTTTCATGGTATATAAACTTAAATATACTTTTGCAAAGTTACGGTTTTTAACAGTAAAAACAATTACCGGCGCCTCTCCCTGCTGTATTTCCGGATATAATCCATCAGTATTGAGCGCTCTTTTCGGGATTTCTCCTCCCGTTTTTTAAGTTGCTTCAACTTCTTCGCCCTTTCCTTTTCAAGGGCTTTCTGCCGCTTGGCCGCCTGTTTTTCAGCATAGATTCGGTCTTCTTCGGCCCATTTTGCCTCCAGCGCCAGCTCCCGCTCCTTCTTCCTGGCGGCGCGCTCTGCCCGGCGCGCCTCCTTGGCCGCCGCCTTTTCCGCCTTCAGCCGCTCTTTTCGCTGCTCAGGAGTCTCCGGTTCAACATTTTCCGGCTCAGGTTTTTCCGGAACATGTGCAACCGATACGGTATCCGCCGGAGGAACAGAAAGGGAGTCCTTTCCTGTTGAAAGGGAATCTACGGCAGGAGGAGTCGCAAGGGTATCAAGTTCAGGCAGTACGATACGGTCAAGGGAGTCAAGCGACGCCCTCGCAATGGAGTCGGCGACAAAACGCTCCCGCTCCCTGTCCGCGGCCTCCTTCTGACGGTCCCTTTCGGCCTTGAGTGAATCCCGGAGCGCGATTTCACGGTGCATTCGGGCAATATAGCCGGGGAAATAAACTTCGGTATAAGGGAAGGTCGCCTGGGGACGGGCCTCATAGCTTCGGCGCTGGCTCTTTCTCGGAACCAGGGACGTTATATCTTTCGGACCGGAGGGGCGGAGTTCCGGTTTCCATACATAGCCCTTCAGGAAGCGCTCATCCCTCGGAAGCTGAACTATCGGATAGGCGTCATTCTTGGCGCTTTCGTAATAATAGATTTCGTTTATATTGCCCTCCTCAAAAATGGCATAGAGCATCTTGGCGTCCACTTTATTGACCGTCGCAAGGGACCCGTTCTCCTCAAGGTAGAAGAGGGCCGAGGCCCCGCCAAGTCCGTCGAAACGTTCCAGGGCACGGGTGGAATCGAAGTAGGCGACCATCTCGGTCGAGCGAATCTGGTCAAAGAGGACGCTGTCCTGTTCGATGGAAATAAAGGCGTTTGAAAGAAGGTTCGCCTTATCCACCGCCTTGTCCTTAATGGAGACGAAAATGCTGTCCGCAGAGTACTGCCGGTTCCCTTCATTGTATATGAACGGCTCCCGGTACATCCTCACAAGGGAATCAAGCTCCGTGAAAACAAGGGAATCGCAGGCGAACTGGATGTCCCGGCGGAAGAGTTTCACATGGTTTACGGCCCAGACATGACCCACCCGGGTCGTGTCCTTCGGGGGTTCGGGGGCTGAGGTGGTATCAACCGGGCTTTCCGGCGACTCAAGGGAATCCGGAAGCATTGAAAGCGTGTCCGTGGGCATTGAAAGCGTGTCCGGAGGGGCAGTCAGTGTGTCTGTCGGAACGGTCAGGGTGTCTGCCGGAACGGTCAGGGTGTCTGCCGGAACAGCCAGGGAGTCAACCGGTGGCAGCGGAGCGTCCATTGGCTCATCCTCGCCCTCGCTCTCAATCTCACCACTATTCTCGCTCTCTCCTTCGCTCTCATCCTCAACGGCAGGCGGAGGAGCGATCAGCTTGTTCCTTTCCGGCGGGCGGTTCGGATCCTTCGCCGCAGCCTCTGCAGCCGCCTTTGCAGCCGCTTCCGCGGCCTTCCGGCGATATTCCGCAACCGGGTCTCCGGAAATATCCTCCAGGCGTTTTTTCGAGCCCTTTATCTGGGATTCGGGGATGTCGCACATGCGGATGGACTGATGGATCAGCGTATCGGCCCCGAACCAGAGCGTATCCCGCTGACCGTTCTCTTCGGTGATTGACATGATCGCCGGATCCCGGGTCATCTTTATCCTGGAAAGGGTGTCGGAGTACTCCAGGCGGCCCGCAAGGGCATAAATGTTCCGGGTCGTGTCCATGAGCTCGGCCCTGCCACGCATCTCCACGTCGTTCTGTCCACGGTGGTAATACAGTGTATCGGACCAGCCCTCGTATTCCTTTGTCATCACATGGACATTGCGCCTGAAAAAGAAGATTTCCTTTTCGCGGTTATACCAGCCGTCGTCTGCGGAGAGCATTTTATCGTGCTCCCAGGCATCGGTCCCGTAAGCGAAATACGCGGTATTCTCGGGGTTGTTGTATTCCAGGCGGGAAGTCTTGACGAAGGTCGAATCCGTGAACATGTTGACATTGTCCATGAACGTGAAGATTCCGGCCTTGCCGTCATATGAGCCGAAACGGCTCTCAATAATCTGGCCGTCCTTGTCCCTCATGGAGGCGCCGCCTTCGAAGATAGCGACGGAGTCCCGGGTGTTATAGTCGAGATAGCGCGTCCGAAGGGTGTTCTTGTCCTTGTCCTCGAGCTGAACCAGGGCCCCGCGGAACTTCGCGAGGTCTTCGTCCACTACATACTCGAGCGTTTCGCTCGTCAGCTGCGTCCGGTCCTGGATAATCCGGACATGGCCGTAAGCGTTGATAATATTGGTCTGGACGTTCCAGAGGGCGCTGTCGCAGAGGAGATAGGTATTGTTGTGGAGGAAGCGGGCCGGGCCTATGACCTTTCGGAAACTCTGTCCGTTCTCATCGATGAGCATGGCCGATTTAGCCCTGACAAGCACTACTACATCATCATTCCCGTCATCTTTTTTCTGGGCGGGAAGGGTCAGGCAGAGCAAAAGCAGTGCGCCAAGCGCTATCAGGGTCCTCCGGAGCCGCATCAGTCTTTCCTGAATTTCTCAGACCATGTATCGCGGGCAAAAGGACATTCCCGGAACAGCGGGTCGATAACGATGTGGGTTTCCTTTATCTTCTTCTCGAGGAAGGCGTCGATGGCCTCCATCTGCTTGCGCTGTTTCACGCCCTGGAGAATTTCGGTGTAGTCATTCTCGAAGGTGGCGGTGTGGGACGGAAGAATCTGGTCGACACGGATAATCTTATAGACGGTGTTGCCGCTACGACCCTCATTGTCAAGTGATTCCACAGGAGTGGAGATCTCCCCTTCCTTAAGGTCCTTGATGGCGGCGTAATCCTGCGGCTTCAGCTGGTCAATTTCGAAATAGGAGGAGCCCGTCGAAGGGTCGGCCATCTGGCCGCCGTTGGTCCTCGTGGACGGATCCTCGGAATAGAATCTCGCGGCGAGCGGGAAGGTCACGGCCTCGGCAAGAATCTCGTTCCGGAGGGAATCGAGCTTATGGAAGGCCTTCTCACGGTCTTCGGCGGTATATTGGGGCTTGATAAGGATGTGGCGGGCATTGAACATGTCCCCCTTCTTCTCCAGCACCTCAATGATATGGAAGCCGTCCGGGGTCTCGACAATCTGGGAAATAACGCCCGGCTTGAGGGCCATGGCCGCATCCGAGAAGACCGGCCAGAAAATTGATTTTGAGGCCATTCCGAGCTCACCACCCCTTCGGGCGCTGCCCGGATCTTCGGAGTAGATTCTGGCGAGGGTCGAGAACTTTTCCCCTGCGATGATGCGTTCGCGTAGGGAGATGAGCTTTTCCTTCACGGCGAGATTCGCGCTCTCCCGGTCGGGATAGATACATATCTGGCTCAGCCGGTATTTGACCGGGACGATGGGCAGGACTTCGGTCGATGCGGTGTCGAGATACTGCTTGACATCATAGGGGGTCAGGTCTGGAATGTCGGAGGCGACCCGAGACTGTTCCTGCTGGGTAAGGGACTGGTCCTCAAGGACTGCTTTCCACTCCTGGCGAAGCTTGTAAAGGGGCTTCCCGAAATATTTCTCCACCTCCTCGTCCCCTCCGAGGGTCGTCCGGATCTGGTCGAGCCGCTGCGACATCTCGCTGTTGACCATGTCGTTATTGACCGTCAGGGAGTCAATCCGCGCCTGCATCAGGAAGATCTTCGATTCCATCATGGATTCAAGCACCTCACAGCGCATGTTCCGGTCGGAGGACATGCCCTGGGCGCGCATCGTCTGGACCTGGTTCTCAATGTCGGAGATGGTGATGGCTTCATTGCCGACGACTGCGATGGTCTTGTCGATGAGCCCGCCCGGGTACTTCTGGGCCGACAGGGTCAGGGACATCGCAAGCGCCGAAATCACGGCCGCAGTCTTCAAAAGATATCTCATAATATTTTAAATTTTCCGTTTGACCGGGCGTCTTCCAGCAAGTCTTGTTCCAAACTGGTGACAAGGTCATGTTTGCGTGAACTCAGGATGATATCCCGGATTCTATCAGTGCAGTACTCCAGGGGGGCCGGCTTCCCTTTCCGGACCATGTCCGTAACATAGGCGACAAAGAGGTTGCCCTCGGAGTCGGGAATACGGATGAAGGACTTGTCCATGGCCCCGAGAAGGGTCGTAACGTCCGTCCGGGCCTCCAGCGCGAGCGGAAGGATGTCCATCCACTTCTCCGAATGGTCCACATAGCGGATTGCGGCGGAGGAAGCGAGGGTTTCGGCCTCCAACACGTCCGCAACGTCGTTGGAAGACATTTTCTCCGTAATCTTCTTCAGCGACTTGGACGAGGCGGGAATAACCATGTAACGGACCTTCACTATCGGATCCTGGAGAATGAAGCGCTCGGGGTTGGCCTCATAGTAGGAGCGGATTTCATGCTCGGTGATAACCGTGTCGAGGCGTTCATTGATGTAACGCTGCTCGAAACGGTATTTCAAAAGGGACATCCGGTAATCTTCAAGCTCCTTTGTCACATCTTTTTCCGACTTTGAAAGCTCCTTATCTGCGACGTCCAGGAAGATTTTTTCCGAAGCCCATGAATTTATGTACTGGCGGACGAAGGCGACGCTGTCTTCCGGGGACAGCCCGCGGGGAACGACATCCTCCAGCGCAGACCGGTAGAGCCGCTCGCTTCCGACGCGGGCTACGACTTCCTCTCCGAAGAACTCCCGGACGGAGTGCTTCAGGGCGTCAATCCAGGTACAGGAGACCGTGGAGAGCATGACCAGCGCTATGAGGGCCGTCTTTTTCATAGGTGGTAATTCGGGGCTTCTTTTGACATCTGGACATCATGAGGATGGGATTCCTTCATGCCGGAGGCGGTTATGCGGATGAACTGCGCCTTCTTCAAGTCGTCGAGGGTCCGGGCGCCGCAGTAGCCCATGCCGGAGCGGAGCCCGCCCATGAGCTGATAAATCACGTCTGCAACAGGGCCCTTGCAGGGAACGCGGGAAACGATTCCCTCCGGGACGAGTTTCTTGTTGTCGCAGTTTTCCTGGAAATACCGGTCTTTCGAGCCGGCGGCCATGGCGTCGAGCGATCCCATGCCGCGATATTCCTTGAAGAGCCGGCCGTCCACCTCAACCGCTGCGCCCGGGGTCTCGTCGGTTCCGGCAAGGAGGGACCCGGCCATGATGGTGTCGGCTCCGGCGGCGAGGGCCTTGACTATGTCACCGGAATAGCGGATACCGCCGTCTGCAATCACCGGCACTCCGGTCCCTTCCAGGGCCTCGGAGGCCATCATGACGGCCGTCAGCTGGGGAACGCCGACTCCGGCGACGATGCGGGTCGTGCAGATTGAGCCGGGTCCGATGCCTACCTTCACGGCGGACACCCCCGCATCGGCGAGGGCCCTGGCCCCTTCGGCCGTAGCAACGTTCCCTGCAACTATCTGGAGATCCGGGAAGGCGTCGCAGGCGCTCCGGATTACCTTCAGGACACCTTCGGAGTGGCCGTGGGCCGTGTCAATCACAACCGCATCGGCACCCGCGGCAACGAGGGCTTCAATCCTCTCCAGGGTATCGTCCTTCACGCCCACCGCGGCGGCAACCAGAAGGTCCTCCGCCTTTACGGCCCTTACTTCGCCGCACTGGCGCTCGAGGGTCATGTTCTTATGAATCACGCCAATACCTCCCGCCCGGGCGAGGGCCTTTGCCATCGGGGCCTCGGTCACGGTGTCCATGGCCGAAGAGAGGACCGGGATACGAAGCGTAATGTCCCGGGTAAAGCGGGCTGTGGTATCGACCTCCCTTGGCAGCACGTCTGAATGGGCGGGTACGAGGAGGACATCATCGAAGGTCAAACCTTCCGGCAGTATGCGACTTTCTTTCATAACCTGCAAATATACGAATAATTCGCGGAATCCCTATTTCGAACCAAGTCGGAAACGAACCAGGATCGGATAATGGTCTGACGGGTGGCAGAATCCATGAATTTTACGGGGGTCACGGTATGACTTGGCGAATCCGTCGTAAAGCGGCTCGGCGGAAAGGGCCTTCTCCTCCAGCGCGGGAGTGGCGTAAACGATGTCGATCCGCCTCCCGGAAAGCGTACTCCTGCAGAACTCCCCGGGGTGGAATTTCTCGACCAGATCAATGTAGGGAGTGTTGTTCCGGACATATCCGTGGGTAAGGAAACAGGGGTCCTCAAGGTCTTTTCCATAGTGGAAGTTGTCCACCGGGGAAAGGGCGTTGAAATCACCGGTCATGAGCCATAGCTGCTTTTCAGCTCCCGGAACGGTCCCGATCGTCTCTTCGCAGATGTACTGCACCTCCTTTGCCCGGAAGCGGTCTCCGCCCTGGGCCGCAGCATCCGCCTTCTCGTCCTCTGCGCGGTAAGCGAACTTCTGGGGCCATGTGTGGAGGGTTACGATGTTCAGCTCCTCTCCCCCGATATCCACCTTCGCCCAACCGGCTCCATGGACCACAATAATGTCTTCTCCGTTGCCGGTAATCCGCTTCACTATCCGAAGCGGATACTTTGAGGTGATTACCTGGGGGAAGGTGTCCCTCTTCCCGCAGATCAGCGTGTACTTATGGCCATACCGCTCCGCAAGGAGGTCCCAGTTCCACGGAAGGTACTGATCCTCCGGCATCTGCATCTTTACGCAGGTGTCCGTCACATAACGCGATTCCGCCTCGCACCATATGCATATATCGGGGTCGATGTCCCTGACATATGCGACGAAGTTGTCGTAATTCGCCTCCTGGTCATGCCACATCCCGTTCTGGATGTTCCAATAAAGGACTGTCACTTCTTTTTCCGCCCTCCCGCAGCCAAAGAGAAGGCAGATGGCAAAAAGCAGAACTGTTGTCTTTTTCATACTCTGAATCTTTTTGTGTTCGATGAATTTTCCAAAGGTACGGTTTTTTTGCGACTCCTCTCTCAAAGCGGTGCTCTCTCCGCCACGGCATTTTCAGGAGGGCTGCGTAACTATCAAAAATTATTACCTTTGTAACCACCATTGTATTTCTAACCCGACAGAAAATGAAAACCGCAAAATTATTTTCCCTTTTAGTCGTAACTGCTGTTGTATTATCTTGCAGGACGGCGGACGAGAGAGCCGCTGAGGCGCTGGCCCGGAGGGTGATGGGCGATAAGGCCCGGAGCGTTGTTTTTGAACAGGCCGACTGGCAGGAAGACACCTATGAACTTTCACAGAAGGGCGGAAAAGTCCTTATCCGGGGAAATAATGCCAATTCCATGGCCGTGGGGCTGAACAGGTACCTTCAGCAGTACTGCCTGACCAATGTCAGCTGGTACGATTTCAATCCGGTGGAACTGCCGGAGGTGATGCCGGAGGTCCCGGAAAAGGTATTGGTCGAGGCCAGGGTCCCGGCCCGCTTCTTCCTGAATTATTGCACTTTCGGATACACGCTTCCCTGGTGGGGATGGAAACAATGGGAACGATTCATAGACTGGATGGCGCTCAATGGCGTAAACATGCCGCTGGCAATTACCGGACAGGAGGCCGTCTGGCAGAAAGTGTGGCGCAAATATGGGATGACGGACGAGCAGATACGCGCTTACTTCACCGGTCCGGCCCACCTGCCATGGCACCGCATGTCCAACATCGACCGCTGGCAGGGCCCGCTCCCGCAGAGCTGGATAGACGGCCAGGCCAAGCTTCAGAAGCGCATTCTTCAAAGAGAGCGGATGCTCGGCATGAAACCCGTCCTCCCTGCCTTTTCCGGCCATGTTCCCGCAGAATTGCAGGACGTCGTGAAGGACTCCATCAATATCACCCCTGTAAGAAGGTGGGCCGGCTTTGATGAAAAATACCACTGCTCTTTCCTCGTCCCGTCGGACCCCCTGTTTGCCCGCATCCAGAAGGATTACCTTAAGGAGCAGACGAAGATGTACGGCACCGACCATCTCTACGGCGCCGACCTTTTCAATGAAGTCCCCCCGCCTTCATGGGAGCCGGAAGAACTGGCCAAGATGTCGGCCGGGGTCTTTGAGTCCATGACGGCTGTCGACCCCGATGCTCTCTGGGTCCATATGGGCTGGCTCTTCATCAATGCCCGGAAAAACTGGACTCCGGAAAGGATTAACGCCTACCTTACAGCCGTTCCAAAGGGCCGGATGATTCTGCTGGACTATGAAGGCGACTATGTTGAAATCTGGCGGCGGACCGAGCGGTTCCATGGACAGAATTTCATCTGGTGCTATCTGGGTAATTTCGGCGGCATGACGGAAATTGAGGGGGATTATTATCATAATGCCCGGCTCATTGCCGGGACAATGGAGGAAGGCGGGCCGGGATTCATCGGGCTGGGAGCCACCCTCGAAGGATTCGGCGTCAACGAGCCGGTTTATGAAGCCCTCCTGGCCCAGGCATGGGATACGGGAATAGGGACATCGGAATATATCGACAATATTGCCGACCGCCACATCGGCAGGGTGGATTCCACCTTCCGGACATACTGGCATATGCTGGCCGACAGCGTGTGCGTGACCCATACCAGCACCGCCTCTTCCAGCATCATCTGCGCACATCCCAACCTGTCCGGGGTATGGAACGGTACTACATATTTCATCCGCGGCTACGACATCTCCCATATGGACAGGGCGCTTTCCGTGTTGGAGACAGTGGAAGGGAAGACGGATTATTTTGAATTCGACCTCGCAAACGCCCGCAGACAGTCCATAAGAAACCGGGCCCTGGCTGTACGGGATCGCTTCACCGCCGCGTACAACGCCGGAGACCGGGACGGGATGGTAGCTGCAAGGGATGAGTTCCTCCAGATGTGCGACGACCTTACGGCCGTGCTTAAAACCAGGGACGAGTTCTCTCTTGACCTGTGGATAAAAGACGCCCGCGCCTGGGGAAAGGATCCCGCCGAGAAGGACTATATGGAAATGAACGCAAGGACAATCATCAGCATCTGGGGAGACTCCCCGGTCCTCAACGACTATGCGAACCGTGACTTTGACGGACTCGTGGAAACCTTCTACAAAGAGCGGTGGAGCATGTTCTTCGACGCTGTCATCGCCGCATATGATGCCGGAGAGCCGTTCATTAACCTCAACCACCGGCACCGGAACCTATCCGGCACCCCGGAAGACAGCCCCCGCGCCTTCATCCTTGACCAGGATATCCATGACTTTGAACAGGCGTGGATACAGCCCCACGGAACTACACTCTGAGCGCAAGCCGCTCGAGGATATTGTGAAGGTGCTGTGATTTGCAGAAAAATCACTATATTTGCACTCGAATTAATTCAGAACGATATGAATTTAAGAGACATCAAGAAAGACATCGAGTACGTGGTCGGCGCTTTCGTGGACGACTGCGCGCTGTTCCTGACCGTGAATCCCGGAAAAAACGCCGATGAGATCGCCGATCTGGTCGACGAGGCCATTGACCTTTACAACAATCTCCGCGACAAGGTGAATGCACCGGCGGAAGGAGGTAAAAAGGCGTATTATAACGAGATCCGCAAGGAACTGCTCGAAAAGACGGACGCTCTTTACGACCGACTCAGCGCGGCGGTGAAGAAAGGTCTGGAAAAATAATCCCGGAAACGGCGCTAAACCAATTCCCGGCGGTCTTTGAAGACTGCCGGTTTTTTTATATTTTTGCAAGTTATACATAAGTTTAGTTAAAACTAACACACATAAAGACCTGTATGAAAAAGACCGTTCTGGTATCGGGCGGGGCGGGTTTCATCGGAAGCCACGTGACCGTCGAACTTATTGAAGCCGGCTACGATGTCGTCGTCGCCGACAATATGTCCAATTGTGATAAAACCTGCTTCGAAGGCGTAAAGAAAATCACCGGGAAAGACCTGAAATTCAATCTCGTAGACTTCTGCGACATGGAGGCGGTCAATAAGCTTTTCTCGGAGAACCGGATTGATGCGGTAATCCATTTCGCCGCCTTCAAGGCCGTAGGAGAGTCCGTCGCAAAGCCGGTGATGTACTATAAGAATAACCTTGAGTCCTTCCTCAACGTACTTGAAGCCGCTTCGGGACACGGCTGCCACAACATCCTCTTTTCCTCTTCGGCGACGGTCTATGGGGAGCCCGACGCCGTACCGGTGACGGAGAAGAGCCCGAGAAAACCGGCCACCTCGCCCTATGGGAACACCAAACAGATGTGCGAAGATATCCTCCAGGATACCGTAAAGGCGACAAAGGGGTCAGATGGCGAGATTAAGGGAATCCTTCTCCGCTATTTCAACCCTATCGGCGCCCATCCGTCAGCCCTTATCGGCGAACTCCCGAGAGGAGTCCCCAACAACCTCGTGCCATTCATCACCCAGACCGCCATCGGAAAACGCGAATGCCTTTCCATCTTCGGGAACGACTACCCGACCCCGGACGGCACCTGCCTGAGGGATTATATCGACATTGTTGACCTCGCGAAGGCCCATGTATCAGCCGTCGGCCGCATGCTGGAAGGGAAGATGAAAGAGGACTGCGAGGTCTTCAACATCGGAACCGGAAGGCCGCTGTCGGTACTCGAGCTCGTAAACGCCTTCGAAAAGGTCAACAATCTGAAACTCAACTATAAGTTTGCCCCCCGCCGCGCCGGGGACGTGACCGCGATATGGGCGGACCCGACCCTTGCCAACACGGAGATGGGGTGGAAAGCGACCAGGACCATCGAGGAGACCCTCGAGGCCGCATGGAAATGGGAAAAACACCTTGCCGGATATGAAAACGTTTAAATTCACCATGGGAATCCTCGCGGCAAGCGCCGCCCTGGCCGCCATGTGCCTATCCTGCGCAGTGGCCTCAACCGAGGGTGAAAATGAAACCAACGAGAGGGAAAACATCGTCCTGACCAAGGCCCAAAGCGCCATGGTCTCTACAGGTAACGAATTCTCCGTCAAGCTTCTAAGGGCAGTCTGCCAAAGCGACAAAAGCGTTATCTTCTCGCCCATGAGCGTCCAGTACGCCCTCGCGATGCTCGATAACGGAGCCGCCGGAAATACCCAAAAACAGATCAGCGACGCACTGGGCTTCGAGGAAAACGATATCGAAAAGATAAACGATTACTACTACCTTCTTTCCTCGTCCCTCCTTTCCGTTGACAAGACAACCGCCATAAACATCGCCAACTGCTTTGTCTATAACACCGCCTATGACTCCGTCTTCGGCGGCATCCTCCCCTCCTTCTCCAACGCCCTGAAGGACAATTACGGAGCGGAGGTGAGCGGCTATGACTTCGGAAGGGATAACGCCACGGCCCTAAGGGCCATAAATTCATGGGCCTCGAAGCAGACCAACGGGATGATTAACCCGCTCCTCGACGAAGTTGACAGCGACGCCTTCTCCTACCTTATGAACGCCATTTACTTCAAGGGGAAATGGGTTGACAAGTTCGATAAGAGCAGCACCCGGAAGCAGGACTTCACCCTCGAAAGCGGGGGGAAGACGAGCGTCGACATGATGCACCGGTCGGGCGACATGGGGTATTTCTCCGGAGAGGGTTTCAGCGCAATCTCGCTCCCCTACGGGAACGGGGCCTTCCGGATGACGGTGGTTCTTCCCGACAAGGGAAAAACCTGCACCGATGTCGCTGCAGCCCTTGACGCGGGGTCGTGGCGGAAACTCGCGTCCGCCTCAACGGCCAATGTAATCCTGTCCCTTCCGAAATTCGAAACCAGCTCGACTCTCGAACTAAACGATATCATGAGGAGCTTCGGAATGACCGACATGTTCACGACGGCAGCGGATTTCTCGAACCTCTCAGAAGGGCCCCTTCACGTCAGCCGTGTCTTCCAGAAGGCCCGGATAAAGACCGACGAGGATGGTTCAGAGGCCGCTGCGGTCACGGTCATCGAGATGAAACTTACTTCGGCAGGACCCGGAAACGAGATTTACTTTACGGCTGACCGGCCGTTCCTCTACTCCATCTCGGAGGTATCTACCGGAGCAATTCTATTCATGGGACAATATGCAGGCAAGTAAACTCATCCTTTCAGCCGTCCTCGCGGTTTCGCTTTCATCTTTCTCATCCGCCCAGTCGCCCCTTCAGAGGGCGGTGGACAGGGCCGCCCGAAGCGAAACGCTCGGGACTGCCGCGTGGGGCATGAAAGCGGTGGACGGAAAAGGCCGCGTTCTGGCGCAGTACAGGAGTGAAACCAAGCTCAACCCTGCTTCAAACATGAAGCTCATAACGACCGGCTGCGCCCTCCACTCTCTCGGTAAGGACTTCCGGTTCGAAACCTCGATAGGATACAGCGGGGCCATAGTCGACGGTGTCCTGGAAGGGGACCTCTATATCATCGGCGGCGGCGACCCGACCCTTGCGACGGCAGACTCCGTAGTCCTGAAGACGGACGCCCTCTTCTGGAAGTGGAAGAGCGCAGTCAAGGCGGCCGGAATCCGGGCCATCCACGGACGGATTATCGGCGACGGACGCCTGTTCGAAGGATATCTGGAACATGGATCATGGGAATATGAGGACATAGGAACATATTATGCGCCAGGCGGTTCTGCGCTTTCCTTCTATGCCAATGCCCAGGAATACGAGGTCCGCGCCGGGGCAGCTCCCGGAGACCCCGTCCCGGTCAACATCACCTATCCCGAAACCCCATGGCTGCACTTCGAAAACAGAGGCGTGACCGGACCGGAAGGAACGGGAAATTCCCTCTACCTCTACACCACCGACCTCTCCCCGTTCGCCGAGCTCCGCGGGACCTTCGCCATCGGCAGGAGGCCGAAAACGGAGCGGTTTGCAAACAAGTACGGGGCCCTGACCTGCGCTTACTATTTCTGGAAGAACCTGAAGGACACGGGCTGGGAAGTAAGCGGCGGCTATGCCGACATAGACCGCAGCGGCCGAATCCGGGACGGACGCGACTTCTCCTCCGGGGAAAAGGCCGCAGAGAAGCCGAAAATCATTATTACGACCTACTCCCCGACCCTCGATGTGATTTCAAGGGAGACCCTCGGCCGGAGCGACAACTTTTACGCCGAAGCGATTCTTCGGGCCATGGGCGAGCGCTCTTCCGGGATTTCCGTCTATGACAGCTGCCGCGTCGCCGAAGCGGAAGTCCTTGAGGACCTGTCTCCAGGGCTTTCTTCCATGATCGACATCATGGACGGAAGCGGCCTTTCCCGGCACAATTACGTTTCGCCGGAGGCCCTCGTCCGTTATCTGACGGCCATGGAAAAATCCCCCGCCTTCCCTTCGCTCACATGGGCCCTTCCCTACCCGGGAGGCAACGATACGCTCAAACGGCTGCTCCCGAATCTTCCGGCCGAGACCCGGCAGCGGATAAGGATGAAGAGCGGCACAATCGGCGGAGGTCTCTGCTACAGCGGGTACATCCTCCCTCCGGAGGGCTCGGAGGACGCCCCCGTCGTCTTTTCCATAATGACAAACAACTGCACCGCCCCGGTAGAGTCGGTGCGATCAACCATAATGGGGCTGATTACGGCCCTTGTCCAGACCACAGAACAATAAGATGACACTGTACCCCCTTACATTCCGCCCGAACCTCAAACAGTTCGTCTGGGGTGGAGAAAAAATAGCCCCGTGGAAGGGCATTGAAACATCGGAAGACCATATCGGCGAAAGCTGGGAGGTCTCGGCTTATCCGACACGGGAATCCGTAGTTGCACTGGGTTCGCTCGAGGGAAAGACCCTCCCGGAGCTGGTCAGGACCTACAAGGGGCTTCTTGTCGGGGAACATGTTTACGAGCGCTTCGGCGACGAGTTCCCCCTTCTCATCAAATTCATCGACGCCCTGAAGGATCTTTCCATCCAGGTCCATCCGGATGACGCCCTCGCAGAGAAACGCCACGGGTGCCGCGGAAAGACCGAAATGTGGTATGTCGTTGATGCCGATCCCGGAGCGAAAATCTACAGCGGACTGAAGGAAGAAATTTGCCCCGAGGACTATGTCCGCCTCGTCAGGGAGGACCGGATCACGGAGGTCCTCGCCTGCCATGAGGCCCATAAGGGGGATGTATTCCACCTCCCTGCAGGGCGTATCCATGCTATCTGCAAGGGCTGTTTCATAACCGAGATCCAGGAGACCTCCGACATCACCTACCGGATTTACGACTACGGACGCCTCGGACTGGACGGGAAGCCCCGCCAGCTCCATACGGAAGAGGCCAAGGACGCTATCGACTACCACGTCTATCCCTCGTACAGAACTGAGTACCAGGAGGTTCCGAACAAAGAGGTAGTCCTTGTCGACTGCCCGTACTTCACCACTTCCCTCTACACCCTGGACGCCCCGGTAAGCAAGGACCTTTCCGCTGTCGATTCATTCCTCGCCGTAATGTGCGTCGAAGGGGCCGGGACTCTTCTCGACTCCGAGCCCGTCATCGACCCGGAAACCGGAAAGAGGGGCCCGACCAAGGGGCACCATGTCATGCTCCGCGAGGGGACGACCGTCCTCATTCCCGCAACCTCCCTCGGGGTGAACTTCATCCCGCAGGGTTCCATGAAACTAATAACATCTTACATATGCTGACACTCCTTCTCAGCGCAGCCCTCGTGGCAGCCACTCCCGTACTCCGGGAGGACAATATTCCTGAAATCGTCTCGATGATGACCCTCGAAGAAAAGGCCGCCATCGTTGTAGGAGGGGCTTCCCGCGCCTTCGACGGCATCGGCCGGGACTGCGACCCCGTCAAGGGAAGCGCCGGAAACACCCATGCCATCCCCCGGCTCGGGATTCCGTTCATTGTGCTCGCCGACGGCCCTGCCGGACTAAGGATCAACCCGACCCGCGAGGGAGATGAAAAAACCTATTACTGCACCGGCTTCCCTATCGGGACCATGCTCTCATCGACATGGAACACCGACCTTGTAGAAGAGGTCGGCCGGGCGATGGGAAACGAGGTCCTCGAATACGGAGTTGACGTCCTCCTCGGCCCTGGCATCAATATCCACCGCAACCCCCTATGCGGCAGGAACTTCGAGTATTATTCGGAGGATCCGCTGCTCGCCGGGGAGATGGCGGCTGCGATGGTCAGCGGCATCCAGTCCAATGGAGTCGGGGCCTGCATCAAGCACTTCGCCCTCAACAACCAGGAACTGAACCGGCTCCACAACGACGCGCTGGTCTCGGAAAGGGCGATGCGGGAAATCTACCTCAAACCCTTTGAAATCGCCGTCCGGAAGGCCCAGCCATGGACAATCATGACCTCGTACAACTACATCAACGGGATCCATGCCTCCGAAAGTCCGGACCTTCTGACAGCCATCCTGCGGGATACCTGGGGCTTCGAAGGGACCGTGATGACGGACTGGGGCGGCGGCTATGACACCGCGGCCCAGGTCCATGCCGGCAACGACATGGTCCAGTCCGGCTCTGACCGGCGCTATTTCGAGCTCATCGACGCCGTCAAGGAAGGCCGGCTCGAGGTGGCAGACCTCGACAAGTGCGTCGCCCGTGTTCTGAAACTCATCGTAAAGTCCCCGCGCTACAAGGGATACGCCTATTCCAATGACCCGGATCTTACGGCCCATGCGGCCGTCTGCCGGAAGGCCGCCGACGAAGGAGTGATCCTCCTGAAGAACCGGAAAGCCCTTCCCTACAAGGGGAACGTCGCCCTGTTCGGGGTAACTTCATACCGCTTCATTGCGGGCGGAACCGGCTCCGGAGATGTCCACAGGCCGTATGTCGTGGACCTCAAGCAGGGACTCTCGGACGAGGGATATGAGCTTTACGCCCCTCTCGACGGCTTCTATACCGAATACATGAAGGACGAGGACTGGCGCTGCAGGATGATAGACGGAAACAACTCCTGGGTCATCGACAGGGAGCGTCCGATAGAGATTGTTCCCATGGATCTAATCGCCTCTTCAGCCAAGGAGGCGGGCGAAGCGGTCATCACCTTCGGCCGGGTATTCGGGGAAGGAAAAGACAGGGACCTCTACCACAGCTACATGCTCCAGAGCCGAGAAAGGGAGCTTCTGGAGGCCGTTTCCAGCGCTTTCCACAAGGAGGGCAAGAAGGTTGTCGTCATCCTCAATATCGGCGGAGCCGTAGAGACGGCTTCATGGAGGGATCTCGCTGACGCGATTGTCCTCGCATGGCAGCCGGGTGAAGAGGGAGGCCATACCGTCGCCTCCGTGCTTTCCGGAGCGGTAAACCCTTCCGGACGCCTTCCAATGACCCTTTCGATGAGGTATGAGGACGAGCCGTCGGCTCCGAACTTCCCCCTCATCTATGCCGACAAGCCCTTCAACTATTCCTTCTACCGCCGGCTGGAGAATAACCGGAAAGACATGAGTGTCAAGGATATCGACTATACTGAGTACAAAGAAGATATCTTTGTCGGATACCGCTGGTTCAATACCTTCGCGAAAAAGAAAATCGCCTGGCCCTTCGGTTTCGGACTGAGCTACACTTCCTTCCGCTGGAGCGGGATGAAAGTCAAGGAAACATCTGACGGATGGGAAGTTACCCTCACAGTAAAGAATACCGGAAAGATGGCCGGGAAGGATGTGGTTGAGCTTTATGTCTCCGCCCCCGGCAAAGACATGGAAAAGCCGAAGCGTGAGCTGAAGGGTTTTGCAAAGACTTCGCTCCTCGATCCCGGCTGTTCCGAGACGGTCACCATACTCCTCCCGAGCGGCTCTCTCGCTTCCTATGACGAGGACTCCGCGACCTGGGTGACGGAAAAAGGACGCTATACCCTGTCCGCCGCCAGGAACGCCTCCGACCGGGGAATCAGAAAAAGAATTCGGATATAAAAACACACATGATGGTTAAAAGGTTTATACTCGCGGCTGCCGCCGCCGTTTTTACGGTCCTGTCTTCCGCGCAGCCGGTAAATTATCCCCTGCCCCAGAATCCCGACTCCCTCCGCATTCTGGTAATCGCGAACAGCTACGGCGATGATTCCACCCAGTGGCTGCCGGACCTTCTCGAGGCGGCGGACATCCACAATGTCACTATCGCACGGCTCTATATCGGCGGCTGCTCCCTGGAGCGCCACTGCAGGGAGTATCAGAACAGGACCGAGAATTACCGTTACCAGAAGACCGTGGACAACAAATGGACGACCGTTTCCACAAAAACCGGGATTCTGACCGGTCTCGAGGATGAGCCATGGGACATCGTGACAATCCATGAGCGCTCAGGGTACTCCGGAGACTACTCCCATTTCGTCCCGTGGGCGGGAGAACTGATAAAAATCATCCGGGCCCACTGCCCGAACCCCGAAGCCACAATCGTCTGGAACAGGACATGGGCCTATGCCAGAAGCTCTAAACACAAGGATTTCCCGCGCTATGGGAACAACCAGATGATCATGTACCGCGGTATCGTGGAGTGTTCGAACAGGGTCCGGAAAGAATACAACATCCCTGTCATGATACCGACAGGTACGGCCGTCCAGAACGCCCGCTGGACCCGCGGACTCGCGGACGGGAAAGACCTGCTCCGCGACGGCTACCACCTGAACAAGGGCTACACCCGCTATCTGGCGGCGTGTACATGGTTCGAAGCCCTGATCCGCCCTGTATTCGGAAAGTCGGTGAAAGGCAACGCCTTCCGCATGCAGGGAACCGAATACGAAATAACCCCGAAGATGGCGAGGAAGCTCCAAGGAATAGCGATCCGCACCGTCAGAGAAGAAAAATAGCGATTGTATGAAAAGGACACTTGTACTATTTACAGCAGTAATGATGATGACAGCATGTGGAGAGAAAAATGTGTTTCTTCAGGAGTGGGAAACACCTTACGGAACGGCCCCGTTTTCAAAGATCACGGAAGGAATGTTCCTTCCTGCGGTAAAGGAAGGAATCAGACAGCAAAAAGAGGAAATCGACGCGATTCTGGCCTCTGTGGAGGAGCCGACTTTCGAGAATACCGTTGCCGCGTATGAGCGGTCCGGAAAGCTTCTCGCGAAGGTTACAGGGGTCTTCTACAACCTCTCGGAGTCGGATTCAACCCCGAAGATACAGGAAATTGAGGAACAGATTACCGCGCTGACGACGGCCGCCGATGATGAGATTTTCATGAATGAAAAATTTTTCAAACGCGTGAAAACCGTCTATGAGGCATCTGAGGGGCTCGACAGGGAGCAGCAGATGGTAACGAAAAAACTCTATGACCGCTTCGTCCGGAATGGTGTCGCCCTCGACGAGGCCGGGAAGGCGCGCTTCTCCGAAATCAACGGCCGCCTCGCCGCCCTAAGCCAGAAATTCGGGAACAACCTCCTGGCGGAGAACAACGCCTTCAAGGAGGAAATCGGGATTACCGTCTCCGCCTATCCCTCCTTCATGGCGTCGGAACCGGACAGGGCAAAGCGCGAAAAGGCCTTCAAGGCATACTCTTCCCGCTGCAACCGGGGCAATGAGTATGACAACAATTCCGTCGTCCTCGAAATTATGACCCTTCGTACCGAACAGGCCCGCCTTCTCGGTTACTCCACGTCCGCGGAGTACCTCCTCGCCAACAAAATGGCAGGGAACCCGGAAACGGTTGACGGCTTCCTCGCGCCCATCATGGAGGCCTCCATGAAGAAGGCGAAAGAGGAAATATATGACATGCAGAAGGTTATGGACCGCGAAATCGCCGAAGGACTCCTTCCGGAGGGGACTAAGATAGCCCCTTGGGACTGGTGGTACTATGCCGAGAAGGTCAGGAAGGAAAAATTCGACCTCGACGAGGAGCAGACGAAGCCCTATTTCCAGATTGACAGCGTCCGGAAGGGCGTTTTCTACGCCGCCCATAAGCTGTACGGCATCAATGTGGAGGAAGCCCCGGAGGTGGAGGTTTACAATCCGGTCGTAAAGGCGTACCGGCTCACGGACGCCGACGGCACTCTCCTCGGGATCTTCTATGCCGATTATTTCTCCAGGGAGACCAAGAGGGGCGGAGCTTGGATGAACAATTTCCGCGAGCAGGAGGTTGGTGCGGACGGTGTCGATATCCGGCCTGTCATCGTCAACGTCTGCAACTTCCCGCCGCCTACGGAGGACACTCCTTCTATGCTGACTGTGGATGAGCTCCAGACCGCCTTCCATGAGTTCGGCCATGCACTCCACGGCTTCCTTACCAAGTGCCGCTACCCCGATGTAAGCGGGACCAATGTGACGAGGGACTTCGTCGAGATGTTCTCCCAGTTCAACGAACACTGGGCCGTCGAGCCGGAAATACTCTCACAGTACGCCCACCACTATAAGACCGGGGAGACTATTCCCGCGGCCCTTGTCGAGAAGATCGGAAACGCCCTCAAGTTCAACCAGGGATTCATGACCGGAGAACTCTGCGCGGCCTCAATCCTCGACATGAAGTGGCACGAGCTGACCCTCGAGGAACTCGGGAAATTCCGCTCGGCTGAGGATATCCGCGCCTTTGAAGAGAAGGTCTGCAGGGAAATGGGGCTTATCGACGAGATTATCCCCCGTTACCGGACGACCTACTTCAACCATATCTTCAACAGCGGATACAGCGCCGGATACTACAGCTACCTATGGTCGGAGGTCCTCGACAGGGACGCCTTCGAGAAATTCCAGGAGGACGGGCTTTATAACGCCGAAACTGCATCATCCTTCCGGAAAACCTTCCTCGAAAGAGGCGGAAGCGAAGAGCCGATGACGCTGTTCCGTTCATGGAGGGGCGCCGACCCCGACCCGGCAGCGCTGCTCCGGGGACGTGGACTGATATAATATGATTAACCATAATAATAACATGAAAACCAAGTATTTACTCCTAGTGGCAGCTATTGCGGCCTGCTTTTTCCAGGCGTGTTCCAAACCGGATATCACTCAGGAAGAAAAAACGGATCCGGATCCCATAGTTAATCCCGACCCTCCTCAGCCGCCGGTAGTTTCGGCCACCCCGATGCAGCTGACCGCAAGGTGGGATATCACCTCTTCCCTCGCCTCCTCCGGGGCGTCATCATGGACCGGAAGCAACCGCTTCTACGCCCTCACCGAAGACGGCAAGGGCAAGGCCTATATCAGCACTGAAAAAGGCGGCAGCACTGAGCCGGCCCGGTCGGTAACCGACAGCAGGGTATCCGTATCGAACCTCTCAGAAGGAGACTGCATCTGCGTCACCTACCCTTCCCTCACCGTTGCCGAAGGGAGCACGGTCTCCTTCATGACAACGCTCATGGCAACCGCCAACACCGCCCCGAAGTACTGGATTTTCGAATACTTCGAAGACGGGCAGTGGAAGAGCGTCGAAGAAGACCTCGTAGCGGCCAAAGAGGATCCTTCCCTGAAGTACTCCTTCTATGTAAAATACTTCAGCGCATACGAATATACCACCTTCACCCAGAGCTTTACCCTTGAAAAGGGGCTCGCGGGAGAGGACCTGAAGATGAGGATGAGGGCCGTCGGAAAATTCAATGGTGGCGGCGGGTCGCTCTCCCCTTCGACCGCTGCAATCAGCTTTGTAAACAGCCGGTGGAGAGCTCTTGAGGTCAATGTTTTCCAGGGGATTCCGGTTACCGACACCAAGAAGATGCTCGTCCTCGGAAACTCATTCTCGTATTACTATGAGACCGATTTCCTCCTGAAGAGGATTGCGAGGGCCGAGGGCCATGACCTCCGGATGAGGACCCACCTCAAGGGCGGCCAGGACTTCGGGGAACACATGACCCGGGAGCGTACCCTCGCTGCGATTGACGAAGGCGGGTATGACCTCTGCCTGCTCCAGGACATGTCGACGCGGCACGCCGATTATTACATGGATACGAAGACGAACGCGGCCGTCATGTCAGACACAAAGACTATTCTCGCAAGAATAAAGAGGGGGGCGCCCTCCGTGGTGCCGGTTCTTGAGCAGACATGGGCCTATAGCGGAAGCACCAACTATGCCGGACTCGAAAATTACGAGAACTTCGACACCGCCCTCCAGGGCGGCTGCCTTCTGGTAGCAGACGAGAACGACTGCTGGATATCCCCTATCGGAGAGGCCTTTACGGCTGCCCGGAAAGCCGGAATCGGGTCCATGTTCCATACCGATTCGAAGCATCCCGGTCCCAACGGGGCCTACCTGAAGGCCTGCGTCAACTACCTCACACTCTACGGGACCGCTTTTGACGCTAACGTTCCGGACTGCGGCATTGACGCAGCTACCGCAAAGAAACTCCGCGACATCGCTGAAGAGACGGTTCTCGGAAAGATACAGCAGTACCGCAATCCGGACGCATCTTCCGTAGTCCCGGGAGCGGGGATCTCGCTCGGCGGCGGAAGCAGTGACGTCGAGATTGTCTCCGGTGAAAACGGTATCCGCACCGCTGCGCAGCTCATTTCCTTCGCCGCACTCGTAAATCAGGGCGGGGACATCTCCTCCTATAAGAATGCCGCAGGCGAGGTTGTCCTCCTCGATGACATCGAAGTCCAGAACGGCTCGTGGACTCCTATCGGCTCCGCGACCGGCGTCAACTACAATTCCATAGTCACTCCAGCCATCGCCTTCTCAGGGGTATTCGACGGCCAGGGCCATACCATAACCGGTCTCGACTTTGTGATTTCCTCGAACGACGTAAATGTGATGGGCTTTTTCGGGGCGACAAAGGACGCGGTCATCCGGAATGTCAACTTCGAGGATGTAACTCTCAAGTTCAACAGCAGCGGCATCAGTTCCGGAAACATAAGCATAGGAACGGTTGTCGCCTATGCCCTCAACACAAAGGTTGAAAACGTCAAGGTATACGCCGAATTCTCCGGTTCGGCGACATCAACCGCCGCCCGTCATGTGGCCATAGGAGGTATTGTCGGAACCATGGCCGCGACTGAAGCCGACGCCTCCGTAGTAAAGGACTGCACCTTCGACGGAAAGATCCTCAACGATGTCGGATCGAAATACTCGAACACTAATACCGCGATGGCTGCAGGCATCGTCTGCGCCGTTGAGAACGTTTCCTCCTGCATGACCGTCCTAATCTCCGGCTGTACGAACAATGCGGAGATCAATGCCAAGCTCCACCGCGTCGCCGGCATTATCAGCAGCGGCTTCCACTCCCGCATTGAAAACTGCACGAACAACGGAAACATAACGGTCAACTGGTCCGCCAATGCAGCGGAAACGACGATTACCGGGACCCGGGTCGGCGGAATCATGGCCTACTGCAGCGCCACTGTCGCAACCGACGCCCTTATCAAGGACTGCATCAATAACGGCACGATCGTCTCTTCCCAGGACGGGAGCGCAGTAGGAGGTGTAGTAGGGCTCATGCGCTGCTTCCCTCTCGACGGAGCCAGGAACACCGGTCGCGTGGCCGGACCTGACGGAGGCCGTGGCCTCCTGGTCGGCCAGATTACCTCTGCCACCACTGAATCCAGCTTCGCGAACTGCGCGGTCCGGGGCTCCATCGGAAAGGCCGCCGACGGCAGCGACGCCGTTACGGCAACAGCGGAGAACTACCTCCCCCTAAGCGTTTCCTTCGCCTCCGGCGTCTCCGCCTCGACCTGGAATGCCGACAACGTGAAGTTCCTTGCAGAGTAAAGAATAAGGTGACCGCCTGGTCACCTTATTTTTGCCCTTCCGCCAGCAGCGGTGCCCATGAAAACGTTCTAATGGTACTTGACGTGCACAAAATAGGTCAAAAACGTGTACGTTCAGTAGCACCAGAGACCTTATTGGCCACCCTCTTCTTTTATTCAATGATTATCAATACACCACCCCGTCGAGGTCCAGGAGGGTGAACTGTGCGGCGCCCTGGTAGCGGGTCAGGATACCGGTTACGTCGATGGTCTTCGCTCCGGAGAGGATTGCAGGGTCGATTTCGGTGTCGGAGAAGCGTGAGTAGCCGCTCGTGCGGATTTGAATCTCCGTGGAACCCATCTTGAAGTACTGGCTGACGGAGTTCGCGGCGGCGTTTGCAATCATCAGTTCCTTATAGGTATGGACGGCGTCCTTGCCTTCGATGGCCGTCGCCTTGCCGGTGATGGCCCCGTAATTCTCATTTCCGCTGCCGACGGTGGCGGTATCCCAGATTCCGGAGTTGATATACTCGAGGAACTTGTTCTTCGAGAAGGCCCAGGTGGTGATGCCCCAGTTCTTGTCGGAGAGGAAAACGCGGTTGTTGGCGGCCTTGGTGTCAAGGGCGGAAGAGACATAGACGAGGGCGAACTGCTCATCGGCGAATTTCAGCCCCTTGAGCGTCACGAGGGTGCCGTCATAGCGGCTGTCGGAAACCTGGTTCTCGGTGAGGACCGTCGGGGTGACGGGGGTGTCGACCTTGCCGCGGAAAATATGGCGGTCAATCAGGAGCTGCACGTCGATGTAGGCCGTTTCATAGGAGCCGGTCGGATCGGCCATGCCCAGCTGGAGCATGCCGTCCCCGCCGTAATTCCCGCTCTTGTAGCCATACTCGCCGAGGGTGAGGTCGCGGCACTTGACGTAGATCCACTGGCCTTCCTTATAGTCGTTGTACATAGAGGACTTCCCGACCTTCACGTCGATTCCGCCGGTCGCATCCTGGATATAGAGCTCGCGGTAGACGTTGCCGGACTTGTCCGAGGAAATGACCTGGCCCTTGATAATCCAGTTCTCGGTAATCTCGAGAGGGGTTCCATGGCCGGGGTATTTGGCCTTCAGCTCCGCGATGGACATGTTGACCTGGTCATCCATGTCAACCGGAACAAAGGCCTCGGGCTCATCGTATGAAAGGGTCATTACCGGCTCCCACTCTTCGCAGGAGACAAGCGCCACAAGGGCGGCGATGGATGCAAAAAAGAACTTTCTCATGGCCCTAGAATCTGAAATAGATGTTCAACATATAATTGAAACCGCTCATATAGAAATACTTCGGGTCAAACCGATAGTAACGTTCCTTATTGACGGTATTGTCAACGATACGGGTCTGCTCATAACCACCGGTCTTCACCGAGGTGTTGTTGAGGAGGTTCCGTGCGTTGAGCGAGAAGCCGAGCTGGTACTTCCGCTGGATGTACCAGGACTTGCCGACCGAGAGGTTGAGGAGGCAGGCGGGATCGAACTTCTCCTGGGAGGTCATGTACTCGACCTCAACCGGCGAGACTATTCCGTCCGGTCCCGCAACGGCATAGTCGGTGCGGTAGAGCGGGTTCATGTCGAGGTATGACTCGGCAAAATACTGGATGTCGGCGTCGATGAACCAGTAGTTCCAGTTGTAGGAAAGGCCGATGCTCGCAGCCAGCTGAGGGGTCGAAGGGACATAGTGCTCCTGGAAGCCGGACACCTTCTTCGTAAACTCACCGGAGGCGTTCGTCTGGTAGTTCCCGGAAGCGTCCTTCACGTAAACCGGGGTCTCCTTCCAGTAGGGAACGAGGGCGTTGTCGATAACGAGGTCGGCGCTGTTGTCAACCGTCTGAGTCATATACGGATTGGACGTATAGACATAGCGACCTGCGCTGAGGGCTCCCTGGACGAAGAGGGACGGGACGGGGGTCGGAACCTTGACGCCGACCTCCACGCCGACATGGCGCTCGTCGATTCCCGTGAGGGCGAAGTTCGAGAAGGCGTTCTGGAGGTCGTCATAGGCGCTCATGACCTTGGACTGGTCCTTTATCGACGTGTAGTAAGCCGTTACGCGGGCGTTGTAACCGCCTCCCGTGAACTGCCAGTTGATATCGTAGGCGGCAGTCCTTACCGGCTTAAGCTCGTCCATCATGGAGTTCCGGGTCCTCGGGGAGAGGAAAACCTGGTTGAACTTCGGGGCGTCGCGGAACCAGCCGGCATTGGCGTAAACCCTCTGGTTTCCGCCGAGGACGTAGTTGAGTCCGAGTTTGAAGGCGCCGGTCACAAAGGTAGCGACCTTGGACTTCCCGTAGGAGGTAATGACCTCTCCGTTATGGTCCTTTGCGACATCCAGGGCGACCCCGTCCACCACAAAGGCGTTCCCGTTGTCATCCACACCCGGGAAAAGTCCCTTCCTCATCAGGCCTTCCCTCCAGAAGCTCTCGACTCCGAGGCGGGCGCCGACGGTGGTGGAAAGGTTTCCGCGGGAGAAAACTCCGTTCGCCCATACCTCACCTTTGCGGATCTGTGCAAGATAGTCGTAACCGTACTTGTCGCCTACATGGAGGACCTCAGCCGAGCCGTTGGCCATATAGTAGTCGAGGTCATTCTGGACCTTCGCAGGAGTGGAACCGTAGTCGCGGTCGGCAAAGTTGTCGATATTGACATAGTAGTCGCCTCCGAGGAGGTCGGCGATGATCTTATAGTTCTCGGTACGGTTGATTTTCGCGTTGGCACCGCCAGTTATGATTGTTTCGGCGTTGGGGCGCCACTTGAAATTGGCCGCGAAATTAAGGTCCCTCTGGTCAACATGACGCTCCTCCTGGACATATTTGGAGCGGTTTCCGCTCGTCGAGCCATAGGTGTCATAGTTCATCGAGTTGACCGTATAGAGGCGGTCCCAGTTGACATGGACGATGTCCGGGTAGAGGGACGGGTGGGTCCATGCCTCGCGGGCCCAGCCGGCCTTGGTGTAATTGCTCCGGTTGAGGTCGTCGTTGTCCATGTTGAAGTAGCTCGGGAGATTGCGGTAGTAATCCGGACGGGGATCTGCGGAATCATACCAGTCGAGGGCGGTGTAGCCGTTCTTGCCGAAGCGGTAGAGGAGGGTCGCTCCCGCCTGGAAATTGTCCGTAGGGGTATAGTCGTAGCGGAGAATCGCGACCGGCTCATTGGTCTTGCGGACGCGGGCGTTACGGACAACCCCGTTCTGATAACCCCAGTTGGAGTTATACATGTTGTCTCCGATGAGGTCATATACCTCCTGGGTCGAGGCGTTCTGGGCGCCGCGCTGCCCGGGGGTGGCAAAGAAGACAAAGCCGATACGGTTCTTCTCGTCAAGCTGCTTGTCCGCGGCGAGGTAGTATGCGAAGGAGCGGTAGTAAACACCGTCTATCCAGTCGTTTCCGCCGAGTCGGGCGGAGACGTTGGCCGCGAAGGACCAGCCGTTGTCCATGACACCCGTCGCATAGGAAGCCATGAGGCGGAGCCGGTAGAGGGCGCTGTTGGTCAAGACGCTTCCCCTGAGTCCCTTACGGACAGAAGAGGCGTTCCCGTAAATATTGGTGATGCCGTTGTAACCGCCCAGCCCGTAATCCAGGGCGTCGTTTCCGAGGGTCGCATCCTTGGAACGCATCGCCTCGTTAAGTCCGCTCCACAAGCTGAAGGGAGAGTAGCCCGTAATAGCGTCGTTCATCTTTACTCCGGCAAGGAGAACATCCTGGGATTCACCGAGATAACCCCTCTGGCGGAAACGTACGGAGGAGAAGTTGTAGCCGACGATGTTGGAGAACACGTCATTGGAGCCGAAAAGGACGGTCGGGTTGTCGTTATACCCGCTGTCGTCCATGTCGAACTCCGCCAAGCTTTCATCAACGACCTCGGAAACTTTCCGTGCCGGGGTGAGGCCGATGTTGAACATGTTCTTGACATATCCGTCGTTGACGGTTACCTGGACCTGGGTTTCGAGAAACTCTTCGGAATAAATCGAGAGAGTATACATCCCGTTGTCAAGCCGGGGGATATAGAAGCTGCCGTCTGAGGAAGAACGTACCTCTGCAACCTCGGTCGCCCCCTGGTAAAGTACCAGACGGGCGTTCTCCACCGCCGTGCGGTCGGTGCGGTTTATGACCGTTCCCTTGACCCCGCCGGTAAGTTCCTGGGCCGAAATCCGGGGAACAGCGGCGAAAGCTACGAGAAGAGAAAGAAGGAATAATCTCGCTTTCATTTATTTACTGATAACAATATACGTAGGATAATGGTCAGAATAGCCCCCGACGAAGGCCCCGTTGGAGAAGGTCCTGAAAGGGGTGTCCTTATACTGGCCGGACTGGTTGGTCATGAAGGGTTTCGAGAATATGCGGCCGTAGTATTTATGCTTTTTCTTCTTTATAATCGGCATGATCTGGAAGGTCCCCTTGTCCGGGTGGGCGAGGGCGTAATTCACAAGGATGCAGTCGTAGATGTTCCATTCGCCCCTGTACGCAAGGGAGCCGTAGCCCGCCTTCAGCATGGACAGAAAAGGCGAGAAATAGTCCTCCGGGCCGACCTGGGAGAGTTTTTCCCTGCCGCGGAGATAGACGGCCATGGATTCGTCCGTCGGGTTGTCGTTCATGTCGCCCATGACCACGCACTTGATTCCGGGGTACTTTTTCATCATCTTCATCGAGTGCTCATAGATGATTTCCCCGCCGCGGGCGCGGAGGTCCTGCCCCTTGCCGCCGAGGCGGGAGGGAAGGTGGCAGACATAGAAGGCGAAGTGCTCGCCGTCGATGATGCCATGGACCATCAGGATGTCGCGGGTGCGGAAATAATCCATATCCTCCTTCGTCATATCGAAGCGGATTTTGCTGGAATTGAAGTCGAAGGGGATGGACTCGCTCTCGACAAGGGTCATCTGGTCGGGCTTGTATAAGAGGGCGACATCGACACCTCGGCGGTCCGGACCGTCATAATGGACAATCTGGTAGTTCGCTTCGGCGATTTCCGATTCCATTACGAGGTCTTCGAGGACATGGCGGTTCTCAATCTCGCTGACACCGAGAACGGTATGCCAGCGACCGTTGTCCTTTTTCATCTCGGCGATGACATGGGCCATGTTCCGGAGTTTCTTCCGATATTTCGCCTCTGTCCACTGGTTTGCTCCGTCCGGGAGGTACTCGTAGTCGTTCTTCCCGTCGTCGTGGTAGGTATCGAACAGGTTCTCAAGATTGTAGAACCCGATCACGTAAGTCCGCTTCTCCGCATCCGAGAAGGGGGCGGAAAGAAACAGAAGGGCGAGGAGTGCGGTTAGTATTCGTTTCATTTGTCAGGGTTTGTTTTCAAAGAATCACCACCAGAGGGAAACCGAAGACGGATTCTGGCTTTCTATCTTCGCAGCCGTTTCGGCGCCGACTTTCGAGGGGAGGTTCACAAAGAGGTCTATTCCGAGGATTTCTTCAAGTTCGTCGATGGAAATGGCCATAGAGGAAGTCAGCGAACTTCCGCTGTAGTCGTGCTTGAGGTAGAAGGCGCAGGCGGAGTAGCCGTTGAAGCCGACGGTTCCGGCGCTGCTGTAACGGAGACAGGCCTTCCAGTAGGCCGTCGGAATCGCAACCGGCGAGCCGTAGTTGTCATGGGCGTACTGCGTACTGCCTTTGAGGTCGCAGCCGGTGACGCAGTAGAGAGTATCGCAGGAGGAGCTCCAGTCCTTGACCCTCGCCTCCAGGGTTGCCCAGATCCCTTCGTTGAAGGTATGACGCTGCGGGGTCATGTTCGTCCCGTAGAAGGTCTGGATATTGGCCTGGTAGTTCAGCCGGTGGGCCGAAGGAAGCTGGTGGCCGCGGGCATATGTACCGCTCTCCTGGAAGCCCTTGAAAAGGACCGGCTGTCCCGCCTCGGGAATCAGCGGGTCGAGGGCCCATGCATCCGAACGGGTACCGCTCCCGTAAAGCCCCTTGTTCAGCGGATACGCTACCCAGTGGGCCACAAGGGCGTCATAGTCCCAGTAGAAGGAGTAATTCCGGACCGTCTGGCCGCCGAGGGGCATGTCATGGACAAAGAAATCCAACCCGTCTCCATCCTTCGTTTCAGGGAGCTCCAGCCATCCGGCCTTCGTCGATGTGCCGTCATGGTTTACCGGCCGGGAAGGGCCGACCTGGGTAAACAGGACTCCTTCCGTGGGGGTAACCGACTTTGTCGAAGCGACAACACGGAACGAGCGCTCGCTGTCAGAATTGTTGGTCTTCCAGGAGAGGACTATGCTCGACTTGTCTCCGGTGCCGGAGGAAGGGGTAATCTCCGCCCAGCCCTCATCCTCGCCCTCGAAGACGATTTCAAGGGTCCAGCTGGCGTTCGACGAGACGGAAAGGAACATGCTTCCACCCTTTTGGGAAAGTGAGTATCCTCCCGGAGAGGACAACTCTACCGTCTCCGCATCCCCGGAAGGTGCAAAGCACCCGCCGGAGAGAACGGCCCCGATAAAGAGGGAAAACAGCAAGCTGAGATGGCGTTTCATACTACTTGGCGGCCTGAATGCCGAAGAGGATGACACGGGTATTGGTCCCAGTGGTCGTCACTGTCGCCGTAACCGCTTCGGTGAGCGCGGTGTCAAAAGCGTACGTGTACTTGTCGGAAGAGGTTACCGTCAGAGTATACGGGGAGTTGTTGGAGGCGCCTTCGTTGGCGGCAAGCGCCTGGGTATAGACCGAAGATCCGCCAATCTTGATATCCAGGGTCGCTTCCTTGGCCTTCCAGGAGACTCCATAGAAGGAGATGGACTTCGTTCCTGCAGGAATCGTTACGGTCGCCTCGCCGGCAGCCGAGCTCTTTCCGAGCTTATATACAACTACGTCGGCAATTCCGTTCACTGTCGCTTTCTCGGTATAGGCATTGGTCCCGGCCGAGAAGGAAATATTACTCGCGAACTCAGCGGCATCTCCCGTAACCGGCTCGGTTTCCTTCCTCTCGAATTCGGTCTTCCCGTTAATCGAGACGAAAGATGCACCCTGGGCCGTTTCGGGGGTCTTACCCTGATAATTGACAATCTTTCCGCAGATTACGACCTCGTCGCCTTCCTTGATGATTTCATCACCGACCATGGCGGCGCCGCCGAAGCCGACCGCGCGGAAGATCCTGAACACAGCCGTCGTTTCTCCCCCGTCGGTAATATTGAAGGAAACATTGCCGTTCGTCGCGCTGAGGTCAATGCTGCCCTTAATCGTTCCCTTGACATAGTAGGAATCCGTAGTCTCGGTTTCGCCGGTCTCCTTTGCCTTTGCGATTGCCGCGGAGACATTGAAGGGGCTCTCTGCCGTTCCGCTGCCCTCCGGCGTACCGACCACGGGCTCGGGAGCTCCGGCACCGTTGACCGTGACGAGAAATCCGCCGGTAGTCATCTCGGGAGTGTTGCCCTGATAGTTTACGAGAGGACCGCAGACGACGACCTCGTCACCTTCCTTGAAGACATCGTTTGTCGTAAACTGAGCCCCGTCGAAGGAGAAGCAGCGATAGATATAGAAGGTCGCGGTGGCGTTCGCATCCTTGATATAGAAGGTTGCATTGCCCCAGGACGCGTCGATGCCGTTTGAGCCGGTCACGATGCCCTTGACATAGTACTTGTCCGTCGATGCGGTCGTTCCGATTTCCTGGCACTTGGCGATTGCTGCGGCTACATTGAAGGGGCTCTCGGCAGTTCCCGCGCCTTCGGGCGTTCCAGGAGTCTCTTCGACGATGGGCGCCGTCTGCCCGTTGAGATAAACGAGCTGGCTTCCGGAAGTGAATTCGGGAGTGTTCCCCTTGAAGTTTACGACATCTCCGTAGACTACGACTTCGTCTCCGAGTTTCAGGTCGTCAGCCGAGGTGAATTTCGCCTTATTGAGTCCATACCCGCGGTACACCTCGAGGTTGGTCCTTGTCGAGTCAGTGTCGGAAATATAGTAGGTATAGTTCCCGTAGGATCCGCCGAACTCTCCAAGTTTCGAAACCTTACCCTTGACATAGACGGTCTTGCTTTCGGACGAATTCATCCCTGAGATAATCTCCATGGCGGCATTTACCGTATAGGGACTCTCCGCGGAGCCGTTTCCCTGGCTTCCGTCGCCCGGCTGGGTAAGGGTCAGCGATGCGCTGACAATACCGGCGTTGAAGACGACCTTCCCCGTGCGCTCGACGGATTTGTTCTCGAGGACTGTAATGGTAATTTCCTGTCCTGACAGGGATGCAGGGCCCTTGGCGGGATCAACCGCAATCCAGCTTTCGCTGAATTCCGCCTGCCAGGGGCGGGTCGCAAGGATTGTAACTGTCCTTGAAGAAACTCCCTGGTCGAAGGAGAGGGTCGTCGGATTCACCTGGATATCGGCTTCCCCGAAGTCTTCTTCGTTTTGCGACAGGAGGTCGCAGGAGACGCTCAGCACCAGCGTCAGGGCCATCAGCAGCAAACTTCTTGTTTTCATTTTATTTGATATTATTTTTGTTATCTTCTCTTCGTCAATTCTGTCCCATATCATGCAAATATACCAATATTTTTAGAAATTTTTAACCCCTACCGTATAGTGCTGAAAAAAGTTTGTCCTCTGCCCTCAGTCCCTCAGTTCAAGGTTCAATATAAGTATTGTTTAGTTTGAATGAAAACCCGTGGCGCGAAAGTGCCTTATGGTCAACTTTTTATCATAAACGACGTACCTGAAAATCAGTATGTCATCTTGCGTAATTTGTTGTGTAATAATTTGTTCCGCGCCACGACATTTAGGAGGACTGGACAACAAGCATCCGTCCTTGATCACGAAACGTCAAAAAAGGGTGACCGAATCGGCCACCCTTAAAAAACTTTACAGTGAAGTACTAATTGCCGAAGACAGCGTTGATAACGTGGGTTCCGGCGGTGTAATTAGCAGAACCATAAAGGTAGCTGGCGTAATTATCAGCAGTTACGGCAGTTCCGTTGACGGATCCGGAGACCTTGATGGGGCTCTCAGCCGTTCCGAGCGTGATTGCCTTGGTATTACCGTTGAACTTTCCTACAACAAGACCGGTTGTCGTCGCATCCGGCGTTGCCATGACGATTTCTGCATTAACCTCGCAGCCCTCGCCGGTCGTATGGGCGGCATTTCCGATGTTGCCGATCAGGCCGCCGCATCCGCCTGTGAGTTCAACCTTGGCCTCGACCTTTCCGCCGGCCTTACTGCCGGTGAGGGCGTGACCCTGGGAATGGAAACCGGCGACAGAGCCGATTGCGGAAGCGACATTGCCGGACTCGAGGACGATATTACCCTCGTTTACACAGTTCTCGATAACGCCGGTTCCGCCCTGGATACCGCCAAGACGGCACTTCATTGCACCCCGTCCGGTAATAGTACCCTTATTGGTGCATCCGCTGGTCTTAATGTCGGTAATGGCTTTCTCCTGGCCAGGCCATCCGACGATACCGCCGATGGCAGAGTTGGAAGCGGAGGCGTCGCTGTCTACAGTAACATTACCCTCATTGACGCAGTTCGTGTAGCTCGTATTGGCGAAGGTTCCGCTAGTGCTGGTAAACAGATAGTCGCCGCCGCCGATACCGCCGACATTGACAATCATCTCTTTGCCGAGCCCTGTACCGGGAGTACTGTGCTTGAGGGAAACGTTGACCTCGCCGAAGTTCTTGCAGCCGGTTACAGGGCCTACAGGACCACCGACAACGCCACCAATCTGGTTGCGGTTGAGGTTGGCTGTAAGGTCGACATCCGCTCCGGACAGGGAGTAGCTGACCTTTCCGTAGTTCTCGCAGTCCGTAAGAGCAAATCCGGTCTTTCCGCCCAAACCGGCAACACCTCCGATATTGGGAAGGACACCTGAGGCGTCATAAACCGTAGACTTCGCGGAGACGTTCACTGCGGAAAGGGAAATGTCACCCTTATTGACGCAGCCGGAAACCGCGGCATCCTGATAAGCCACGATACCGCCGAGACCGACACCCTTGACAGAGCTCGTGGAAGTGATAGTGACAGCACCTTCGTTGACGCAGTCTTTGATCGTACCAGAGGTCTTGGCTGCGATACCTGCCATAAGGATATAGTCCTCAGCCGCCCCGATTGAATAGGTGACAGTGGCCTTGTTGACTACGTTCTCGATGGTTCCGGCGTTCTCCTTGGCGATAACGGCGAATTCTTTGTCTGAAGGGGTAAGTGCGCCTTCGGTAACGATGTTCTTAATGGTACCGCTGTTCTTGAGGAAGAGCGGCTGGGAACCGCTGAGCCCCTTGATAGAATGGTTCTGGCCATCGAGAGTGAAGGTGAAATCAGTCGCGGGAACGACGGTTACACCGGTCATATCGATGTCCTTTCCAATTACCTGATCCTCAGTCGGATTGGCAAGGTAGGCGAGGAGCTCTGCTGCCGTCTTGATGCCGGCCGGCTCGGAGGCACCTGCGAAGGTGACGCCGGCGGTGCTGGCTGTGCCCTTGACCTGAACGAGGTAATCCTGATAGTTCTCAGCCGTAATTTCGGTCGTAGTTGCGCCGCGGATAATCTTGCAGGCGGCTACTTCACCGGTCATATCGGTTGTGATTGCAACCTGAGGAGCGAGGATGATGCCAAGCTTTGAAGTTGCTCCGGCGGTCGTCGAGCTGATTACAGTGTTAGCCGTAACCTTGACATTCTTGAACGTGGAGTTGACAGCTGAGTGAGTTGCATCGTTGGCATTGGCCGCAAGGGATCCGAGAATCGCCGCGGTGCTGCTGTTGGCATAATTGCCTGTTTCATTGATAATCGTAGCGTCGTTGGTGCAGGAGTCGAATGTAGCTGTTGATGTGGACTCAACATAACCCGCAATACCACCTGCGTGGCCACCGTTACCCTTGGCGTTCAGGATACTTATCTTACCATTGTTTTCGCAGCCGGTCAGAGTCGCCGTTCCGGTTCCGCAGGAAATCAGGGAGGCAATACCGCCGGCGCGGTTACGGAATTTGGTGGAAGCGGTTCCGCAGTCAATGGTAATATCGCCGTTGTTGACGCAGTTGGTATAAACTACGGTGCCGCTTCCGGCATATCCATCTGCGGTTGAGGTTCCGTAGTACCCGGAAATACCTCCTGCATAGCTATAAGAAGTGGACGTAGATGTTCCGACGGCAAGCGAGGAAACAGCTCCGTTATTAATACAGTCGACAAACTTGATGTCCGTCGGGAAATTGGCATAGCCGACCACACCGCCGATACGGGGGGTACCGGTACCTGTATAGTTGACAATTCCGTTGTTGACGCAGGAGAGAACATCGGCGCTGAGTTGGATATGGCCCACAATACCGCCGATCTGGGAAGCATTTGAAGCTCCGTCAATAACCATTTCGACTTTACCGTTGTTGGTACAGCCGCTGATTTTAACCGGAGCGCCGTCGGCGGGCTCGGTGTAACCGATGATACCGCCTTCGTGGTGGGTAACCTTTGTAGTGGCGAGGATGTCGACGCCGTTCACGCAGTTCTCAAGGGTAACTCCCGCACGAGCCATACCGGCGATACCGCCTATATGGTACGTACCGGAACCGGCTGCGGGGGCGAACGCAATGGAACCGGCGGTCTTTACATTACTGACCTTGACGTTCTTTACGACGCGGAAAAGACCGAGGTTCGCTTTCTTCTCATTGCCTTCGATTACACTACCTGAAGCATCCTTGAGTCCGTCGTTTTCTCCGGCGGTGAATGCGTAGGTAACGGTGTGGTTACCACCGTCGAAGTTGCAGAAGAGAGTATCGACCGGTGCGGTGACGGTAATGTCAGCGGCAAGGGTGACGGTCTCTTCAGCGGTATACTCGGCTGCGGCTGCGGCGAACTTGGCCCAGTCGTCAGCAGACTTGATGGTCGTGAGCTTGGTAGCTCCGCCGGAGAAGTCGGCGTTGTCCCAGAAGTAGACCTGCTTGCTGTCCTTGTAAGGATGAGGGAAGCAGATGAGGTCGCCAGTGGCGCCTTCGGCAAGGGTGAGCCCGGAGTTCTTGAGACCCGCATAGACCGCGATCTTGTCATCGCCCTGGGCGACTTCGCCGGTACGGTTGGCGTCATCGACAACCTTCGTCACAGTGACGTTCTCGAGTTTGACGCGGCGGCTCATGTACTTATCGAAATCGGTAAGTAGGGCGGAGATGGTAACGACGGTCTCGGGGATATCGGTACCTGCGGTCTTTACATATGCATCACCCAATGCGGTAATCTCGGGAAGGCCGTTGAAGATATAACCGGTACCTGAGAGCTTGCCTGAAATCTTGTCGCCTGCGGCAAGGCCGGAGTCGGTCTTGTATAAGAGGATACCGCCGGTAGCGTCTTCCATATGGACGTTGCCGCCATTTACATAGGAAACGACAATCGGAGCGGTCTCCGGGATGTTGGCCTCATAGACGGAAGGATTCTTGCTGTCGGTCGAGGTAATGAGGGCGACGAGCTCTGCAACCGTAGTAGCGACAGCCGGGGCGGCCTGGGTCAGGGAGACCTCGATGTCGGCAGCACCTTCAGCGGAGACTACAAAGACAGCGGTACGTGCCTCGGTGCCGGTATTCGGCTGGATGGTGACCGTAAGGTCGGACTCACCTTCACCGCTCTTCGTAAAGTCGGTGACCCAGTCATAGGTCTCCTTCGCCTTTGCGGTCCAAGCAGAGACATTGGCGGGGGTGATGGTGAATTTCACCTCGGTCGTGGAAGCGACGACAGTCTGCTCGGCGTTGGAGCATGAAAGAATCGGAGCGGTTCCCTCCTCGATGGAATAGAGGTAGGCGCCGGAAGCGGTCTCAGGGGTACCGCCGTAGTTCTGGACAGGACCGTAGATCACGACGACATCACCGACGGCGACATTCTTCGCCTTGGCGTCAACGTGCTTCTGGGCCCATTTCTCATTCTCGAGGTAGAGGATACGGTATGCCTCGAACTGGGCACCGTCCCTGGATCCGTCATCGGAAATCCAGAAGGTACCGTTACCATACTGGGTGCCGAACTCCTCGACAACCTGGCTTACGATACCCTTTACATAGTACGACGCGGAGGTCGGGGTCTTGTCAGCGAGGTCGCCGCAGAATTCGACAACCTTTGCGACGGTATAAGGATTTTCAAGCGTACCGTATTCGATACCGCCTGCTTTCTGGGTAATGGAGACAATCTTCTTGGAAGCACCGGCGGTAAAGGTAATCTCAGCCGAACGGGCCTTCTCATTGGGATTCTTCCCAACGGTTACGGATACTTTTACGGTAGATGCGGAAGCCGCTCCGCTTGCAGGAGAAATAGTGACCCAGTCGGATTCACTCTTGGCTGTCCAGGCCTCGGAAGACGTTACCGAAAGGGTAAGGGTCTCGCCGGCGCTGGCGGCCTCAACGATTGAAGGGTCGACAGTGATGACACCGTCACCCGCATTTACGGCATTGTCCGGCTGACAGCCCCAGAGAAGGGCTGCGCCGGCGAAGATACCGAGGATGATTCTGTTAAGTTTCATGCCAGGTTATGTGATTAATTAAACATATACTTGAGACCAAGCTGGAGATACCACAGCGAGCCAACGGAGTGGGAGTGGTTCCAGGTCTTGGGGGAGTCACCCTTGAAATTGGTCTTGAAGACGGGCTCGCCGTTCTCAAGGTGATCCATGGTAAGGATCTGGCCTTCGTTGACGCTCTCGTCGAAGATGTTGATAGCGCCCCAGCTGTTGTTCAGGAGGTTGCCAACATTCATGAGGTCGCAGCTGAGCTGGAGTGTATTGACGCTCTTTCCGATGCGGATCTTGAAGTCCTGGGTAGCCCTGAGGTCAACATAGTGGACCATCGGAGCGTGGACGGCGTATGACTCGGCATACTGGCCCTTGTGGGTCGAGAGGTAGGAATCCTGCTCGAGGAAGTTCCAGAACTTGTCAGCTTCGGCAGCGGAGGTCCACTTGATTTCGTCCTTGGTGGCAGGGATATAGATAAGATCCTGCTTTACACCGTCGCCATTGACATCGTTGGAATAGAGGTAGCTGTTTCCGGTAGGAGTGTAGCCCTGATAGAAGACGCTGAGCGTGGTTCCGATCGGGAGACGATAGGAAACGGAGGCCATGAGGCGGTCAGGACGGACATACTGGGAACCGTGGAGAACGGCGAAGTTCGGGCCGTCGACGGTCGGGAGACCGGTGAACACGGACTCGGCGTTGTTACCAGGCATACCGGTAACCTCATACTGCTCGGTATGGGTATAGGATGCGTTGATCTTGAGGTTCTTGACCGGCTCTGCGCTGGCGGAGAGGACGAAGATCCAACCGTAACCCTTGTTGGTATTGGTCAGCACATAGCAAGGATACTTGGTGTAGTTGCTGTAGGTGCCATATACGTGACGGTTGTCAGGACCGGACCAGGTCGGCCAGGTAGTGTTGTCCGTATTGTTCCAGTTGGCGATAAGAGTACCGTTGATGGTCTTGTTGAAGGTTCCTTCGGCGGTCATGCTGAACGGGAAGGAGGTAGGGAGACGCATGTCGAGGGCGAGGGAAGTCTTCCATACCTGAGGCATCTTGAAGTTCGGGTCCACACCGTTGACGGTCGACTGGAGGGCGCCGTCCTTAGGAGTGATGTCGGTCGGGTTGTTGGCCGGATCGAGCTTGTTGAGCTTCGCGAGGATGTCAGCAGTAGCGGTCGGGAACTTGCCACCGTTGGCGCTCGCCGCAAAGGCGTCGAGGTTCGGGTTGCGGGCGGCAATGGTTCCGTCGGTGTTGTACTGGGTCGTCATAACGGACAGATGCTGGAACATGGCGGCGTTCGAAGGCATGTTCGTCATGTAAACGAGCGGGAGACGGCCGGCGAAGAGACCGGTACCGCCGCGGACCTTCAGCGACTTGTCACCGAAGATGTCATAGGTAAAACCGATACGGGGGGAAACCTGGACATTGGTCGCAGGCCACTTGCCGGTATCGAGCTTCTTTCCGCCGAAGTCAACCGCATAGATGGCGTTATTCGTCATCAGGTCGGCGTTGTTGTAGAGAATCGTGTCGAAACGAACACCGGCAGTCACTTTCAGTTTGTCGTTGACATCCCACTCATCCTGGCCATAGAGACCGACCTGAGTGAAGCGGATACGTGCGGAAGGAGTCTCGTTGCCGCCGTAACCATAGGTAAGGGCGACGGTTTCAGGAGCTGCACCGTTCAGGAGGTCGTCAACGCTGCGGAAGCGGTAGTATCCGGTACCTTCCCTCATGTAAGCGTTGTCAGCGAACTGATACTCGAAGCTGGCACCTGCGGTAAGCTTGTGGGCGCCTGCGTAGTAGGTGATATCGTCCTTGGCGTTGAGAACGCGGTTGTGGACACCGTTGTACCAGGTGAAGAGCTCATAACCGGCAGCCATGTACGGCTCGAGGGTCTGCTTGAGGTCTCCGCCGGCGATGGAACCGGTGTAACCGTTCAGGATGTCGATGAAGGGGAACTTGTCGGAGTCGGAACCACGGACATCCTCAATGTTGGACCAGGTAACGAGGAGCTGGTTGGAGAGGTTGTCTCCGAGGCGGCTGTTGAGGTCGAACGAGAAGGAGTGGACGTTGTTCTCCATCGAGTACATCGAATTGACGAAGGCCATCGAGTACTGGGAGAGACGGTTGTAGCTCATACGGGTACCCTTGATTCCGGTCGGGTCGTTGAAGTCGGCGGAAGAGCCGTTCGTTCCAACCCAGTAGGAGTTCGTCGTAAAGTTGTAACGGAAGGCGAGGTGGTGCTTCTGGCTGATGTTCCAGTCGATACGGGCGAGGAGCTTGAGGTTGCTCTCGGTCTTTCCGTAGTTGGACCAGCCGCCCGTGTCGTAGCCATAGGTGTTCTTCAGGAAGTCGGAGACTCTCTGCATGTCGGCAACGGTCGTACGGGAGATGTATGCATCCTTGTCGGCCACACCGTTCGTGGAGGGACGCCAGTAGTTAGGCATGGTAGGGTTCGAGGTGTACTCGAAGCTTCCGAAGAAGAAGAGTTTGTTCTTCAGGATCGGGAAGCCGACGGTCGCACCGTAAACAGTTTCCTTCTCATCGCGGTCCTGGGTAACCTCGTCACCATCGACATAGGTTCCGCGGAGCTTGCCGTTCTGGTGATAAACATAGGCGGTTCCCTTCACGGTGTTGGTACCGGACTTGGTGATGGCGTTGACACCGCCGCCGATGAAGTTGGACTGGCGGACATCAAACGGGGAAACCACGATCTGAACTTCCTCGATAGCGTCCATGGAGATCGGCATACCGCCGCCAGGGAGGGTCGAAGAAAGACCGAAGTTGTTGTTGAAGTTTGCACCGTCAACGGTGAAGTTGGCGCTACGGCCGTCACCACCTGCGATGTTCATTCCATTTCCGCCGTAAGGGGAAAGTTTAGCGATATCCGTAATGCTGCGGCTCGTCGAAGGAAGGGTGAGAATGTCCGCGTTGGAGATGTTGGTCGTCGCACCGGTCTTCTCCTCGAGGGCGAACTTCGAGGTCGGGGCGGCGATTACCTTCGCTTCGGAGAGGAATTCGCTGGCGTCGCTCAGCTGGGCGTTGAGGCCATAGCTTTCTGCGAGCTTCAGGGTGATGTCCGTGTACTCGACACTCTGATAGCCGAGGCAGGAAACTTCAACCTTGTAGGGGCCGCCGCTACGCATACCCTGGATGGTATAACGGCCATCGGAATTGGTGATGGCGCCGTAGACGGTACCCGAAGGAAGGTGGCTTGCGATGACCGCCACGCCTTCGAGAGGAGCGCCCTGTGCGTCGACGACACGGCCGTTAATGGCGGACGTAGTCACCTGGGCATAGGATACAATACCCGCAAACAATGTAATGATTGCGAGTGCCAAACGTTTGAATGTTTTGATCATAAATATTGATTAGTTAAGAATGATAATTCTTTTCCGAGGCGAAGTTACTATAAATCTCTGACTTTTCGAAATTTTTTTTACTATAGTTTGAACGCCGTGCGGATCGTTTCAACCGCGTCGAGGTCCTCCCATGCGAAGAAGCGGACCGGGACTGTTTCCTTCTTCCCGTTTCTTTCAACTTCCACCGGGGCGGTGTAGGGTTTCCGTCCGACATGGCCATAGGCGGCGGTCGGCTCGTAAATCGGATTTTTCAGCCCGAATTTCCGGATAATGGCCGCGGGCCGGAGGTCGAAGAGTTCCCCCATCTTTTCCGCAATTTCGCTGTCGCTAATTCCGGGACGGGCGGTGCCGTATGAGTTTACATAGATGCTGACCGGGCGGGAGATGCCGATTGCGTATGAAATCTGGACCAGCATCTCGTCGGCGACGCCGGCGGCGACCATGTTCTTCGCGACCCACCTTGCGGCATAGGCCGCGCTGCGGTCAACTTTCGATGGGTCCTTCCCGGAAAATGCGCCGCCGCCATGGGCTCCCTTGCCACCGTAGGTATCGACGATAATTTTCCGGCCCGTGAGCCCGGTATCCCCGGCAGGGCCTCCGATCACGAATTTTCCGGTAGGGTTGACATGGAGAATCACATCGTCGCCGAGGAGGACGGCGGTCTCCGGAGGGAGGAGGGCGCGGACCTTCGGGAGAAGGATGTTCCTGACATCCGCCTCTATCCTGGAGTGCATCGCCTCATCGGTATCGAACTCGTCGTGCTGGGTCGAAAGGACGATCGTATGGACCCTCAGGGGACGGTTCGTTTCCGCGTCGTATTCAACTGTAAATTGGGCCTTTGCGTCCGGGCGGAGATAGGGCATGGGGGAGTTCTCGTCACGGCGGATCGCAGCCAGAAGGCGCAGCGTCAGGTGGCTCAGATAGAGCGGCAGGGGCATATAATCCTCCGTGTCACGGCAGGCATAGCCGAACATCATGCCCTGGTCCCCCGCCCCCTGGTCGAGGGGGGTCTCGCGGGTTACGCCGCGGCCGATGTCGGGACTCTGTTCATGGAGGGCGGAAAGGATGCCGCAGGAGGCGGCCTCGAACATGTAATCGGCTTTGTCATAGCCGATTTCACGGATTACGCGGCGGGCGATGCCCTGGACGTCAACATACGCCTCGGAGGTCACCTCGCCGACAACTACGACCATCCCTGTCGAACAGAGGGTTTCGCAGGCCACGCGGGATTCCGGGTCTTTACGGAGAAATTCGTCGAGGATGGCGTCTGAAATCTGATCCGCCACTTTGTCCGGGTGCCCCTCGGACACCGATTCGGACGTAAAGAGATAAGTTTTTTTCATTTTTAGCATTTTTTCGCGTGGTTGCAAGCAGTCAAATCTGTCCACGTCTAAGGGACACAAAGGTACGTATTTTTTTTCCATTTGCAAGGGATTTGTCGTATCTTTGCAGAACGGCTCATGGAAAAGAAAAAGCATACGGTCCAGATTTCGAACAGGAGGGCGTCTTTCGACTACACCTTCCTGGAGACGTACACTGCGGGAATCCGGCTCGTCGGGACGGAAATAAAATCCATCCGTGCGGGAAAATGTTCCCTCCAGGACGCCTACTGCTTCTTTTCCGGGAACGAACTCTATGTCAGGGGGATGAACGTCGCCCTCTACGCCTGGGGTTCCTGGGGGCAGCATGAACCCCTCCGGGACCGGAAGCTCCTCTTAAACCGCCGGGAGCTCCGCCACCTCAGGGCCGAGGAAAAGAACAAGGGCACGACAATCGTCGCCGTGAAGCTGTTTATCGCCGAAAACGGCTATGCAAAGCTGGTCATAGCCCTCGCAAAAGGCAAGCGGGAATACGACAAGAGGGAAAGCATCAAGGAAAGGGACACGAGGCGGGAAATGGAACGTGACGGATATTAGGATATGGCAGGAATAAGCATTCTGGTGACTCTGTTCGGGATCCTCCAGCTGACGCTGGTGGATATCCTCGACATCATTATGGTCGCCCTGATTATCTACTTCATAATCCGGCTGATACGGGATTCCTCCGCGATGAATATCTTCCTCGTGCTGGTCTTTCTCCTGCTCGTCCAGGCGATTGTCTCGGCCCTCGGGATGAAGATGACGACGGTTATCATGAACACCCTCCTCGACGTCGGTGTAATCGCCATCCTGATCATTTTCCAGCCCGAAATCAGGCGCTTCCTCTACCGGATCGGCGCCCGCTCGGGTATCACGAAGAAAACCGGCGCCCTCTTCGCAAGGATATTAGGAACGAGGGAGGATGCGATTGGCACGGAGGCCGTCGCCGAGCTCGCGGATGCCTGCAGGACCATGTCAGAGCAGCGGACCGGCGCCCTCATCGTTATCCACCGCAAGGACTCCCTTGACTATATTGTCTCGACCGGGGACCGCGTTGATGCGGAAATCAGCACCCGACTCATACTCAATCTCTTCTTCAAGAATTCTCCGCTCCATGACGGGGCCGTGATTCTCGGCGGGAACCGCATCATCGCGGCCCGATGCACCCTCCCGATAACCCAGAGGACGGACCTCCCGGCATGGATGGGCATGCGCCACAAGGCGGCCATCGGACTCTCGGAGGAAACCGACGCCGACGTAATCGTGGTCTCCGAAGAGACCGGCGGAATAACCTTCGTAAGCGGAGGTGTCGCCACGAAGATTGAGAGTATCAATGCCCTTAAACTGAAACTCGGAGCTTCCCTTTCCTAGTATGATCGACTCACGGCTGGAAGAAAAACTTGGATTCTCGAGGATCCGGAAGGCGGTCGGGGACCGCTGCTCGACGGATTATGCCGCCGCGAGGGTCGCTGAAGAGGAATTTTCAACCTCCGGAAAGGAAATCATGGAACGCCTCGCCCTGACCGACGAGATGCGGCTCATCCTCATGTTCGAGGACCAGTTCCCGACAAGCGGCTATATCGACTGTATCGGCTTCCTCGAACCCCTTGGGGAAAAGGGCTCGATTGACCTCCTTTCCCTCGGGAAACTGAGGACCCTTATCGATACAGTGCGGAAAATCTCCCGCTTCTTCGAAAACTCAAAGGACGGGGTTTACCCCCGGCTCAAGAAGGCCGCCTCATCGCTTATGACCTTCCCGGAGGTCCAGAGGCGGATTGACCTTATCCTCGACCGCCATGGCGAGGTTAAGGATACGGCTTCAGAGGAACTCTACTCCATCCGGAAAGACATCCGCACAAAGGAGGCATCCATATCTAAGCGAATGGGAATCCTCCTTAAGAAGGCGCAGCAGGACGGGCTCGCGGAAGCGGACGCCGGCGTAGTTGTCCGGGACGGGAAGATGCTGCTTCCGGTTTCGAGCGCTAAAAAACGCCTCCTCCCCGGTTTTATCCATGACGAATCCGCCTCCGGGAAGACCACCTTCATAGAACCGGCCGAGATTGTCGAACTCGGAAATGAAATAAGCGAACTCCGCTTTGCCGAAACCAGGGAGATTTCAAGGATACTCCATGTATTCTCGGACTTCGTCCGCCCATATGTCCCGGAACTACTTGACGCAGCGGCTTTTACCGGAGAGATTGACTTCCTCCTCGCAAAGGCGCGGCTGGCTCTCGAGATGAGGGCGGGGATGCCCATCCTCTCGGAGGACGGGTCCATGCAGCTCCGGAAGGCCCGTCACCCCATCCTCGAAAAGGCCCTCCGGAAGGAGCAGAAGGAGATAGTCCCCCTCACCATAACCCTGACCCCGGCGAAACGGATTCTCCTGATTTCGGGGCCGAACGCGGGCGGAAAATCCGTCTGCCTCAAGACTGCGGGACTCCTCCAGTACATGTTCCAGTGGGGCATGAGCATACCGACTTCGGAGACCTCGGAACTGCCTGTCTTCGACAGGATTATGGTCTCTATCGGGGATGATCAGTCCATCGACAATGACCTCTCGACCTACAGCTCCTTCCTCGCGGACATGAAATCCGTCCTCGCCGAGGCCGACGCGAAGACCCTCGTCCTTATCGACGAGTTCGGCTCCGGAACCGAGCCGGCCGCGGGCGGGGCGATTGCCGAGGCGATCCTCTCCGAGCTGGACCGCAGGGGGGCATGGGGAGTAATTACGACCCACTATACCAACCTCAAGCTCTACGCCGCCGGAGCTGAAACGGGGGTCGTGAACGGCGCCATGCAGTTCGACCAGAAGGGCATCGCTCCCCTGTTCAACCTGGAAATCGGGCTGCCGGGGAACTCTTTTGCCTTCGAACTCGCAAGGAAGATGGGCCTTCCGGAGCAGATTGTCCATGACGCCGAACAGAGGGCCGGCGAGGAATATGTCGGAATCGAGAGGAACCTGAGGAAAATCGAGCGGAACCGCCGCGCCCTGGACGAGAAGCTCCAGAAAATCCGTGCAACCGACAAGACCCTCGAAGCCGTTACCGAAAAATACCATAAGGAACTCTCTGATATAAAGCAGCTTCGCGAGAATATCCTCGCCGAAGCGCGGCAGGAGGCCGAGGAAATCATCCGGAGCGCCAACCGCCAGGTCGAGAACACAATCCGCACAATTCGGGAGACTCAGGCCGAAAAAGAGGCCACCCAGGATGCCCGGAAAGAACTTCAGGGCTTCATGAGCGCTTTCCTCGAAAAGAAGGAGACCGACCGGAAGAACCGGGAGGCCTATCTCGACAAAAAAATGAAACAGCTCGAAGAGCGAAAGGAGCGCGAAAAGGTCCGCAGGGCCCGCCGCGCCGGCGCTTCCGCTCAGGAAAAGCTCGAGGAAGAGGAGCGGGAGGCCGAACGGCTCGCCGTGTTCCGCTCAGCCCCGCTCAAGGTCGGGGAGAAAGTCCGGATAAAGGATAACGGAATGGTCGGTGAGGTCAGCAAGGTCTCTTCCAAGAGCGTCTCGGTAATTGTCGGGGACATAACGACCAAACTCCCCACCGAAAGGGTCGAGCGGGTGACTTCCAATGAATACCGCTCCGCCGTCCGCTCGTCCGAAAAGCCGAGGCAGAAATACGACTCCTCCCTTTCCGAAAGGAAGCTCGATTTCAAGACGGAAATCGATGTCCGGGGGCTGAGGGTTTCGGAAGCCCTTGAAATTGTCATGCGGTACCTTGACGACGCCATTGTGCTGGATGTCCCGTCGGTCCGCATCCTCCACGGTAAGGGCACGGGCGCCCTCCGCGAGGAAATCCAGAAATACGCCCGGACCGTCCGCGGGGTTACCGGGGTCTCAGACGAGCGGATCCAGCTCGGAGGCAGCGGTGTAACGGTAATTTCTTTCCGATGATAACAAAGGGAAAAAAGGCGCTGGGCGCCCTTGGAGAGCAGGTTGCCGCGGATTATCTCCAGCGCCAGGGTCACACTGTCCTCCAGCGGAACTGGAGGGGTGGCCACTGTGAAATTGACCTCATAACACTCGACGGTTCTGGTGTACATTTTGTAGAGGTAAAGAGCCGGACGGCACCAGTCGAGGCCGCTCCGGAGGAGAACGTCAGGGCCCCCAAGCAGAGGAACATAACCACTGCCGCCCTTAAGTATCTCCACGAAGCCAAGCTCGGCGGAAACAGGGAAATATTCTTCGACGTCGTTGCCGTGGTTTTCGACGGTGAAAAGACCGAGGTGAAGTATTTCCCGCAGGCATGGATACCCACATATTTTAAACATACGCTATGAATAACAATCACTATTGTGTCATTATGGCCGGCGGCTCGAGCTCCCAGTTCTGGCCCGTGTCCCGGGAAAATATGCCCAAGGAGTTCCTCGCTCTCGGAGGACCGCCGCTCCTCAGAACGACCTATGACCGCTTCGCGGCCGTTGTCCCGAAGGAAAACATCCTCGTCGTAACCCTCGAAAGGTACAAGGAGGGCGCCGAAGCGATTCTCCCAGAGCTCCCGAAGGAAAACCTTCTTTTGGAACCCTACAGCCGCCAGACGGCCCCCTGTATGACCTATGCGGTCTATACGATTCTCAAACGGAACCCCGACGCCGTCATCGTCGCGACCCCTTCCGACCATGTCATTTCCGAGCAGGAGAAATTCCGCGAAGTCGTCCTCGCGGCCATGGACCATGCCGCCCGGGAAGATGTCCTCATGACCATCGGGATCGTCCCGGAATCCCCTTCGGCGGATTTCGGTTACATCCAGGTGACCGGCGGACGCCACCTCGACGAGACCAGGCCGATAAAGGTCAAGACCTTTACCGAAAAGCCGAGCGAGGAGCTTGCAAAAGTCTTCCTCCGAAGCGGAGAATTCTATTGGAACTCAGGTATTTACATCTGGTCCGCAAAGACTGTCCGGCGCGAGCTGGAGAAGCATGTTCCTGAAGTGACCCGCCTCTTTGCGGGCTGGGAGGAGCACATCGGCACCCCGGACGAAGCCGCCTTCATCGAGAAGGCCTATGCCGACTGCCCGAAGCTCTCCCTCGACTACGGAGTCCTCGAAAAGACGGACATCGCCTGGCTCTACCCCGCCCGGTTCGGCTGGAGTGATATCGGCGACTGGGACCGTTTCTTCGCCTTCGGCGGGAAGGATGAGGACGGCAACCTGGCCTATGCCGGCAAGGCCCTCCTTGAGAACACCCGGGGGACTATCGTAGCAACGTCCAGGGAAGGAAAACTCATCGCCCTCAGCGGGCTCCGTGACTATCTCGTCGTTGACACCAACGACGTCCTCCTTATCTGCCCCCGCGACGCCCGCTCCATCAAGGAAATCACCTCCCGCATCGCCATGCCGGAGTTTGAGAAGTACCGGTAGCCCGGCCCGGACCAATCAATACAAAAAAAAGAGGATGACCTTTGAAGTCATCCTCAATTTGTTATGAGCTTTGACGACTACCAGCCAGGGTTCTGGCCGAGGTTCTCGTCAAGGGTGATCTGGCCTGAAGGAATCGGCTCAAGATAGTACTTGTCATCCCAGACACGGTTGACGCGGGCGCCGGTCTGAAGGGCGTTCGCTGCGACAGCGTCCGTGAAGAAAGCTGCCTTGTAGCCGTCCGTGGTCCAGAAATTAGCCCACTCAATACCGGGATTCTCAGCCGTATGGGCACCGTTCCAGTCAGCGAGGGTCTTGCCGGAAGCGAGGGCATAGGCCTGGAGGGCCGCCTTGGAAACACCCTTGTAACCATCCGGGTTCTTCGCAAAGTCGAGCTTCTCACCAAGTGCCCAGCGCATAAGGTCATCGTGACGGAAGCCGTCGCACATGAGCTCGCTTCTGCGGTCACGGCGAACTTCCTGGAGCAGGACATTTGCAGCAGGGTCATTGGCGTCCTTGGTGATTGCAACACCTCCGACGGAGCAGCCGGTTCCGGAAACGGTGAGTTTCGGAAGGCCGCCGTGCTTTTCACGAAGCACATTGATCGAAGCATCCATGTCGGCCTGGGTCATGCTGCCGAGCTCGGCGCAGGCCTCAGCATAGTTCTCCAGAACTTCAGCATAGAGGAAAATCGGGCCGTCAGTATCGTTGGAAGGACCATTCCATGTGCCGTTACCCTTCATCTCAGTCCTCTTGTCAAGCGGGACGAACTTCCAGGTCCAGAATCCGGTAGTCGAAACAATACCGTCATCACCGGCGACACCGGTAAGATACAGATCCGTGGAATAGACAGTAGCGGCGAGACGCTTGTCCCTGCCAGTGAAAATACCGGCAATTGTCTTGTCGTCGCGGAGAGGGTTCATATGCCAAGGCAGACCGGTGATGTAAGCATAGTTCTCCATGGCGCTCTTCGTAAGTCCCCAGGTCGGGGTGGAAGAATCGCTCCAACCGGCTGCGCTGTGTCCGGCAGTAACCTTACCGCCGTTTACATTGGCAATGGTATAAATCTTATACAGAAGAACTTCCTTGTTTGCAGCAAGGTCGAGAGAAACGAACGGGGCGCGATAATCCGTACCGATTTCGTAGTTTCCGCTGTCCATAACGGCCTTTGCGGCATTTTTGGCAGTTGTATAAAGGGCTGTGGGATCACCGCCGCTCACGTTGTGATACTTCTCCCATGCGGCCTCATAAAGGGCGACTCTGGAAAGAAGGGCGTTGGCGACATCCTGGTTTACAGTGTTTGTACCTGCCTTGCCAAGGGGATAAAGATTCGCTGCAGCATACTCCAGGTCAGCAATGATTTTCCTGGATACGGTAACACGCGTGTCACGGCTCTTCTTCACGACGCCTTCGTTTGTCAGGTCGGTAAGCTCGTCATCTACCCAGACGATGTCGCCATAGGTCTTGAGAAGCTGGAAGTGGAAGAGGGCACGGAAGAAGCAGGCAACACCTTTCCAGTGGCCGGCCGCGGCCTCCGAAAGATCGGGAACGCGGGACACCCTGTTATAAAGGATGTTGGCCTTGCGGATACAGGTATAAGGGCTTGTCCAGCTTCCGGAAGAAGTCGGGACATTCTTTGTGAATTCGACAAAGGAGTCCGGGCAGTAATCGTCACTGAGACCTTCCGCATGATACTGTCCCCTGGTCCAGCCAGATCCGTAAGAGAACTGGGAAAGATCAGAATACAGGTTCCAGGAATACGTCTCGAGGGAGGCTTCGGAACTCCAGTTGGTCGCATCCGAATTGCTGTCAAGGGGCGTCCTTTCAAGATAATCCGAGCAGGAAGTGAATCCGAAGACTGCAGCAGCAGTCAGGATCATTGCAAATATTCTATTTTTCATAATGCTATCTCGGTTGGTTAAAAGGTAATCTGAAGACCGAGCGACCACTGGCGGTTGAACGGCATGGCACGTCCTGCATAAGCGCGGTCGATACCATCATAATACGTAGAAGACCAACCACCGGTACATTCAGGATCCATGACACCGTTAATGTGGTCAAATGTGAGAAGGTTCTGGACACTCGCATAGACGCGGGCCTTTTCGACCGCAATCTTCCGGGTCAGGTTCTGCGGAACGGTATATCCGAGAGTGAGGTTCTTGATACGGAGATATGCGAGGTTCGCAAGGTATTTCGTCTGGGGATAGAAGTTGTTGTTACCGGCGTTCGGGAGACCCTGGATTGCGGAAGTGACCGAGTTGTTGATGAACGGCCGGGGATAAGCGGCGTCCTGGTTGGTTTCGGTCCAATAGTCCAGCTGATACTCGAAGATGTTCATCTGGGCACCTGCAGTATGGGTCGTGAAGAGAGAGGAATAGGACCACATGTCGCGCTTGCCGACGCCCTGGAAGAGAATTTCCGCGTCGAAGCCCTTGAACATGGCTCCAAGGCGCAGGGCATACTCATATCTCGGGAGGTCGTTACCGATGCGGACAAGGTCTCCATGATCATCAATCTTTCCGGCACCACCGCTGATGACGCCGTCTCCGTCCAGATCCTTGTACTTGATGTCACCAGGACCATAGGTGAATGAGCCCATGGCAATTCCACTCTGGAGGGCTGCGATATCAGCCGCGTTGTCGGCAGAAGTCCAGTAACGGTCGGTCACAAGACCCCAGATTTCACCGACTTCCTTGCCCTTATACCATCCGGTAAGAACGTTGGTGTCAGTGTTCCACTTGGTAATCACAGACTTGGCATCGGAGAGCGTGAAGGTTCCATAGACCGCGAAGTCCTTGTTGAAGGAGTGGGTGTAATTCAGTTCAAATTCCCAACCGCGGGTCCTCATGTCACCGCCATTCTCAAGCGGAGCGCCTGCGCCGATATAACCGACAAGGGCATTTCCGGGAACGAGCATACCGATATTGTTCCTCTGGAACCAGTCGAAGCTGACATTGAGTTCCTTGTTGAGGAGGGAAGCGTCGAAACCGAAGTCAAGAGTACGGACCCTCTCCCAGGTCATACCTGCGTTGACAAGTTCCGGAGTCGCAACGGTCTTGGCCTGGTTCAGATCAGTTCCGATCCAGGAAGACGTCGACGAGGACAGGAGGGCGATATAGGGGTAGAACTGCTTGTTGGCCGCATAGGCGGAGCCCAGCGCCTGGTTACCTACGGAACCGTAGGATGCGCGGACCTTGAATACCGGTACATAAGGACGGATGGCGTCCCAGTATTCCTCCTCGGAAAGTTTGTAACCTACCGAACCGGAGGAGAACAGGGCCCAACGCTTGCCGGGGGCAAAGGTCGAGGAACCGTCGTAACGGACATTGAATTCCGCGAGATATTTCTCCTTATAATTGTAATTTACTCTGCCGAAGAAACCGAGGGAAGCCCTGTCACGGAGCGCTTCGCTGACAGTGGCCTTGCCACCGGCGTCGTCCGTAAGGTTCATCGTAGGCATGTCGGGATTCTGGACACCGTTTGCGCTCATGTACAGATAGTTGTACCTGAGGTCTTCAGCGTTCGCACCGACCTTGAAGGCGAAATTATGCTCGTCGTTGATGCTGTACAGGTAGTCGAAATACGCATTCATCGTATTGGTTACCCGGTTGACATAGGTCCTTCTGGAGAAGTTGTTGGTCGTAACGGCGGCGCGGGAAGGGAAGCTCCAGTTGGCGACGTAATACGGCTGGCGGATAGTCTGGTTGAGGTAATTGTACTGTCCGCGGGTGTAATCTGCGTAGAAGGTAAGTCCGGGAGCGATGTTGATAGTAACATTGCCACCAATTGTCAGATACTGGTCCTTGGAGACGCAGTTCGACTCATTTGCGACATAGGCGTTACCATGGCGGAACCACAGTCCTTCAGCCGCCTGGGTGCGGGCGTCATAGTACGTTCCGTCGGCAAGCTTGGCACCGTCAGAGATACCGAAGGGGAAGAACGTCGGGAAACGCATGGTGTAGTAGAGGAGGCCCATGGTCGAGTTGGACGCCTCATATCCGTAAGGATAGCTGTGCTCTTTCTCGACATACATGACCTTCGTTCCGATATTCAGCCACTTGAACACCTGGGTGTTGGTGGAAATATTTGCGTTATAACGCTCTACGTAGTTGTCCTGGGCGTAACGAAGGGTGGATTCCTCCTTGCTGTAGCCGAGGGAGACGTTGTAGCGGGTGTTGCCGGAGTTACCGGATACGCCGATATTGTGGCTCTTCTGGAAGGCGGTCTTGAACAGTTCCTTGTTCGGATCGGTAACCCTGTAATAATAAGGAGTTCCGCCGACAATCTCCCAGTCCTGACCATAGGTGTAAACGGGGTTGCTGAGATTGGAAGAATAGTTGTCAAACCATTCGGCAATCTTGTCTCCCATCTTGTTGTAATACATACCGAAGGCCTCGATGTCGGTACCGTCAGTATTCTTCTGGGCGAGGATACCTTCCTCGAGCTGTGCGAGGATTCCATCCTTCGTCGTGATATACTTCGGAAGGCCGATCGGCTGGTTCCAGGAGAAGTTGTTGGAGTAAGTTACCGTCGCGTGATCCTTGACGCTGGCTCCATCCTTGGAGGTGATAAGGATAACACCGAAGGCGGCGCGGGTACCATAGATGGAGGCGGAGGCCGCATCCTTCAGGACGGAAATGCTCTTGATGTTGTCCGGGTTCACGAAAGAAAGGTCGGGAATCTCCACACCGTCAAGGAGAATGAGCGGGGCGTTATTTCCATTGACCGTACCGCTACCACGGATTTTCATTGTCGGGCTTTCCCCGAGGTCGTTGGATGTGTAGGTAATCGTAAGTCCGGGGACAACACCCTGGAGGCCCTTGGAAACATTCGAAATCGGTTTGCTTCCGAAAGTCTTTTCCACATCGACAGCCGTAACGGCGCCGGTGAGGTTGGCTTTCTTCTGGGTACCGAAACCGACGACCACGACCTCGTCGAGGAACTCGGCGTCATCACTCAGTGTGACACGGATGTTTTCACCGGCAGCGACTGTCGTTGTTGCATAGCCGATGCATGAAATCTCGAGGGTGGAACCGCTCCTGACGGAGAACGCGAACCGTCCCTGGGGGTCGGTCATCGTTCCGCTTGTCGTTCCCTTGACGATGACGCTCGCTCCGGGAACCGGCTGACCCTGGGCATCAACTACAACGCCGCTCGCGCGGACGTTCTGCTGCTGCAACGCCGAATCATTCGATGATACGGCGTACGCATACGTACCGGCCGTCCCTCCGAGAAGGGCCGTCAGTACACATGCCGCTAGAATCTTTTTAAAATTCATAGATGTTGGTTTTAATTAATAACATGTTTTAGCTTATGTAATTTCAAAGCAAATGGGTCTAAAACTTCAGCGTACAAATATATATTATTTTTCACAAATAATAACTTTTACCTATTATTTTTTTACAAAGTCAGGCCTTGATTATTAAGTTTTTTTATTAATTTCAACCTGCCCTCTTACGAGTAGGTTGGCGAAAAAAACAGGCGGATTATTTCAGATAAACGATAATGTAATAGAAAATCACTCCGGAGAGAATCAGATTGATGCCGGTGCTGAAAAGGAAGCCGAGGAAGGCCCCGAGGGAGGCCTTGACGGAGTCGGCGGCGCCTTTCTTTGCGAAAAAGTATTCCGCGATGAAGGCCCCGATGAGGGAACCGGCAATCATGCCGACGGGAGGATAGATGAGACCGACGAAAAGACCGATGACGGCACCCCAGCCGGCGTATTTGCTTCCGCCGGTCATCTTCGTGAAATACCCTGGAACTATGTAATTGACAAGGCCTACGACAATGACTACTCCCAGAAGGACAAGCAGAAGCGTCAGCGATACCGGTTCACCGACGGCGTTGGTTCCGCTGCCCCAGAGATAGAGAATAAGAAGGCCGAGCCAGCTGATTGGCGGCCCGGCAAGCCCGGGAAGCACGCTCCCGAGGATTCCGATGACTCCGGCCAAAACGGCCAGTACAATGATGAATGTCTCCATATTTTAAGGTCTGAAATAGACTCCTTCTTCCCGAAGGGCTTCCTGGAGTCGTTTCACATCGAGATAACGCGGTTCCACACCGCTTGCGGCGCAGAGGGCCGCCGCCTTTCCGGCCGCCTCTCCGAGGCACATGGCCGGGCCCATGACCCTGACCGAAGCGAGGGCAAGGTGGGTCGCCGAGATGTTCCTTCCGGCGCAAAGAAGCCCGTCCGCTTCCTTCGGAACGAGGGAGCGGTAAGGAATGTCATAGCAGTCGGGGCACCACATCAGGGTGCAGTCTCCGCCCACAGGGTGATGGAGGTCCACCGGATATGAGGCGACGCCGATGACGTCCGGGAAGCGCGCACATGAGAAAATATCATCCTCCGTCAGCACATACTCCCCTACTATACGGCGGCTTTCCCTGATTCCCATGAAGGGTGCCACCCTGTCAACATAGGCGTTTTCGAAGCCGGGAATATAGTTTTTCAGGTAACGGGCTATCTCCTCATTCTGGCGGATACATATTTCCTCACCGCGGGTATATTGTTCCGGGTCGGTGGCGTCTATCCCGTTGACCCGGGACATGTTGACCCACCACTCGTCCGGGGCCATTCCGGTCATGAAAATCGTCCGCTCGACCGGGATGTTGTATCCGGCCTCGCGCGCCGCTCTGACCTGGTTCCGGAAACCGACCATGGTGCAGTTGTCGTCGGAGCGGAAGAACTCGTTCGGGATGAAGTCGATATCATATACATCCGGGTGGTCGGCCACCGCGTCCCGAAGCTTCCGCGAATCGACACCACGCATGGAGAACATCAGCGTCGGGGGCTGCGCAATGCCGTTTTCATTGCCATAGCACATCGGGACTCCGGCGCGGAAAGCGACGTCCCCGTCCCCGCTGCAGTCGACGACGACCTTCGCAAGAATCGCCTCCCGGCCCTTTTTCGACTCGATTATGACGCCTTTTACCCGGCTGCCTTCCTTGATGACATCCACGCACATCACGTACATGAGAACCTTGACGCCGCTCTCCTCCATGATCTCCCACGCGAGGCGCTTGGTCCCTTCCGGATCAATCATCGTCAAGCTTACATGGAGCGGGCAGGCGCGATGGTGGGTCGCCTGTCCCCTTTCGCGGAGCCGTTCTACAAAACGCAGGGGAAGGCCCTTTATTATTTCATTGCCTTTTCTTCCGAGAAAACCGAGCAAGGGAAGCCCCTGGGTCATGTTCCCGCCGAGGGAACCGCGATTCTCGATAAGCATGACACGGGTCCCTTTTTCAAGGGCCGCCGCCTGGGCCGCCATAAGGCCGGCCGGGCCGCCTCCGACTACGAGGACATCCACTTCATCCCTCACCGGAATTTTTCTTGCTGGCTCAAGTATTTCTTTCATAGGAGTTGCTGTTTAATTATGTACGCAAATATAGGTATTTTTCATTACATTTTAAGTGACTGCTGGCCGCGTACGGCGGCGTGGCGCGCAAGTGCGTTATATCCAGAGCTTTGCGCAAAACAACGTGCCTGAAAATGGGCACATCGTTACGCGCAAATAGTTAAGTGTCTTTAAGTTACGCGCCACGGGTCTTTTGCCGCGATTATTCTCTCTATTTTTTGGAATTTTTGCCATAAAGCATTAAGTTCGCAACAATAAACTTTATGGAAACTTCAATTAAGCTTTATGAAAACTTCAATAAACAAGAAAACTTCACGTGCTTTTTCTCGCGGTGTGTTGAACCATGTTTACCAAAGGACCGTCAACGGTTTTCTTATCTTTTACTGCATCAGCGACTATCTTGTGTACTTCACCACCTTATGTGTAACAGCGCGAAATTATCACGTCAGGCTGCTGATGGTTTCGCTGATGCCTGATCACATCCACCTTTCCGTTATCGCACATAACGCAAAGGAATTGTCCGGGTTCATGCGTGATCTTTCAAAGAACTTCGCATACAGACATAATATTACTTGCCATCACAAAGGATCTTTGTTCGAACGCCCATTTGGAAGTGCACCAAAATATGGAGATAAAGCCGTCCGAACCAACCTTATCTATGTTGGCAACAATGGACCGGAGCGACATCTGGCCAAGAAAGCCGAGAATTACAGATGGAGTTTTCTCTCATACGCAGAAAACAGCTATCCTTTCTCTGAAAAACTGGTTCTTAGCAAAGCAACGAAAAAAATGAGACGTGCTATAGACGAAGTCAAAGCTACGTTCAAAAGGGGCGCTCCAATGAACTACGTACAAATGAAACGGCTGTCGGCCGATCTCAATAAAAAGGAAAAAGAACAGCTGTGCGACTATATCATCAACATTTACAACACAATAGACTATCAGGAAGCGGCCAGGTATTTTGACGGATATAAGAACATGCTGACGGCAATGCATAGTTCTACGGGAAGTGAATACGACATCAACGAAGTATTCATCGGGAAATCAGACGAGTATTATGCCAAGATGGCGTCTGTTTGCATTAAGGAACTTAAACTGGGTGATATTCACGATGTTCTTGCCTTAGACCTTGATTCTAAGATGGAAGTCTTTAAGATGCTGTTGTCAAAAACAGGTGCACCGAGCAGGCAAATCGAATCCTTTCTGCGTGTTTCTCTAAAGAAAAAGTGACCAGAAGCCGTGGCGCATAACTACTTGCCATACAGCGATTTATGCAAAACGACATACCTTAATTTCGGTATGTTGTTTTGTTTAAATTACTAAATATCAATTAGTTACGCGCCACAACAGATTAACCACAAGAGACAAAAAAATGTGGCCGGCTATCAGTCTCTCGACTTATTAGTCAGCCACATTTGTTGCGGAAGGGACGAGATTCGAACTCGTGGTACGGTTACCCGTACGGCAGTTTAGCAAACTGCTGGTTTCAGCCACTCACCCACCCTTCCGGGAGTTCGTCTGAAACGCCGCGCACTCCGGGCGCGGACTGCAAAGGTACAAAAAAAACCTAACCTTGCAAATTTTTATTCATTAGCACCTGCTTCCGGCAAAGCTGGCAGCAAAGAAGGGTGTCGGCTAGGCAAGCACCCGGCAAAGCAAGCAGCAAAGAAGGGCGTCGGCTAGGCAAGCACCCGGCAAAGCAGGACGCCGGGCAAGCTGGCGGCGACAGGCAGGGCTCGAGGGGTGATTCCGCGGGAGGCGGAGAGGGCAAGGCGCCGACGGTTGGGCAAGCCGTTATTTGCTGAAAAGATCGACGCCTTTGGCGGTGAGGCGGTCCTGGAGGACTGTAACCGGAAGGTCGCGGGGAGTCACGCCGCGGGAGGCGGAGAGGGCGGCGGCGACGCCGACGGCCTCACCCATGGCCATGCAGATGGACATGACGCGGTAGGAGGCATGGGCGCGGTGGGTGCCGCTGATGCAGCGTCCGGTGACGAGAAGCCCCTCGAGTCCCCGCGGCAGGAAACAGCGGTACGGGAGGTCGTAGGGCTGGCAGTACTGGATCTTCGCCTCGGCCTGGCCGGCGCCGGCGGGATTGTGGATATCCACAATGAAAAGGGCCTTGTGGACAATTACATCGGGGAAACGGCAGCCGGCGGCGAGTTCGTCAGCGTCGATGACATAGTCGCCCATCACGCGGCGGCTCTCGCGGACGCCGGTAGTCGTCCCGCTTCCGGTAATCCGTATATTTTCATAGCCGGGAAGATTCTCGCGGAGGAATTTCTCGAGGAGGAACATCTGCTCCCTCAGCTCGAGGTCCGCCTTGAAGATACCCTCGGGACGGGTAATGTCAACCCCGTTGACCTGGGTAGTATTGACCTGGCGCTGACCGGGGATAACGGTCGGATGGAGGCGTACGGCGGCGATTTTCTGGGGAATCAGGCCCTTGTCTGCCTGGATCTGGCACCAGTCGAGAAAACGCATCCCGCCCAACTCTACGTTATCCACGTCCCCGATGCAGATAAGTCCCTTATTTTCATCGACTCCGTCGATTGTAAATTCGAGGGTTACCGGCTGCATGAGCCCGTCCTCGCGGCCTTTTTCTATTTCGGCACCGGCGAGGAAGGAGACGACGGCGTCTCCGGTAGCGTCAATGACGACCGGGGCCTTCAGGGCGACGGGGCCTTCGGCGGTCGAAAGCACGACGCCCGTGACCCGGTTCCCTTCCTTCAGGACATGGCTGACCTGGCTCTGGAGAAAGACGTCGATATTCGGGCTGTCCACAAAACGTTCGAGGGTCAGCTTCGCCTTCTCGACATTGTGGGCCTTCCCCGTCTCGCCAATCCAGTCATTGTCCGGAACCTCCAGAAGATCAACGAGTTCATCGCGCATGGTCCCGGAGCCGACGGAGCCGAGAATCGGCCCCACAAAGCCAGCCGTAAGGTTTCCGCCGACAACGCCGTAACGCTCTGCGAGGGCAACCCTGGCCCCTTCCCGGGCAGCGGCGACGGCGGCGCAGATACCGGAGGCCCCGGCTCCCGCCACAATGACGTCATAGGAGCCCCTTACCTCCGCCTCCGAAGAATAGATAATCTTATCCATAACTAATATCCTGTTGAGCCCTGCATCTTTATCTCGGCATTCAGAACTACCGTCCTCGGAGCCGAATCAGGGTCCTTGATTTTTTCCATAAGCAGCTGAGCCACAGTCTCTCCAATCGCATACATCGGCGGCTCGACAGTAGTCATCCGGGGATAGACCACGTCCGTATAAGTCGTACCGGAGAAGCTGCAGACCGCGATGTCCTCGGGTATCCGGAGACCAAGTTCCCGAAGGCGGTTCATGGCACCGACCGCAGGCCTCTCGGTAAAGGAGAATATCGCATCGAAGGAAACCTTGTCCTCCAGGAGGCAGTCAATGGCCCTGGCCCCGTCTTCGATGGACATTCCGGTCCGCCGAATGAGCGAAGAATCCCTGTCGAGCCCATATTTTGTGAGGGCGTCACGGTATCCCCGGCAGCGCTCGAGGGAGTTGTAAATGCTCTCCGGGCCTTCGAGGTGGACAATGCGCCGGCGGCCCGAGCGAATCATCCTCTCGACCATGAAAAAAGACTTCGCGTAATCGTCCACGAGAACCTGTGAAACCTCCAGCCCGTGGGGTATCCTTCCAAAGAAAGCGAGAGGGGTCTTCTGGGCCAGGAGGCGTTTGTATAAGTCCTTGTTTTCCAGGCAGCTGCAAAGCCCGACGACGAGTCCGTCAACCATAAACCGCTCCATCATCAGGATGTTCTCCGCCTCCCTCGCGGGGTCCTCTCCGGAGTCGGCGATAATAACCCTTACGCCAAGGGGATAAAGCACCTCCTGGAGCCCATGGATCATCTGGATCGTATAGCCGCTCCACATCTCCGGAACGACCACCCCGACGGTCCGGGTATTCCCGGCCTTCAGGGAGGCCGCGACAGGGTTCTTACGGTAGCCCATTTCCTCCGCCGCGGACAAAACTTTCTCCCGGGTACTGGCACTGACGTTCCGGTCCCCGGACAGGGCCCGGGAAACAGTTGACACCGAAAGCGATAGGGCGGCGGCGAGGTCTTTTATAGTGACGTTACTCATGATATCGGCCCTCAAAATTAACAATGTTTCCGAATCTTTGCAAAAAATCCCGTTTTGGAAACGTTTGCATACGTTTAAACGCTGAAAAAACCAATACTTCTAATAATTTTTTGAAACACTTTTGCTATCTTTGGAGCAATAACACAATAAAAATGAGAACCAAAATGTTACCCGCCCTCGGGCTGATTGCACTCACGGGTTGCGCCAACAAACTTCCGGAAAAACCGAACATCATCTACCTCATGTTTGACGACCTGGGATACGGGGATCTCGGATGCTATGGCCAGAAAGTTATAGAAACGCCCAATATCGACGCGCTCGCCGAGCGGGGCATCGTCTTTACGGACATGTACACCGCCTGCCCTATTTCCGCTCCGTCGCGCTGCTCGATCATAACCGGAAAACACACCGGCCACAGCCAGATCCGCCACAACGCGGAAAGGGTGGAACGCGATTTCGAGGGTTTCCCGGACTGGTATTTCGCCAGGATGAGGGCAGACTCCACCTATGAAGGCCAGTGGGCCCTTGCGGAAGGAACCGAGACCATCGGCACAATGATGCAGAAGGCCGGTTACACGACCGCCATGATCGGAAAATGGGGACTTGGCGGCCCCGGATCGGTAGCGGAGCCGAACAAGATGGGCTTCGACTATTTCTACGGCTTCAACTGCCAGCTGCTCGCCCACTCCTACTACCCGGACTATCTCTGGGAAAACGACAAGAGAGTACTCACAAGGAACGCCTACATGCCTGTGAACCAGCGGCTTGACCCCGACGCAGACCCTTATGACATAAGGAGTTACGATAAATTCAACCAGAAAGACTACTCCTGCGACCTGATGTACGACAAGCTGGAGCAGTTCGTCGAGAAGAATGCGAAGAACCCGTTCTTCCTGATGTGGACCACGACGGTTCCCCACTCGACGGTCCAGGCCCCGGAAGAGGAGGTCATGTACTATGTCAACAAGCTCGGCGAGGAGAAGACCCCGATTACCGACGGAGGGTGGTACTACCCGATTCTCTATCCCCATTCCGCCTATGCCGCTATGATTACCCATATCGACACCCAGGTCGGAAAGCTCGTCGAGAAACTCAAGGAGCTCGGAATCTATGACAATACGCTGATTATCGTGACCTCCGACAACGGCCCCGCCTGCAACTCAAACTCCCCGATGGAGTATTTCGAGAGCGGCGGCCCGTTCAAGTGCCGCAAGGGCTGGGGCAAGTCCTCCCTCCACGAGGGCGGTATCCGCATGCCGTTCATCGTGGCCATGGGCGACCGCCTCAAGGGAAAGGCCCCCGAGGATACCGGCTTTGCCCATACCACCGGAAGGGTCTCGAACTATATCGGGCAGTTCACCGACCTGATGCCGACGTTCGCCGAGCTTGCCGGAGTGGAAGCTCCTGAGAATGACGGTATTTCCTTCGTCCCGACGCTTCTTGGCAAAAAGCAGCCGGAGCACGAGTTCCTCTACTGGGAGTTCCCCGGAGCGAAGGGTTGGCTTGCCGTCAGGAAGGGCCCGTGGAAGGGACTTGTAAAGCAGGTCAAGAAGGGCTCGACAGACATGGAGCTATATAATCTCGAAACCGACCCGCGCGAAGGAAAGAATGTCGCGGCAGAACATCCGGAAATCGTCAAAGAGTTCTGGGAACACATCAAGAATTCCCACGAGGATACCTACGCCAACCATCCGAATTTCGTCCTGGAAATCACCTTCCCTGAATAGGTTATGAGAACAGCTCTTATCTTCCTCCTGGCCTTTCTGTCTGCCCTTACCGGCTGCCAGAAAGGTCCCGTTGCAGGGAAACCCCTGGACTCATGGACCGAGGGCACCCTCGAAATCCATTCAATCAACACCGGGCGGGGAGAATCGTTCTTCTATATCCTTCCTGACGGAACGACCCTCCTGATAGACGCTTCCGGGGCGAACCCCCTCGATGACGAGGAAGAGAGCCATGGCCACCGCTACTGCCCTGCAAAGCCGTCAGAGGACGTTTCCTCAGGGGAGGTTGTCGCCGAGTATATCCGCCACTTCATGCCGAAGGTCGCGGACGGGACAATCGATTATTCCATCATCACCCACTACCATGGCGACCATATGGGCATAGTCATCGAAGGGATGGATGTCCATCCCGAAGGCGGCTTTATCGTTTCCGGCATAACGGAGGTCGGGTCAAAGATAAAAATCCGGACGGCCATGGACCGGGGCGACGTAATGGACCCTCCTTCAAAGAATTCTTTCTCCGACAGGACAAAGCTGCGGTACGGAAATTACCTCCGCTTCCTCGAATGGTCGAAGGAAAAATATGGCACCGAAAGGGTTGTCGTAACCCCCGGTGCGCTGGACCAGATCGCCCTCCGGCATGCTCCAATGGAGGATTTCCATATCAGGATGCTGGCTGCCGGCGGAAGGGTATGGGACGGAGCTGAGGGCACTGTGACCCGCCTTCCTTCGACGGAAGAGCTCCTTTCATTCGGCCCCTCCAAGAACGCCGCCCCCGAGAATATCCTCAGCGTCGCCCTGCACCTAAGGTACGGAAACTTCGACTGGTACACCGGCGGAGACTGCCAGTACCGGGGCCGGTCCACCAATGAATACAACGATATCGAGGAGCCCATCTCGAAGGTCATGGGCCACGTCGAAGGCATGAAGGCCGACCACCATGCGACAAACGCGACTAACAGCCCCGAGCTCCTCGCCGCCCTGACCCCGGATTTCGTAATCGCGGGAACATGGAAGGAAAATCACCCCAACCCAGAGACGGTTAAGCGCTTTTTCGCGGCGAACCCGGAGGTTAAGTTCATGACCACCAATTTCACGGAAGCGACACGTAAATACCTCACCGACGAAGGGGTTGACCCTGAAACCTTCCTTGCAAAGCAGGGTCATATTGTCGTCCGGGTTGCTCCCGGCGGTTTTTCCTATACGATTTTCATCCTCGACGACAGCGACACGAAATACCGCGTCGCGGCAATTCACGGACCGTTCACCTGTAAACCATAACCTGAAAACCACATGAAAAGAATCCTCTTTGCCCTAGCGGCCTGCGCCGTAATTACCTGCGGCACGAAATCAGACCCGAAAGAACCCGCCGCCCTGCCGGAGACCCCCGCAGCGAAGCCGGAAAGCGTCTCCTCTTCGGAGCCGCTGAAGGTAAAAAGCAGCACTGACACGACAACGATTACGGCCCCGGACTACAGCCGGTTCATACTCACCCCGCCCGCTCCCCCGACTCCCCGCATCAACGGACCGAAGATCTACGGGGCGCGTCCCGGCCATGATTTCCTCTACCGGATTCCCGCGACCGGAGACCGTCCGATGACCTTCTCCGCCAAAGGGCTCCCGAAGGGGCTGAAGCTGGACCGCAGCACCGGAATCATCACGGGCAAGGTCCGCCACAAGGGGACTTACAACGTGACGCTGAAGGCGGAAAACGCCCTTGGAAGCGCGGAGAAGCTCTTCCGCATCGTGATTGGGGACAAGATTGCCCTGACCCCGCCCCTCGGGTGGAACTCATGGAACTGCTGGGGAAACACCGTCAGCCAGGAACTCGTCGAGTTCTCGGCCCGGGCGATGGTCGAAAAAGGGCTCGCCGACTATGGCTGGAGCTATATCAACATCGATGACGGCTGGCAGGGAATCCGCGGCGGAAAATACAACGGCATCCAGCCGAACCGCAAATTCCCGGACATGAAAGCACTCGGGGACTATCTCCATTCCCTCGGGCTCAAGTTCGGAATCTACTCCGGACCCTGGTGCTCGACCTACGCCTCCCATATCGGCTCTTCCTGCGACAGGGAGGACGGAACCTACTGGTGGATAGAGGAAGGGCTCGTCAACGAGAACATGCGCCTCGACCGCTCCAAGCTCAGCAAGGAGGATATCCGGACCTTCGGGAAATATTCCTTCGCCGCCCAGGACGCCCGCCAGTGGGCCGACTGGGGTGTCGATTACCTCAAGTACGACTGGAACCTCAACGACGAGTGGTGGATGAGGGACATGAAAGAGGCCCTGGACGCAACTGGAAGGGATATTGTCTATAGTATCTCGAACAAGGCGAGGGTCGCCATGGGACCGGTCTTCGCAAAATACGCCGAGTGCTGGAGGACCACCGGGGACATCCGCGACACCTGGGAGAGCATGGGAACAATCGGTTTCCAGGGCCAGGACAAGTGGGCCGGATACCGGGAACCCGGGAAGTGGCCGGATGCGGACATGCTGGTACTCGGAAAGGTCGGCTGGGGCCGGAAGGACCACTGGACGAACCTCACCCCCGACGAGCAGTTCACCCACATCTCCCTCTGGGCGATTTTCGCTTCCCCGATGCTTCTCGGCTGCGATATGGCCATGCTGGATCCCTTCACCCTCTCGCTCCTCTGCAACAACGAGGTCCTCGACGTGAACCAGGATCCGCTCGGAATCCAGGGCGTCCGCCACGAATATAACGACAACACGGTCACTTACGTCAAGCCGCTCGAGGACGGAAGTATCGCAATCGGACTTTTCAATATCTCGGAAACGCCTCAGACAATGGAGCTTATCCCCCACAAGATAGGTCTTTTAGGAAAGCAGAAAATCCGCGACCTGTGGCGTCAGCAGGACGTTGCCGAAGTCGGCCAGCACGAAAAGTGGAGCACGACGGTCGCCCCGCACGGGGTCGTCCTCGTCAAGATGTATCCCGGAAATTCCGGGGAAAAGCTGGGAGGAGCATGGAGATAAAGTATGGGAACACTTGACTATCTGGTACTTCTGCTCTATTTTGCCGGGCTGATTCTGGTCAGCTGGATCATGTCCCGGCGCATAAAGAGCTCCGAAGACATGTTCATCGCCGGGAGGAATTCCTCCTGGTGGCTCTCCGGAGTTTCGACCTACATGACCATTTTCTCCGCCTCGACCTTCGTAGTCTGGGGCGGGGTTGCATACAAGTCAGGGCTTGTTGCAGCGGTTGTCGCTTACATGTTCACAATCGCCTCGCTGATTGTCGGGAAATGGATAGCCGGGAAGTGGCGGAAACTCCGCATCAAATCCCCGGGAGAGTTCCTGACCATCCGCTTCGGAAAGAGTACGGTCAATTTCTACACCATCTCCGGCATCGTCGGAAGGGGTATCCACACGGCCGTCGCGCTCTACGCCGTCGCCGTCGTAATCTGCGCCCTCGTTTCCGTCCCGGAAGGCAGTTTCCTCGCCTCCACGGGGCTCCCGGGCGACGCTCCGGCGGGGAACCTCAGCATCTGGTGGGCCCTTCTGATTCTCGGAGCCATAACCCTCACCTACACCATTGCAGGAGGGTTCCTCGCTGTCCTAATGACGGATGTCATCCAGTTCGGAGTGCTCCTGAGCGTCGTAGTTTTCATGATTCCGCTCTCGCTCCATGCGGTTGGAGGACTCGGGACCTTCATGACGGAGGCCTCGGCGATTCCGGGCTTCTTCTCGGGCACATCGGAGACCTACACCTGGCTCTGGCTCTTCCTCTGGATTTTCCTAAACGTCGCGATGATCGGCGGGGATTTCCCGTTTGTACAGCGTTACATCAGCGTTCCGACAGTCAAGGATGCCAAAAAGAGCGCCTATCTCGTCGGCTTCCTCTACCTTGTCACCCCGCTTATCTGGTACCTCCCGGCAATGGTTTACCGGGTAATTGTGCCGGGACCGGGCATGGAAGCGGACCCCGCGGCGATGACCGCCCTCGGGGAGGGGGCCTATGTGAACATGAGCAAGCTGGTCCTCATGACGGGAATGCTCGGAATGATGCTCGCGGCGATGCTCTCGGCGACCATGAGCAACGTCTCCGGAACCCTCAACGTCTATGCGAACGTCTATACCTACGAAATCTGGGGAGCCCGCCACAAAGACGCCGATGAAAAGAAGAGAATCCGCGCCGGAAGGGTCTTCACCCTCGTTTTCGGGCTCTCGATTCTCGCCGTTGCGATGCTGATTCCCTTCGCCGGAGGGGCAGAGAAGGTGGTCGTGACGATACTTACCATGGTCCTCTGCCCGCTCTATATCCCTTCGATATGGGGGCTCTTCTCAAAGCGCCTGACCGGGAAGCAGCTGATGGGGGTCATGATCCTCACCTGGGTCCTCGGATTCACCATGAAATTCGCCCTTCCCGCAAAAATAATCACCCCGACCCTCGTGGAGAGCATTTCCGGCTGTGTGCTGCCGGTCCTGTTCCTTTCGATCCTCGAGGTCATTTCCAAAGCGAAGGGACTTACGGCCCCCGGCTATGAAACCATCGCCTCCTATACCGACCCGGACGCCGAGAAGGAACCGGACGAAAGGATGAAAAAGGCGGTGAAGAGCTACTCCCATACCGCAATTTCCTGCTTCTGCATAACCCTCGCGGCCATTGCCGTCCTCCTTATCGCCCTCTTGATTGCGGGAGACCCGAAGACCGTTGCGGTAAAGGGAATAGTGCTTTGCTTCATCGGAGGAATCCTCCTCATATGCGGAAGCTACCTTGTCTACAGGATAATTGACCGGAAAAAATCGTTTAAATGAAAAGAATCTGTCTAATACTTGGAATCGCGCTTCTTGCCTCCTGCACCTCGGGAAAGGTTAGCCCGTGGAAGGAAGGATATCTCGACATCCACGCCATCAACACCGGACGCGGGGAGTGTATGTACTACGTTTTCCCGGACGGGACCACGATGCTCGTCGATGCCGCCGGCTCGACCCTTAAAAAGCATAAATACATGCCTACCGCCCCACGGCCGGACAGCACTGTCAGCAACGGGGAAGTGATTATCCGCTATATCCGCCATTTCCAGCCGAAAACGGCCGGGGATATCGTTGACTACGTGCTGATTTCCCACTTTCATGCCGACCATATGGGCGATTACGACAAGCACACCCCGACGCATCCCGACGGCTTCCGCCTCAGCGGCGTCTGCGAGGTCGGCTCGGAACTCTTCTTCGGACACATCATTACAAGGGGAGATTACGAGAAGGTCTGGTCGCCCAATATAACGAGGAAGGAGAATATCCAGAACTTCATGGAATTCGTCTCATGGTCCGAGAACGAGAACGGGACCGATTGCTCATGGTTCACTCCGGGCGTTGACAATCAGATAGTTCCACTCAAAAAGGAGTGCCCGGACTTCAGGGTCATGAATATCGCGGCGAGCGGCTATGTATGGACCGGGGAAGGGAACGAAGTAAAGACCGAAATCCCTCCGAGGGCATTTCTGGATTCCCTGGGGAACAAAAACGCCTATCCTCCCGAGAATATCCTCAGCAGCGTCTTTGTTCTCAGCTACGGAAAGTTCGACATCTTCTCCGGAGGCGATATCCAGTACAAGCAGCCGAGGACTACGGACTATAACTACGACTATCTCAATATTGAGCATCCCGTTTCCCGAGTTGTCGGCGAGGTCGATGTCATGAAGGCCAGCCACCACTGCACCTCCGGGACCAACAGCCAGGAGCTCCTGGACGTTCTGAAGCCAAACGTAGTCATCGCTAATACGTGGAGGGATGTCCAGCCGAATCCGGAAACCCTCGGCCGTATCTACAAGGCGAGTCCCGAGGCAAAGGTTTTCCTTACCAACCTCGCCCCGAAAAACGAACCGGTCATAGCGGATTACATCGACAAAATCGCCTCCAAGGGCGGCCACGTGATGATTCGTGTAGCCCCGGGCGGAGACTCATATATGGTTTATACCCTCGACGACGGTGGTTTTGACTACAAGATTACCGGAAAGTGGGGACCGTTCAAATCAAAATAAAGATGAAAAGAAGAGAATTCCTTAAAGGCAGCGGCGGCGCCATAGCCGGAGGGCTTGCCCTCGCAAGCGTCGGAGGACTGTCCTCCTGCTCTTCGGAGAGAAAAAGCGAAAAAGAAATCGCCTCGGCCGACGTTGTAGTTGTCGGCGGAGGCCCCGCAGGCGTCTGCGCAGCCATTGCGGCGGCAAGAAGCGGCGCCTCGACTATGATCGTCGAGCAGGGCGGCTGCCTTGGAGGCATGGCCACAAGGGGCCTTGTCGCGCCATTTATGACCTGCTATGACACGACCGGAGAGCTCATGATCATCCGGGGACTTTTCTCGGAAATCGTGGACCGGATGGTCGCCCTCGGAGGGGCCATCCACCCTTCGGAGGTCCGCGCCGGGACTCCTTTCTCCGCCTGGATAACCAAGGGTCATGACCACTGCACGCCCTTTGATGCGGAAATTATGAAATTCGTCCTCGACTCTATGTGCGCCGAGGCGGGAGTAAGGGTCCTTTTCCATGCCTCCCTCGTCGATCCCATTGTCAGGGGAAGCAGGATCAGCGGCATCAGGGTCCTGACCCGAAGCGGCATTGAACGCATCTCCGGAAAGGTTTTCATAGACGCGACCGGGGACGGCGACCTCGCCGCACGAAGCGGGGTCCCCTGCGACTACGGTAACCCTGAGATCGGAAAAGTCCAGCCGGCAACCCTCTTTTTCCATATCAACAATGTCGATACCGACCGCCTCACGGCGGATGTCATGGCCCATATCCATGAGTTCCGGAAAGTCGATGGCGTAAGCTACAGGGCCCTCCACTGGTGGGTCGAGAAGGCGGAGGCGGCCGGAGAATGGGATATCAACCGGAAATCCGTCAATATCTACCGGGGCGTAAAGAAAGACGAGTGGGCGGTCAACTGCACCCGTATCGCGAACGTTGACGCAACGAGCTCCGAATCGCTCACTGCGGCGGAAATCGAAGGCCGGCGCCAGGTCATGGAACTGATGAATTTCTTCCATAAATATGTCCCCGGCTGCGAAGAAGCGACCATCAAGTCCTCCGGTTCCACCGTCGGAATCCGCGAGTCCCGCCATGTCAAGGGAGAATATGTCCTTACGGCGGACGATCTCATCGGAGGCGTAGTCCCCGAAGACAGCATCCTCGTGGCTTCGAATTCGGTCGATGTCCACGGCCGTAACGGAGCCAACACGACCGAATACCGGACGGTCGAAGGCGGAAGGTGGTACGGCCTTCCCTACCGTTCGCTCCTCCCCCTGGAAATCGACAACCTCCTCGTTGCAGGAAGGGCAATTTCCGCATCCTCGGATGCTGCAGGGGCTGTCCGGGTCATGCCGCCATGTATGGCCATGGGCCACGCCGCCGGCATAGCCGCGGCCCTTTCCGCCGCCGGAGGGACCTCCCCGCGGAAGCTTGACCCCGCGGAGATCCGCTCCCGCCTGCTTGCCCAGAGGGCTTTCCTTGGATAAACAACATAATAACCATAAAATAATAGTTATGACCAAAAAATTGATTCTAACACTCTCCGCCTTGCTTTTCGGAGCTCTGGTCCTTTCGGCCCAGAAGCCCGTCAAGGTGACGGGAACCGTCCTGGACAAGGACGGACTCTCCGTGATTGGCGCCGGAGTCGTCGAGAAAGGCACCCTCAACGGGACCACGACCGACGTTGACGGACGCTACACGCTCACCGTCTCTTCCGCCAAAGCGGTCCTGGAGATTTCCTTCGTCGGCTACGAGACCTTCGAGACGACCGTCGGAAATCGTGAGCGCATCGACGTCATCCTCCAGGAAGACAGCAAACTTCTCGACGAAGTCGTCGTCATCGGTTACGGCACCGTGAAGAAGAAAGACCTCACCGGTGCTGTCGCCGCAGTTGACGGCAACAAGATTTCCGCCATCCAGTCCGCAGGCCTCGCCCAGGCCCTCCAGGGCTCGATGCCGGGTGTCCAGGTAACCCGTACAAGCGGTCTCCCTGGCGCCAGCGCTACCATTCGCGTCCGTGGTGTCACGACTATCGGCGACTCCGACCCGCTCCTTATTGCGGACGGCGTTCCGGTATCTTCGCTCGCTGAAGTCGATGTCGATGCAATTGAGAACATCACCGTCCTGAAAGACGCTGCCTCCGCTTCCATCTACGGAGCCCGTGCAGCGGCCGGTGTCGTCCTCATCACCACCAAGCGTGCAAAGGAAGGCCATCTCTCCATCGACTACAACGGCTCCTTCTCGATAAACCGCCGTACAGCGGCCCCGAAGCAGGTCGATGTCGTCCGTTTCATGGAGCTCCAGAACGAAGCCCAGTGGAACGATGCCGGAAACACTCCCGGGAAAGAGTACTTCCAGTATCCTGAGGACTATGTCAACAACTATCTCGCAAACAACGCGATTGACCCTGACACCTATCCGATTACGGACTGGGATGCCCTCATGATTAAAAAGTGGGCCCCTCAGCACAAGCACCGCCTCTCCGTCAGCTACGGTAACAAGAACATCAAGTCCCGCGCGATGCTCTCCTACTCCAACGAGGACGCCCTCTACTACGGCCGCAACTATGAGATCTATACTTCGAGGATCAACAATGACGTGAAGATCAACAATTTTATCTCCGCGTCCTTCGACATGTCCTTCAACCACCGGGTCACGAACAACAACCAGGTAAACCCTGTCCAGGCCGCCTTCAAGTACAACCCGATTTACGTCGCGGTCTGGTCTGACGGCACTATGGGCCCCGGTAACAACGGGACGAACACCTATGCCCGCCTCCACGCCGGCGGTTTCGTCCACACCGAGCATGACGCCTTCTTCGGAAAGGCCTCCCTCGTGATTACTCCTTTCAAGAACTTCACGATTACCGGTGTCTTCGCCCCTTCCCTCAGGACCAACAAGTCCAAGGACTATGTCCAGCAGGCATACTACTACCGCCAGCCCGGCATCCTCTCCGAGAATCCGCTCAGCGGCTGTACCTATAACAAGTTGGTTGAAAGCCGTTCCGATTCGAAGGATATCACAAAGCAGCTCCTGCTTAACTACAGGGCCGACTTCGGAAAGGACCACCACATGACAGCCCTCCTCGGTTACGAGGACTTTTACGCTTTCAGCGAGTCCCTCACCGCCGGCAGCGACCAGATTGAACTCGGAGGATATCCGTACATGAACCTCGCGAACAAGAATTACCTCGTCGATGGCAGCAACTTCCCGACAGGAAACGCTTCCGAGTATGCATACTCCTCCTACTTCGGCCGTTTAACCTACGATTACAAGGGACGTTACCTCCTCCAGGGGAACCTCCGTGCAGATTCCTCCTCCCGCTTCGCCCCCGGCTACCGGACCGGTATCTACCCTTCCGCATCCTTCGGCTGGGTAGCAACTGAAGAACCCTTCATGGCGGGCCTCAAGGGCAGCGCCCTGGACTTCCTCAAGCTGCGCCTCTCCTATGGTACCCTCGGTAACGAGCGTATCGGTAACTACCCCTGGCAGTCCACCATTTCCATCGGCTCGACCCCGATGATGGCAGGTGAAACCATCTACTCCGCAATGACGGCCTCTCAGGTCGATTATGCCATTGAGTCCATCACCTGGGAAACCACCAAGACCTGGGATCTCGGTATCGATGTAAACCTCTTCAAGAACCGCCTGAACTTCACCGGTGACCTCTACCACAAGACCACCTACGGCATGCTCCTCAGCAGGAAGATTCCGGATGTGCTCGGATACTCCGACCCGAAGGACAATATCGGTGACATGTATACAAACGGCTGGGAGTTCCAGATCGGCTGGAACGACCGCAAGGGTGACTTCACCTATGCCCTGAGCTTCAATATGTCCGACTACACCTCGATTATGGGTAACCTCGGTGGATATCAGGACCTTTCCAGCAATATCATTAAGGAAGGCGTCGAGTACAACGCCTGGTACGGCTACCGCAGCCCCGGTCTCTTCCTGACGGACGAGCAGCTCCTCGAAGCGGCAAAGCTCTACACTACCGTAAAGAAGGGTGATGTCCAGTACGAGGATATCAGCGGCCCTAACGGCGAGCCCGACGGCATCATCAACGCCGAATACGACCGCGTAGTCCTCGGCAGCTCAGTTCCCCACTACCAGTATGGTGGAAATATCAACCTCGGATGGAAGAACTGGGATCTTTCCATGATCTTCCAGGGTGTCGGATACGTCCTCGCATATAAGGGCCAGGCGATGGTCTATCGCGACGGCGACGCCTACACCTTCCCGGTCGAGTACGACAAGTGGTACTACAGCGAGCTCAAGACTCCGGAGCAGAATGCGAACGCGAAATATCCTCGCGCCACCCTTACCAACTCCGCGAAGAACAACTACGAGCAGACGACCGACTTCTGGCTCTTCAACGGCGCATACTTCCGTCTGAAGAACATAACTCTCAGCTACACAGTTCCTTCCAAGCTTACCAAGAAGATGAACATGCAGCGGCTCCGCGTCTATGCCAGCGCCACCGATCCCATCTCCATCAGCAACTTCCCTCAGGGCTGGGATCCGGAAGCTTACACGAACCTCAGCGCCTATATGGTGAAGACCTTCACCGGCGGCGTTCAGATCACCTTCTAAACGACCTCGGATATGAAAAAGTTATTTTATATCATATGCTCTGCCGCGGTGCTTTTCGGATGCACCCCGACTTCGAACAATTCGATAGATTTTTCCGATTACGAGGGTAACCAGGTAAAGGTCACGCTCTCTTCCGAAGCCGCTATCCCCGCGGAAGGCGGTTCCGTCACTGCGACCGTTTCCACGAATATGGACTTCGACGTCCGCATCCCGGAAAAAGACCCCTGGCTGACCTTCTCCAGGGCGGATTCCGTCCTTACCTTCACCGCTTCGGCCAACACTGCTTCGACCCTCCGCTACACCAGCGCCGCGATTGTCGACACAGAGCGGGACATTATCATGACCCGAATTGAAATCCAGCAGGCGGGAACCGAGAAAGAGGTTGTCAAAAAGACCTTCTCTGTCTCCCCGACTTCGATTTCAGTCGATGCCGACAAGACGAGCTCCAGCTTCAGTGTGTCGGGCGATGTTTCATGGACTGTAAAGAGCGATAACGCTTCCTTCGTTCCGAGCCCGGCTTCCGGTAGCGGCAACGGTACTGTCACCGTTTCCTTCCCCGCCAACACCAACACCGAGAGCGAAGTGACCGCGAACCTTACCGTCTCCACGGAAGATGACGCCTATGTCACGTCCTACACTGTCACGATTACCCAGGCGAAGGCCAAGGCCGCAGGTCTCGATCCCGTGAAACCCGCCGCCGGAACCGTTCTTGCCGAGTGGGAATTTGAAACGGCTCAGATTGAAAACCTCCGCCAAGGCGGTATCGAAAAAGTTTCGCTTGATGACGACAACAAGCCCGGTAACGTTGGCGATCCTTATTTCAACTCCCAGGTTTCCGGTAACGGAAAGCTTGAGTACTTCAACGGAAGCGACAAAAGCGCCTACTCAACCAAGAAACATAAACGTCGCGTAGGTACCCGTGGAGAACCCTGCATCTATGGCACCTGGGTAAATGATTACATCCTCTGGAGCGCTCCTACCGAGAGCGGCGCCCCGCTTGCGGCAGGAACCAAAATCAAGCTCAATTTCGCCCTCCGCCCCAACGGTGCAGGCGTTATGAGGGATTGGAAATGCGAGGTTCTGGACGGGGAGGAATGGAAAGAGCTCGAAGGCGTAACGCTGCAGTACAATCCCAGCGGCGACAAGACCCTGGAGAATCCCACCGAGGTCAATGCTATTATCATTAGAACCTACACGCTGACAAAGAATACCGAAAAAGCCGCTTTCCGCTTCACCTGCACTTCCCAGGTCAACAGCGCCGGATCCGAAAGCAGCGAGCTTGTCAAGGGTGATGCCCTTCGTTTTGCAGGTAAATTCCTGGAAGCTGTAACAGATTATGAATTGAGTCTGCAGGTTCCGGAGAATCCGAAAATTATGGTTGTTGAATAATAAAGGCGATCATGACAATGAAAAATCATATAATTTCTGTATTTGCAGCGGTAGCAGTGCTGACCGGCTGCGTCGATCTGAATCTCAACCCGCTTTCCGAAGGGTCGTCTGAGAACTGGTATTCGACCGACCAGGAGATTGAACTCTCCCTCAACGGACTTTACCGTCCCGCCCTATGGAAAAACGAGTGCACCCGTCTTTTCAACACCGACCGCTGGACTGACGACTGGAGCCAGAGAACCCAGCTTTACGACTGGGTTGGCGGAACCATCTCCAGTACCTGGAGCCAGGGCGCCGGTGAGTGGACCAACCACTTCAAGGGCGTCGCCCGCGCCAACACCATCCTCTACAGCATGGACAAGGCCAAGGACCTGACCCCTGCGAAGATTGCCCAGTACACGGCGGAAGCAAAGTTCCTCAGGGCGTGCTTCTACATGTACCTCATCGCAAACTTCGGGGACGTCCCCTTCTATACGGACTATATCACCCTCGAGGAGGCCTATGAGCTAGGAAGAACCGACCGTGAGGTCGTTCTGAAGCAGATCTACAAGGACTTCGACGAGGCCGCTGCGGACCTTCCCGTCTCCTACAGCGGCAACCAGACCAAGCGTGCAACCAAGGGTGCCGCCTATGCCATGAAGGCGAGGGCAGCCCTCCTGATGAACGACTGGGCGACCTGCGCCGAGGCGGCGAAGAACTGTATGGACCTCGGCGTCTATAAGCTCCATCCGGACTACGGCGAGTACTTCAAGTCCTCGACCAAGGTCTCCGACGAGACGATTTTCGCCCTCTACACTTCGAACGACCTCGGCGTGCACTCTTACGATGAAGCCGCGACCCGTTCCTTCTATCCGCGCAACAACGGCGGCACCTCCGTCGCCCAGCCCGCCTGGGACCTCATTTTCGCCTTCCCTTGCACGGACGGAAAGATGGTCTGGGAGTCCCCGCTGTACGACCCGGCAGATATCTTCAAGAACCGCGATCCCCGGCTCAGCGAGGTTGTAGCCCCCTTCGATGAGGAGTTCATGGATTATATCTACAACCCCCGTCCGAGCGCAGCTACGACCCTCCAGGTCTCGACCGGACTCATGGTCAAGAACAACGACACCAAGCCGGTTTCAAAGGACTGTTCCTACAACGGCTTCGTCCTCAAAAAATTTGTTGACGAGGAGTGGATTGACGACCGTCTCACCGATACGCCCCAGAGGATCATGCGCTATGCGGATGTCCTTCTGATGTTCGCCGAGGCGAAACTGGAACTCGGACAGATTGACGCCGAACTTTTCAACGCCATCAACCAGGTCCGCGCCCGCGCCTACAAGTGCTCGGTCAGCGAAACCACAAAGTATCCGGCCATCACGGAGACGACCCCTTCGGCCCTTAGGAAAATTATCCGTAACGAGCGCCGCATCGAACTCTGCTGGGAGAACCGCAGGTGGTTCGACCTCATCCGCTGGAGGTGCTGCGAGAGTGTTCTCGGCCCCGGAACCTATGTCTATGGCCTTCCGTCAATCGCTGAGAGCCAGGCAAATGAAGCTACCGGTTACTGGCCCTTCCCGAAGGACTTCCGTCCCTCGATGAGGCCCGACTCCTCCATCGATATGTCCGGCATCGAGGCCTATCCCGGCTGGTACACCCGTGAGGTCGAGAGGGGCTTTTCGAAGCGTCAGTACCTCTATCCGATTCCGATTAACGAGAGGACAATCTGCCCGCTCCTTACCCAGAATCCCGGATATTAATCGTTTGAAATGAAGAAAATTAGCATTCTTTTAACTCTCCTTTTCCCGATCCTCCTGGCCTCGTGCCGGGAGGATTCCGGAAACGGACCCGTACAACTTCCCCATACCGACGGAAGCGGAGGGGAAGAAACCGCTTTCGTCCTCAACAAAGTCACTATTGGTGACCCCCTTCCCGCCTGGCAGGAGGGGTGCCTGGATATCCATTCGATAAACAGCGGCCGCGGAGAATGTTTCTTTTACATCCTCCCCGACGGGACGACCATGCTTATCGACGCCGCCGGCTCGTTGTTGTCAAAGACTGACGAAAAACCGCCGACCGACGCCAAGCCGAGTGACAGTATCACCTCCGGACAGGTCATCACGGACTATATCCGGAAATACCTCCCTGAGGTCGCGGAAGGAAGAATCAATTATATGATGGTAAGCCATTTCCATGGCGACCACATGGGTTCATACAAATCTTCGCTCCCCTCCCACACCTCCGGAAAATTCCTCAAGACCGGTATCACGGAAGTCGGGGGAAACATTCCATTTGACGTAATACTGGACCGGGGCACGCTGGACGACCTCCCCTCTTCGGACCCGACAAGCGCGACGGCGATGACCAACTATTACAATTTTATCAACTGGGCGAAAAGCGCCTACGGTGCCGTCAGCGAACGTTTCACCGCCGGCAGGAATGACCAGATAGTCCTCCTCCACGAAAAGGACAAGTACGATTTCGAGGTAAGGAATCTCGCGGCCAACGGATATACGTGGACCGGTAGCGGGAACGGCTCGCTGACTGCGATGCCCGCCCTCTCTACGCTGCAGGGCTACAAGGCCGTGGCCTCAGACGATGCCCGGCTTCCCTATGAGAACACCCTCAGCTGTGTTCTCCATCTCAGCTACGGAATGTTCGACTGGTTTACCGGAGGGGACATCCAGTATAACGGCCGGTCTAACTATCCGTACAAGGATATCGAAGCGCCGATTGCAAAGGTCGTGGGTCATGTGGAAGGCATGAAGGCCTGCCATCATGGCACGGCCAACACCAACAGCGACACCCTCCTCGGGGCGCTTACGCCCGATTTCATGATTGTCGGTGTCTGGCGGAACGTGCAGCCGAACCTGGCCACCATCGGAAGGGTTTTCAGCGCCTCTGCCAACTGCAAGGTTTTCACGACGAACATGACCGATGACAACAAGGTCACGCTCGCAAGTTATATGTCCCGCTTCCAGGAAACCTCCGGACACGTTGTCGTCCGGGTCCAGCCGGAGGGGCGGATTTATTCCATCTACACCCTTGATGACACGGACCAGCAGTACCGTGTCAAGGGTATCTTCGGACCATACGCATGCAGATAAAAAGAATGACCTTACTTGTTTTGCTCCTGACCCTCCTCCTTTCGGGCTGCCAGGACAACAGCGGAAACGGACCTGTAGTCATCCCGGGAAGCGGAAGCACCCGGGAAGGAATCGGCTCTCCCCTCGCCGCCTGGACGGAAGGTGAGCTGGATATCCATTTCATCAACACAACAACCGGAGAATGCACCTTCCTGATCCTGCCGGACGGGACCCAGATGCTCATTGACGTCGCCGGGAACATAGTCTCGACCGGGAAGGTCGGTTCCACAACCAACAGCGGAATCCGCGCCCGCTGGGACCCCATGACCGACCCTTCCTTCCGGCCCGGAAAATACATCGCGGACTATATCGGAAAGTGCATGGAGTGGACCGGGAACAAAACTATCGACTACCTCCTTATCTCCCACTTCCACAACGACCATTTCGGGGATACCGAGAATATGCCCGTTTCGTCTCTTTCCTCTTCCTATGTGCTTCAGAGCACGGCGGAAATCCTCGACACTTATCCCGTAGGGCTCTTCATGGACCGGGGCTACCCGGATTACAACTACCCTTTCAACATGCAGACCGGGGCCGGCAATGCAGCCAACGTCCGAAATTATGTCACGGCGGTAAAGTGGCACGTCGCAAACCGCGGACTGAAGGCGGAGATGTTCCGCCCGGGTTCCTCCGACCAGATTCATCTGACGCGAAAGCCCTCCTCCTACACCGATTTCAAGGTCCAGAACATAGCGGTAAACGGTGAAATCTGGGACGGGGCTGACGGAACGGTTAAAACCTTCCCGGAGCGCTCTGAAATCGACATCACGAAGGAAGCGGACTACGCCAACAGCTCCAACTGCCCGGAGGAGAACCACTGCTCCTGCGTCCTTAAGCTCTCCTACGGGAAGTTCGATTTCTTCGCAGGCGGAGACGCCCAGTATGACGGGATGTCCAGCAAGACATGGAAGGACATGGAAACCCCTGTCGCAAAGGCCGCGGGGATAGTCGATGTCATGAAGGCCGACCACCATGGGGTCACTAACACAAACGGCTACGGATTCACCTCTTCCGTAACCGGAAAGAAGGCAGAGGCGATGAGTTACCTCAAGCCCACCTGCTGGGTTATCTGCAGCTGGACCGACGGCCATCCCCGGCAGCCGGTCTATGAGGGCGTATCCTCCCTCCTCCCCTCTACGGATATCTACATTACCAATACCTGTTCCGCGATGGAGCAGTATAAAAACTTCTCCCAGGTAAAGGGCTCCGACGGCCACATTGTCGTCCGGGTCGCCAAAGGCGGCGCCTCCTACCGCGTTTACACCCTCTCCGACTCCGACGGCAAGATGACCGTAAAATCAGTCTCGAGGGAGTATAAGAGTAAATAGTTTTTTTCATGAGAACCAAACTGACTTTCATCACCCTGCTATTGCTGGCCGTGGCTGCCTGCCAGAAGGATCCGGCGGGAAACGGAAAGGTTGTCATACCCTCCAGCGGCAGCGACACAACATCCGTTGCTCCGGCTGATACTACCGCAGTAGAGCCAGAGCCGGAAAACCCCAATGTCATCGGCGGGACAACTCTTGCGGAAGGGATGAACGGCGTTGGAATAATTCTCGACAAGGCCACCGGGAAAGGAATCCCCGGCGTCCCCGTGACCGACGGATACAAGTTTACAACCACGGACGAAAACGGGGTTTACCAGATGCGCCTTGACAAACGGACGCGGAATGTCTATATCACCGTCCCGGCCGCATACAAGATTCCGCTCGACCCCGACCGCCACTCTCCCCTCTTCTATTCGACAGCGAAGATCGACACTACCGTCCGGAACCGGAACGACTTCACCCTGGAGCCCCTTCCGGAGCCCGAAACGGAGTTTACCCTTATCGCAATAGGAGACCCCCAGTGCCAGACTTCGAAGGGCGTCGGGTACTTCACCAAGCAGCATGGGTCCTATCCCGGAACGATTCCGGATATCCAGAAAACCGTCAATGAAGGTCTCGCATCCGGGGAATACAAAAACGTCTATGCAATTACCCTCGGGGACATCGTTTTCGACTCTTCGAACATGTGGGACTCCATGCAGGCGGCTATGTCGAACGTTGCAATCAGCTCCGGATACCTTCCCTTCTTCCAGTGCATCGGGAACCACGACCACACCGCGACGACAGACAACGACTACGACGCGGCCCAGCTCTTCATCGACCACTTCGGCCCGACCGACTACTCCTTCGACCGCGGTAACGCCCACATAGTTGTGATGGACGATGTCTACGGGACTTCGACCACTGCGGCCTCCTACCCGGACAAGAAGACCTGGAACTATAACGGCGGCTTTATTCCGGACCAGTGGGCATGGCTCCAGCAGGATCTTGCTCTTGTCAAGGACAAGGAGAAGAAAATGATAATCTTCTGCACCCATGTCCCCTTCCGCGAAGGCGCATGGGTCGGCGGAGCGAATATCATCTGGTACTGCTACCGCAGCGAAATCCTGACCGAAATGACAAAGTTCCACTCGGCGGAACTCCTTGTCGGCCACGTCCACTACCCCGCCTGCTACATCCACAATGACTTCATCTGCGCGGGCGGACGGCCGGTGATGGAGCATCTCCACCAGGCGGCCTGCGGCGGATGGTGGAACTGCCACAGCAGCGTCACAGGGGGTCCTAACGGATATACGATATACAGTATCAAGGACGCCGACGTCGTCGATTGGATTAACAAGGGAACCGGTCGGGATAAGGATTACCAGGTCCGGGTCTACGACGGAAACCAGGTTTACAGCGGCTCCAAGCTGTACAAATACTCATGGTTCGCCGACGCTGCCGGTGGAACATCTTCCATCCCGGCCTATGGGAACAGCGCCTTCGAGGGCTGCTTCGTCGCCGAAGTCTGGGACGATGACCCCCAGTGGTGGACCGTGGAGATGTACCAGGGCGGTGTAAAGGTCGGGGACTTCGTGCGCGCCGAGGACGGGACGACCTCGAACATGGCCCTTGCCTCATATGCCTTCAACGAGCTCGGAAAGAATTCCGCTTCGTGGACCGACCGCACCCACAGCCACTACTGGTACTACAAGCCCGCCTCGGGCATTCCCGCCTCCGAAAAGGACTGGGAAGTAGTTGTAACCCACACAATTCCGGGCAGCGGCATAAAGCACGTTTTCCGCCGCAGCACCCTTACCACCGACTATTCTGAATTCTGATACATGAAAAAGATCCTTATTCTTTTCCTCCTCGCTGCCGCGGTACCCGCCACGGCCCAGGAGATTTCGGTCTTCATGACGAAGGAAGGCCGGGGAAGGGCCCAGCAGGGATTGGAGATTTATGGAAAATACATCTTCTCCTGCGAAGACGGGGGCCGTGTAAATATTTACAATTTCAAGAAGGCCGACCCTAATCCCATCGGGGAGTTCATGCTCGCTTCCGCCGGGAAGGACAACCATGCCAACAACGCAGAATTCGGCGTGGAGAAAAAGAAGGGCGCCTCTTTCCCCCTCCTCTATATCTCCAACGGGAAGGTCGGGAGCGACATAGAATGGACCTGCTTTGTGGAAAGTGTCACAAAGAAGGGCAGCAAGTGGCAGAGCGAGATTGCCCAGAGAATTATCCTCGACCGCTGCGACGGCTGGGAGGAAGCCGGATACACGGCGATTTTCGGGGCGCCGTCCTGGCTCATTGACCGAGAGAGGGGTTTCCTCTGGGTCTTCTCGGCCATAAAAAGGACGACTCCGCAGATTACAAAAGTATTCAGCGACAACCTCTATGTAGCGACGAAATTCCGCATCCCGAAGCTTTCGGAAGGAGAGGTGGTCCACCTTGGGGTCAAGGATATTCTCGACCAGAAGCTCTTCCCTTTCGACATCGGCTTCACCCAGGCGGGCTGCTGCCATGACGGGGTAATCTGGTATGCCTTCGGGGTCGGAAACCGCTCGAAAGACCGCCCCGCCGGTATCCGCGCCTACAATACCGACACGGGCAAAATCAGCGTCCGCTACAACCTCAAGGAAACGGTCCTTCAGGAGCCGGAAGACATAGTTATCCGGGACGGATGGCTCTACCTTGGCACCAACACGCCCTCAAAGAGCGGCATAAAACCGAATATTTATAAAATATCTATACCGTAGAATAAGGAATTGAAGAAGAATAATATGGACAGAAGGAATTTCATAGCCAGCGCCGGAATGCTGGCGGCGGCAGGGGCAGCGGCCCCGATGCTGCAGGGATGCTCCGAGGCGGACCCTATGCTCAGAGGGGCGAAGGTCGATGTCAAGGAGTCCTACAAGTGCCAGCTTCTCGTTGTCGGCGGAGGTCCTGCAGGGGTCTGCGCGGCCGTTTCCGCTGCAAGGCGGGGCATTAAGACCATGCTCGTAGATTCCGGGAACTGCCTCGGAGGAATGGGCACAAAGGGGCTTGTCGGCCCCTTCATGACCTGCTATGACGCCAAAGGAGAGCGGATGATAATCAGGGGTCTTTTCGAGGAAATCGTGGACCGGCTCATCGCAGTCGGAGGCGCAATCCATCCCTCCAAAATCCGCCAGGGAACCGAGTACACCGCCTGGATCAGCGAGGGACACGACCATGTCACCCCCTTCGACCCGGAGCTCTTAAAAGTCGTCTATGACCACCTCTGCAAGGAAGCCGGGGTCAAGGTCCTCTATAACTCGATGTTCCTGAAACCCATAATGAAGGGCAGCAACATCGCCGGAGCGGTGTTCCTTACGCCTTCCGGACTCGAAGCGGCCGCCGCGGACATGGTCATCGACGCGACCGGGGACGGGACCGTCGCCTTCCGCGCCGGGGCCCCCTGCGTCTTCGGGGATCCGGAGAACAACCGCGTCCAGCCCGCCTCGCTCTTCTTCCGGATGAACAACATCGACACTCCCCGGCTTATCGCCGAGGTGGTTCCCCATCTTCCGGAGTTCCGCCGGGTCAACGGGGTCAGCTACCGCTGCCTCCACTGGCGGGTAGCCGAGGCCGAAGCCGCCGGAGAGTGGGACCTCGCGCGTAAGTCTGTAAATATCTGGCGCAGCGTCGAAGAGGACCAGTGGGTCGTCAACTGCACCCGCATCCATGGGGTCGATCCGACCGATGCGGAGAACCTTTCCGCCGCCGAGGAGGAGGGCCGCCGCCAGGTCCAGGAACTCATGCACTTCTTCCGTAAATACGTCCCCGGCTGCGAGAAAGCGACCCTGATGGGGACGGGCTCGGTGATGGGCATACGGGAATCCCGCCATGTCCATGGGGACTTCGTCCTTCCGGTCCAGGATCTTATCGACGGGCTCATCCCGGAGGACACCATCCTCCTGTCGGCGAACTCAATTGACGTCCATGGCGCCATGGGCGGCCCCGCCGGAGGACTTTACATGCCTATCAAGAAGGACATGTACGGCATCCCCTACCGAGTGCTCCTGCCGAAGGGCGTAGGGAACTTGCTCCTTGCAGGACGCTGTGTATCAGCTGATTCCGCCGCCGCGGGCGCTATCCGGGTCATGCCTCCGGCAATGGCCCTCGGCCAGGCGGCAGGTACCGCCGCGGCGCTCTCTCTCCTTAGAGGGACAACTCCTCAGAATCTCGATTTCGGCGACCTTCGCGCCGCCCTTGTCGCCGACAAGGCCTATCTCGGAGAATAAAAATGAAAAAAACTGTCCATCCTCTTCTCCTCCGGGCGCTGCCGCTTATCGCCGGCGTCCTTACCGCCCTTTCGCTTTACGCCCAGGGCGGAAGCGCCTACGAGGACTTCACGTCGAACCCCCGGAACTTCGGCGGCATCTGCCGGGTCTATGAAGCCCCGACCGAGGCGCTGACCCCAATCCCGAAAGGGTTCAAACCCTTCTATATCAGCATGTATTCCCGTCACGGATCGCGCTATCTCCACCGGGAGGACTACTATTCCGACCCCTTCAATGCCCTTAACAGGGCGGCGAAGGACGGGAAGCTGACCCCGCTCGGGGAAAGCGTCCTCGAAAGGGTCAGATGGATGTGGGACGAGGCCCGCGGGCGCTATGGAGACTACTCCCCCGTCGCGACGGAGGAGCACAGGGGTATCGTGGAGCGGATGTGGCGGCACTACCCGGCGATTTTCAAAGGGAAGAAGGTAAACGTCTTCGCGAGGGCGACGGGTGTGCCCCGGGTCATCCTTTCGATGGCGGCCGGGACGGAACGCCTCAAGGAGCTGAATCCGAAGATCCATGTACTCCGGGAGGCGTCGAATGCCCATCGGGAACTGATGAACGAGTTCCCGGTCCTCGGGCGCGAGAAGATTTATCCTCAGTGCGAGGAGATGATTGCGCGGAAGCTCGACTGGGACGGTATCAAGGAGCGTCTCTTTACGGACAAAACCTATGCAGACGCCATTCCAGGACTGGATTATGCCATCTGGCGGCTCTACATGATGGATACCAATACGCTTAACCTCGGCTACGATTTCGACTTCGGGGACCTCTTTACCACCGAGGACCGCTATGTCCTCTGGGAGGCGACGAACTACCTCATGTACGCTTCCGGCTCCGCCTCCCAGTACAACCTCTACACCTCCGTTCCCAGCGCCTGGATGCTCGTGGACGACATCCGCCGCTGCGCGGAGAGAGCGGTCGGAGCGGGAGAGCCCGTCAGAACAAAGGTCGAGGATATAGCTCCCCAGGGGCATAACCCCTCGATCAAGCCCCTGGGGGGCTATATCTCCTCGACCAAGTCCCAGAGGCATAACCCCTCGATCAAGCCCCTGGGGGGCTATATCTCCTCGACCAAGTCCCAGGGGCATAACCCCTCGACCAAGTCCCCTGATGGCTATATCCTCGACCGCCCCGGCGGGAATCAGCCAGTCGCGGCGGACCTGCGGTATGGCCATGACATGTACCTGATTGCCCTCGTGACGCTCCTTGGGATCTATGCCCCGTACGAGACGGATCCGGACGCAGTTGCGGAACAGTGGAGGGACTGGCGGATCGCTCCGATGGCGGGGAATATCCAGCTCGTGTTTTTCCGGGAGAAGAAACGCCTCTTCCGGAAAGCCGGGAAAGAGGTCCTTGTCAAGTTCCTCCTCAACGAGCGGGAGGTCACCCTCGGCCGCTGCCCGAAGGAGGTCAAGGACGGCGAAATCAGCTATTATACAGCTCCGCCGGAGCCGAAAAACGGCCCCTACTACCGCTGGAGCGAGGTCAGGGACTGGCTTGAGGCGCTCTCCGCCGAAGCCGGGGAGATGACCCGCATTTACGCGAACATCGCCGATGGCGCCTATACCGAAGAATCCCTCCCGAAGGGGACTAAGGGCGTACGCTATTCTTTACAGTAATGATTCTAAATCAAGAGATTATGAACAAAACGCTTCATATCGAAAAAGAGGTTCCGGTTGTCGGGAACTATGATGTCGTTGTCTGCGGAGGCGGGCCGGCCGGTTTTATCGCCGCCATCGCCGCCGCAAGGGAACTCGCCAGGGAAAAGGGTCCCGGGAAGGGAAGGGTGGCGCTTGTGGAGCGCTATGGATATCTCGGAGGAATGGCAACGGCGGGGCTAGTAACGCCGCTGAGCGTTTTTACCTACAACGGGGAGCAGGTTATCGGCGGGATTCCATGGGAATTCGTCGGCCGCCTTGTAGAGATGGGCGGGGGGCTCATAGAGAAGCCGCTCGGGAACGTCGCCTTCGATCCGGAGCTGTATAAGCTCTGCGTTCAGAGAATGGTCCTGGAGGCGGGGGTAGATCTTTACATGAACTCATACCTCTGCGGCTGCCGGAAAGAGGGCGGGCGGCTCAGCCATGTCCTCTTCGAGAACAAGAATGGGACGGAAGCACTTGAGGCAAAGGTTTTTATCGACGCTACCGGGGATGCTGACCTCGCTTATGAAGCCGGGGTCCCGATGCAGCCGTCGGAAGGGCCGCTTCAGCCCCTGTCGACTTATTTCGTGCTTTCGGGGGTGGATACCGATTCGCCCATGATCCAAAAATTCATGCACCATAACCGCCAGGGGGTCAATTGCCACTGCCTGCCGGTTCGGGAAAAGCTGCTCGAAATTGCCGAGGAAAAGGGTATTCCGGACTTTGGAGGCCCGTGGTTCTGCACCGTACTCCACGATGGAAGCGTCGCCGTAAATATGACCCGGACAGCAGCGGACGCCTGCGACAACCGCGATTTCACGGAGGCCGAATGCCGCCTACGGGAGGATGTGTTCAAGATGGCAGGAATCCTTCGGGAGAACTTCCCGGAGTTCCGCTCGTCCTATGTCTCCGCCGTGGCTCCGCAGGCCGGTGTCCGGGAGACCCGCCGGATTCTCGGGGCCCATACGATTACGGGGGAAGAGTACCTGGGCGCCTTCCGCTACGACGACTCCGTCTCCCGCGGCGCCCACCCTATCGATATCCATGCAGGAAAAGGCGCATCGCAAGGGTGCACCTTCCTGAAGGAACCGGCATACGTTCCGTACCGGGCGCTGTATTCTCCTGATTTTGAGAATCTTCTCGCCGCCGGACGTTGTATCTCTGCGGACCGGACCGCCTTCGCTTCCCTCCGGGTCCAGGCGAGCTGCATGGGGACCGGCCAGGCCGCCGGTGTCGCCGCCGCCCTCGCTGCTGCAGCAGAAGATGATGTCCGTGCCGTCGATACGGGCGAACTTGTCTCCCAGCTTCGTGCCCTCGGAGCTGTCCTGTAGGCGCGGGGGCTGAATGTACACGTTTCGGGCTCAAAACGTGTACGCCGAGTACCTTTCAAAGCTTTCCGGCAAGATTTATAAGGTCGACGAGGCGGGCGCGGAATCCTTCCGGATCGTAGGAAAGGGACTTTCCGACAAGTTCAGCGGCAAGGGCTAAGGTTGATTCTCCCTTGTACTCGGAGTTTTTCAGGCAAAGCGCATAGGCGGTGATACCGCTGGAGAGCATCATGTTCGCGGAAGTGGAATTCTCCGCAGGAACAGCTATCTCGAGCCCGAGCGGGCGGCTGTCCTCGCCGGCCTGCTTTTTATAGCGGACATCGAAGGTGGCAAGGGCTGCGGAAGCGGCATATCCTTCCGCGGGAACAATCTCATAGATGGCGGTAATTGTCTGACCTGCACCTATTTCCCCGGCGTCCTTCCGGTCGTCGTTGAAGTCTTCTTCACTCATCATCCGGTTTTCATATCCGATCAGCCGATAGCTGTCCACCGCATCCGGACGGAAGGTCACCTGGCACTTTGTATCGGTAGCGACGGAATAGAAATGGGACCTCTCATAGACAAAGCATTTCATCATCTCTTCCTCACTGTCTATATATGTATATGTCCCGTTCCCGTGGTTGGAGAGACTCTCCATCCGGGAGTCCTGGTAGTTCCCTGTCCCAAAGCCCATGATGCTGAGGTAAATACCCTTGTCAAGATAGCTTTCAACCATTTCCACAAGGGCCTCGGTGCTGGAAACACCGACATTGAAGTCCCCGTCCGTGCACATGATAATCCGGTTGTTCCCACCCTTCATATAGTGCTCCATGGCCTCTTCATAGGCCATTTTCATGGCTGCGCCTCCCGCCGTACTGCCGCTTGCGTAGAGGGTTGAAATAGCGGACTTGATAGCGGCTGCATCCTTGACCAGGGTGGACTCAAGGACCTTTTTCACCGACCCGGAATAGGTGATGACCGCAACCCGGTCGGTCGGCTTCATGTAGTCCACCATCGTGGTGAGCCCGGCCTTGACGAGGTCAATCCTGTCAGCTCCGAACATTGACCCGGAGACATCGACGAGGAAGATGAAGTTTGCGGCGGGAATCTCGCTGTCTTTCAGGGACTTACCCTTAAGGCCAAGGCGAAGGAGCCGGTGGTCCGGATTCCATGGGCAGGCGCCGGTTTCAGCATTGATCGCGACCGTTTCCTCCCCTTCCGGGTCCGGGTAGTCGAAGGTGAAATAGTTCAGGTATTCCTCGACGCGTACGGAACTCGCATCTGGAAGCCGCCCATTATTGATGCACATGCGCATATATGAAAAGGCCGCGCCGTCGGCATCGACGGAAAATGTGGAGGTTGGTTGTTCCGCGGCCTTTATGAATCCGTTTTCTTCAACAGTATCAAATTTGTCCCCCGAAGGCGATGACTCTTCTGCCATGTAATAGCCCCCGGCAATATTCCCTTCGCTGGCAGGCAGCATACCATATTCAGCAGTGCATGACAGTCCAAGGGTGGTTGCTACAATTGCAAGAATGGTTATTTGACTCTTTTTCATATTTGTGTTATTTTTGTCTTCCACCCTATAAAATCGCTTTTGGGGACAATCTTGCATCAGCGAATTAATTATTCGTGCAAGATTTCGCAAATCCGGGGTTTTAGAGGTGTGAAACAAAAACTGTCGTTATGAAAAAATTTGTCTGGCTTTTCTTATTCTGTGGTTTTTTCGCCCTTTCTTGTAACAGAGTTATTGATCAAGATAACCTAACGATATCTGATCGCGACTTTCTTTCAACTCGCGCCATATGCAAGGATTCCTTGTCTAACTGTATTCCTGACTCATCCTGGGTTGAACTATCCAATGGTTTAATACTGAGGAAAGTTGGTGATAAGTACTTTTGGGACGATATGGTCTTCACAGAAGATGGTCTAGGTTATTTGGACCCTTACCATAACCGCGCCGCTATCCGATCTGGGTCCATGTACTATTGGCCTTATGGTATTGTATACTACTCTTTTAATTCAAACGTTGGGGCGGATACGAGTTATGTGATTCAAGTTATGAACTCAATTTCAAGTGCAACGTCTATTGTTTTCGTCCCTAAAGGGAACAGTAACAACAACTATATAGAATTTAGAAAATCTTCTGATAATGACTCTCAGGTAGGAATGCAGAACGGAGGACAAGTTATTAATTTTTCCTCTTCATCAATCTATGATAGGCCTCTTAACCATGAGATTCTACACGCTCTAGGGTTTTTCCATGAACATTCCCGTGCTGATAGAGATGATTATGTAACAATTAATTGGAGCAATATTAAACCGGGAAAAATTTATAATTTTTTTAAATACTCATCCGTCTTAATCCCTGGTAACGGGGTTGATTTCGGGAATTTCGACTACGATTCTATTATGATATATCCCTCAAAAACCGATAATACTGATTTTGCGTATGACATAAGCGAGCCAGTTATGACAAAAAAGAATGGTGGGTCAATTTCATATAATACAACATTATCTTCTGGAGACATCGCCGCTATTTCTTCTATTTACGGCCCCCCATATCACCGTCTTGAACACCATCTAATAAGAGTCGTAGAAGACTCCGTCTCCGGTTACTCAGAAAGATACGTTACAGAAGTGGCCGACAGTATTGTTTTTTATGCAGACAAATCTTGTCTCATAAGAACACCTTTGGTTTATGACCGAGTTATCGGTGTTAGCACAACCCACTGTTACAATAATGGTGATGGGTATACTGAAGAACTCAATACAAATAATCATACTATTTTGGCGGGAACAACTGCATACTGTTTGCGTCATGGTTATAACTATTACTTGTATTATGCGTCTGATCCTGAAATAGGTTACGACGTAAAGGAGTATTCTTTAATTCATAATCTTGCTCCCTCTGTCAATTATTACTAGTGGAAACTTATGGCAATGACTATATATATAAATACTTTTCCCAAATATTTACTTTTGTCTTTTTTTATTGCTTTTACACTCAGCGGCTGTAAAGAAGTTGAGCTGAATGAAGATCCAGATTGGGCGTACTCCGGGACTCAAGCCATCAGTGATACCAAATCAATGAAAATGGAAATATGGTTCTACAAAAATACGAATTGGGTTAGACTGTATTACACTTTCATAGAGGACCAAATCACTAGAGGAGAAACCCTTAATTATACAAAAGATGGGAATTCTTTACTATTTACTGAATTCCAAACAGATAATCCAGTCATGCATGGAACTCTCATAGAAGACAATTGTATTAGTATTACACTGGAAGGAAGTTTGGGAGAAGTTTGGGATTCTTATAATAAATCCTATCAAATAAAGACTACGATGGTTCTATCACCAATGGCTGACTACTATGGAAGAATTCTTCTCCCTCAATGGAATTGAATAATGAAACTCCTATCACATATCCTTCGCCTATTGCCGGCCGTTTTACTGACGGCTTCGTGCACGGCGGACATGGCTTTGGAAACTTCGGGCACCTGGTATAGCCCGGACGGTTCAGATTTATTTACAGCAATCGTAACTGTAAAAAAATCCCCTTCGGACACGGTCTATTTCCAGCTGAATGACAGCGTTACAGTTTACCCGGTCAACTACCAGGGGAAATACTCCGCCATGGAACGGGTAATCTGCGAGGCGAGAGTTAAAAATGCCGCGACGGGGAGTTACCCCTGTACATGTTACGTAAACTGGCTGGAAGCACTTGATACTGGAATCGTTACATCGGACAAGAGCATTAAAGGAGATGACGGTATTGATATAATTGAAGACTGGATGACCAGTGTTGAAGACGGATACCTGACCCTACATTACACCTGCTGGTGGGGCACCGCTCCGGTTCAGCACAGCTTCATCCTTGTAACCGGGACAAACCCCTCGGACCCCTATGAGGTGGAACTTCGCCATAACGCCGGAGGCGACGGGAAGGACACCAAGGGGGATTCCCTTGTATGCTTTGACATTAATTCCCTTCCCGACACAGGAGGATCATATAAAACATTGACTTTAAAGTGGACGACGAGTGGAGGTTCGGCTTCTGAAAAGGCATTCCGGTTCAAAACCCGGGAATGAGATGAGCGAAAGGGAGCTCCTGGAGCTCATCCGCAGCGGGGACCCGTCGGGAATGCGAATGTTTTATGATCGCTACGCCGGATACCTTACTGCGGTGTGCTCCCGCTATGTCGTCGACCGGTCGGCGGTCAAAGACATCCTCCAGGAGGCCTTCATAAAGATATTCAAAGGGCTGGACTCCTTTGAATACAGGGGGGAAGGGAGCATAAAGGCATGGACGGGAAGGATTGTCGTCAATGATTCTTTGAAATACCTGAAGGGCTCCTCGCGGATAGAGTTCATAGACGAGATTCCGGACAGTCCGGAAGAAGAGGAAGAGGAGGTCATGCCCGCTATTCCTCCTTCGGTCCTCCAGGAAATGATAAAGCAGCTTCCAGACGGGTACAGGACGGTTTTCAACCTCTTTGTCTTTGAAAAGAAACCCCATAAGGAGATTGCGGTCCTGCTTGGGATTAAGGAAAACTCATCGGCTTCGCAGTATTTCCGCGCGCGGGCGCTGCTCGCAAAAAATATAAAAGATTATTGGAAGGAACATGAACAACAGTAAGAAAGATTGGACAGACCAGCTTCCGGAGCTCCTCGAGGGCTATACGGAAGCGGAACCGGAGGGACTTTGGGACGCAGTCCGCTCCGCCATGGAACCGGAAAGACGCCGGGTGAAGGGGGCGTGGTGGTTTGCGCTTGGCGCAGCCGCCGCGGCCGCTGTTGCTGCAATAATCTTTATTCGAAGCGCCGCCCCTTCGGAAGAGGTTTCCATAGCGTCCGGAGACCTTGTCGCCGAGGTAGTTGCAGAGCCGGAAACTCCCATTATTGCGGAGGAAACTGCATCCCAGGAACAGGAAAAGGAGGAACAGCCATCCGAGGAGCCGGAAGCTCCCATTGCTCAGGAGGAAATAGTTTCAGATGTGGTTTTAGAGGAAACAGCGCCTCAGGAGCCGGTTTTGGAAGAAGTGATTCCGGAGAAAAAAGAGCCGGCACCGGAGGAAAAGATAGAGCCGGCACCGGAAAAGACAGTAATTGAACTGAAAAAGTCCAGGAGACAGGTACCGCGGATACAGGTCGGAGTGTCAAGGACAGGGTATCTCGCCCAGGCGGCCGTGTCCACCACCTCCGGGGTCGGAATCCCCTCTTTCGCCGTAACGAAGGCCGACGGGACGACCGCCCCGGGGCTTTCGATGCTCAGCCGGAACAAAACCTCCACGACGGAAGGGACCCACACGCAGTCGGCCCGCCTGTCCCTTACCCTCCGGGTCAACCTGACTTCCCGCTGGGGCATCGAAACAGGGCTTGTCTCCTCAACCCTGGACTCTCGGTTCTCAACGACAGTCGGGAACTCCCTGAGCGAAACAACCCGCAGCATCGATTACCTCGGCATCCCTGTGTATATAACTTACAATCTTCTGGAATGGAAGTCGCTGGGGCTGTATCTTTGCGGGGGACCGATGTACGAATTCTCCGTCGGCACCTCCACGGAAAGCCGTACCTATATCGGAGGGACCCTGACGGGGAGCGACGTGGACAACAGTCCCATCAACGACAGGCAGCTCTCGCTGAACGCCGCTGCAGGGGTCCAGCTGAAGCTATTTAGGCGCGGAGCGCTCTTCCTCCAGGGTGGCGGCTCTTACCACTTCGCCAACGACGACTCTCCTGAATCCTTCTACACTGAACGCCCATTCTCCCCTAACCTCACCGTCGGCTACCGTTTCCTTTTCTAAGAAGTTCTGTCCAGATCATCACTAAGTGCACAAGGTCTATTTTTAGCCCTGGGACCTTGCGCAGTGAATGTGCCTCTGAGCGCCCTCTAGGCGGTTTTCCACGCTCAAGGTCCCTGCCCTGTTTTTCGACCTTGTGCACTAAAGGTCCAGCTACTTCGATTCTGAGAGGACTGTGACGGAGTCGTCGTCGAGGCGGAGGCGGAGCCACTGGGTCAGGCGGGCCGTCTGAAGCGAATCAAGAGCGGGGCGGACAAGGACGAGAATACAATCCCGGGTCTTCAGCGAATCGGTTGTCACGCTCGCTCCCCTGGAAAGTATAATCTCCTCAACCTCAGGATATTGGGTCGAAACTTCGCGGGTAATTCTCTCGTAGGGAATCTCCATTTTTGCAGCTTTTCCGAGCTCGGCTTCGAGGGATTCGATACGTTTGTCGCGGGCGGAAAGCTGGCGGTCATAGCGGTCGGACATGGACGAGATCAGCTCATCCCGGTCTTCGGATCCGCGAAGGGTATGCTGGACAATGTCCAGCTGGTTCTCTTTGATTCCGAAGGTCTTTGCCGAGCCGTAGAGGAAGGCGCGGTCCTCGTCGGAAAGCTTCTCCCCGGCGAGATAAATCTCGACCTTATTGTCCTTTACACGGTAATTATAGATGAATCCGCCGGAGAAATCCCGGTTCTCGTTCACGAACTTCTCCGCCGCAACGGCAAAATTGTTCTCACGGATCATGAAGAAAGCGGAAATCATGGACGGGACCATGATCAGGACGAGCACCATGGTGATAAGTCCCCTGTTCCGCCTTTGCCTTTCTTCGCTGATGTAGCGTTTCTCGCTGAAATGGAGGGACTTGACAAAGATGAAGGTCGCGAAGGCGATGAATACCGTGTTGATGATGAAAAGCCCCATGGCGCCGAAGAAAAAGCGCCAGAGCCCGTGGGCAATGCCGTAGCCGGCGGTACAGAGGGGCGGCATGAGGGCTGTAGCGATGGCGACCCCGGAGAGCACGGTCCCCTTTTCCTTGCGGCAGTGCTCAAGGATTCCTGCCATGCCGCCGAAAAGGGCGATCAGGACATCGTAGATACTCGGCGACGTCCTCGCTTCGAGTTCGGTGGGATTGGCCATCTGGAGCGGTGAGAGAAGGAAATAGAGCGACGCGGCAATCAAACTGACAACGACCATCACAAGAAGATTCTTCAGGGAATCCCTGAGAAGAATGGTGTCATTGACCCCTAGCCCGAGTCCGAGTCCGAGAATCGGGCCCATCAGGGGGGAAATCAACATGGCGCCGATAATGACGGCGGTCGAATTGATATTGAGACCTACCGAGGCGATAACTATGGAAAAGGCAAGGATCCATACGTTGGGCCCTTGGAAATGGATATTTTTCCGGATATTATCCGAGGCGGAGTCCGTATCCAGCTGACCGTTCAGAGAGGATAGCCGGAGGAACCACTCTTTTAAACTGCTCCAGAATGACATGATCTTCTAACTATTTTGCGCTGCAAGTTAAGCATTTTTCCCCGGAAAAAGGTATATTTGTGGAAAACGAAACCGTTATGTTCGACAAAAGAGTATATATCACCAGGCGGCAGACCCTCGCCGCGAAAATGAGGGAAGCGGGCGCTGAGGGGCTCATGATCTTTATCGGCAACGCCGAAGCCCCTGCCCAGTACAAGGATAATTGCTATAAGTTCCGTCAGGACAGCACCTGGCTCTATTATTTCGGGATTGATCAGCCGATGTATGCTGCGACTATCGACCTCGAGAGCGGGGCTGAGACCATTTTCGCGGACGACGTAGAGATCGGGGATATAATCTGGATGGGCCCCCAGCCCTCTGTCCAAAGCATAGCGGAAGGGGTTGGTGTCGGCAGTAGCGCTCCCTATGGAAAGTTCGACGAGACCGTCCGCACCACCCTTTCATTAGGAAGGAAGGTCCACTATATCAACCCTTCACGCTATTTCAACCGGCTCCGCCTGATGGAGCTCCTCGGAAGGGCCGATGTGGAAGCGGGGGTCTCGGAGGTCATGACAAAAGCCATTATCTCCATGCGCCTTGTCAAGGAGCAGTGCGAGATTGAGGAGATTGACGCTGCGGGCGAGCTCGGGCAAAGGATGCATACGGTCGCTCGGAATGCCGTCCGGCCGGGGGTTCTCGAGCAGGATATCGTCGGGCTCATGGAGGGAGTGACCCTTTCCGGCGGATGGGGCGTCTCCTTCCCAACCATCCTGACCCAGCACGGGGAAACCCTCCATAACCACCTCCATGACAAGATTATAGAGCCGGGTCGGCTCCTTGTTATCGACGCGGGCGCGGAAGGAAATTCCCACTACGCCTCCGACTTTACACGGACCCTCCCGACCGGAGGAAAATTCACCCCTAAGCAGCGTGATATCTATGAGATTGTCGCCCGATGCAACGAGTTCGCGTTCTCCATCACCCGGCCGGGAATTACCTACCGGGAGGTCCATATCGAGACCATGAGGCGGATGCTCGAGGGGCTCAAGGCACTGGATCTTGTCCGCGGAAGCATCGACGATATGGTCGCCGAGGGCACTGCAGGGCTGTTCTGCCCCCATGGGCTCGGCCACAATATGGGTCTTGATGTCCATGACATGGAGGATCTCGGGGAGAACCTCGTCGGATATGACCCAGACCAGGTCCGCTCGACCCAGCTCGGACTCGGAAGCTTGAGGATGGCCCGCCGGCTGGTGAGTGGAAATGTCATCACGGACGAACCGGGAATCTATTTTATTCCGGCGCTTATCGACAAGTGGAAGGCAGAGGGCACAGGCAAGGGCTTTGTCAACTTCGACAAGCTGAAGGGATACTACGACTTCGGCGGAATACGGCTCGAAGACGACGTCCTGGTTACGGAGGACGGGGCCCGGAGGACCGGTCCGAACCGGCTGCCTATCGAGCCGGACGACGTAGAGCAGGCTATGGGATAAAGCGCTCTCCCTGAATTATTTCCTAACATAAATTATGAAACTTCATTACCTTCTTATACCCCTTTTCTGCCTCCTTCTCTCCGGGAAGGGGGCGGCGGAGGACGGTGACCGGCTCCTGATGTTCTGGAACCTTGAGAATTATTTTGACTGGAGGGACGATTCGCTCTCCGTCTCCCCTTCTGATTATGAGTTCTCTTCCTTCGGTCCCCGGCGGTGGACCCGGAAACGGTTCTTCGAGAAGGCCGGATTGATTGCAAAATCCATCCTGTATATCGGGACCGGAGAGGGGCGGCTCCCCGATGCCATTGGTTTTGCAGAAGTAGAGAACCGCTTTGTACTCAAACAGTTAACAGAAGAGACCCTTCTTCGGAAACTCGACTACCGAATTGTCCATTTCGACTCTCCTGACCCACGCGGAATAGACTGCGCCCTGCTCTACCGCGCCTCGGTTTTTGACTTTGTCGAGGCGGCGCCATTAAGGGTCGGGGATAATTTTAAGACGAGGGATATCCTCCATGTCCACCTGAAGGACCGTCTATCAGGGAAAGACTGGGACCTTCTGGTCTGCCATTTTCCGTCGAAATATGGCGGAGCGGCCGCCTCCTCTCCCCGACGCCTCGCGGCCGCAAGGCGCCTGGAGGCCGCGGCGGATTCCCTGCGGGGTGAGAGAGTCAATACGGATGACCGAGAAACTCGTGGGAGAGGAGTTCTTGTCGCAATGGGCGATTTCAACGATGTCCCGACTTCTTCGGATATCGCTTCAATCAGGTCTCTTTTCTGCCTCGGGACGCAGCTTTCCAGCCGGGGCGAAGGGTCCATCCGTTTCCAGGGGCATTGGCAGCTTATCGACCTTTATTTTGTTCCGGAGGAGGCCCGCCCCTTCTGCACCATGTCCATAGCCCGGCTTCCTTTCCTCCTCGAGCATGACCGGGCTGGTGGCGGCGAAAAACCTCTTCGCACCTACTCCGGTCCGCGTTTTCGCGGCGGAGTTTCAGACCACTGTCCGGTGCTGCTCCGGGTTTCCGCCGCCCTGGGTTCAGCTCGGAATTTCAGGGAAGCGGGCGGAGAGCATTGATTTCATGTCTTCCCACCTGTACCAGGGGCCACTTACGGGCTCAAGGGGAAGGGTAGCTTCATCGCCGTTAACCACGAGTTTAAATATCACATCCCCGCTTCGGTTCGTACAGAACAGCAGGTACAAGGTGGCGGCCATGGGTGAACGGAAGTTGTACCAGGTGGCGGAGATTCCGTCGGCGCTGTCGGGGACAATGTCGAAGCCGTCCGCTCCGAAGGCGGAAATCAGGAAGAGAAATACAGTGTCATGGCCAAAACGAAGGCGCACTGCCGGTTTTCCCTCCGCCAGGGCCCTGTCCGCATCCTCAACAATATGGAAGAGGGAGGGAAGATCCCTCATGGATGAACCCGGCGCATTCGCAACCCAGTAGATATAGTTGTCTATCTCCCAAAGGGCATATTTCTCATCCGGCGTAAAAACGTCCATCAGGGTGCTTTCCGTCGGAGTGCACTGCATGTCGAAGACGAGATTGAATAAATCCAGCACAAAGGCCCTGTCTCCCCTGTAATCATTCAGAAACTCCGGAGATTTGAACAGACGGGCGACAATTCCTTTGTAATCCAGCCGCTTCTCGATAAAGGCCTTCAGGTTCGTGCCCCAGGGGTCCTTACGCTTGAAATAACCATCCTCCGGCTCCGCTTTGCGCCATGGATTGGTATCATGGTGAGGACACATCACGTCCATATCATACACATCCGCCGCCTGGAAAATTTCCAGGCGGGAATCCGCCTTCAGGAGCCCCTGGCAGAATGCCGCCATCGACACGATGCTGCGGGGCGTCTGGGAAGCCCCGGCGGACACCGGAGGGTGTTTCCGGAAGAACGAGCGGTTATCGTTATAGAGTTCCTTCGCGATACGGAAATGCTGCTCCCAGCCGAGGGAGGAAAGATCACCGAAGTGATTGTGGCAGACCGTATTATAATACTCCGACGCGATGCTCCATACCCTCTCCCCTTCTTCTGTCAGTACGCCGGCCCTGTGGGCGGCATCCAGCACACCGACGCTGCGATCATACTGCGTCGCATTGAGAAGATAACGGGCTCCGTGGCGGCCGTAATGGCTGAGGTACACGGGCTTGTATCCCTTAGGCGGAGCGGTGACCGTATGGCTGGTGAAAGGATACATGTAGTAAACCCCGCCGGCCCGGTTGAAATCGGCATAAACCGCTTCCTTTATGGACTGGGCCGACGCGGGAAAGGCAGCGAGCGCAAGGGCTGCGAGAAGGGTGAAAACTATTCTTCGCATATTTATTTCATGCTTGTCACCTCGTAAGGGCTGGCGATAGCGTAGCGCGCGGCCTGGAGGGCGATGGGCGCTGAAGCATCGGTTACCGGAGTTGACCAGGATCCGTCGGTGGTGGAGGACTTGCTGTAGCGATAGCTGTTGTTATCGAGCTTCACATTGCCGATGAAGGGACCGATAGCCGTCTCGAAGACCGTGCAGGATGCTCCATAGCGGCCGATGCCGTAATCCATGTGGTAACCGTCGCGAGTCAGCCCGTTGCTGTTGTTCAGCGAGGAGGTCCGGAGGTTCTGGAGCATGGCGCCGGTGGATATTACCCCGTCGAAACCGCAGGTTTCCACGGCGGTCTTGCCCTGGGCGGCGATAACCGTCCACATCTCGTCCGTGTTGGTAAAGGGTTTGGTCACATTCTGCGCCTTGCTCAGGTTGAAATAGGCCTGGGACAGGATGTAATAGAGTTTCGGAGTACCGCCATTCTTTGTCTGGGCGGCCTTTACCTTGTCAACGAGCCCCTGGACAGCATTCTTTTCGGTAGTGGTCCAGCTCCACGCAAGCTGCCTTCCGGTATGCTCCTGGATGGTAACGACGTCCCACTTTCCTGTCGCGGCCACGGTGGCGAGACTCTTTCCGGAAATATCCGTCCAACTCGTCTTTCCGGGATTGCAGACATAGCAGTGATAATCCGTGGAGGTGCTCCATCCTTCGTTATATTCCGGGATGGTGCGGCCGCCGTAGTACATGTGAACCATCTGGACGTCTTTGATTCCCGCCGCGGAAAGTATGCCCGGGAGGTGCTCGACGGCGTCCTTTGTGAAGCTGTTGCCTATGAAGAAGATACGGAAGGAGGCGCTGACATCCAGGTCCGGATCGGAATTGACGGGAGTGTCGCCGGTCGCTATGTCATAAGTCACATTGGTATAAGTCGCCTTCCCGGACGAGCCGTCCTTGCCGAGATACCGGACAATGTCGGTTTCCGGATAAAGGTCATAGTTATACTTTCCGCTACTATATGTTCCAAGCTTCCCGGAGGCCACTCCGCCCTCCCAGGCGGCCGCCTGAGTAACATATCCGAAGAAAACTCCGCGATAGGCGCTGTCGGAGATAATCTCTCCGTAGTTTTCATTGTCGGTATATGAGCCCGCATTCGGCAGCGACACTATTCCTCCCACGCGGCCGGATGTAGTGGAAACGAGGTTTCCATAATTTTTGCATCCGGAGATGGAAGAGCCGTTGTTGGTGAAGCAGCAGATATTTCCCAGGCGTCCGCCGTCGGTCTTGGGCATGGAGTTGAGCTGGTTGCCTCGGTTTTCGCAGTTGATGATATCGGTGCAGGCGTTGGCCGCGGCGAGGATTCCGGCGGTGCGCCCCGCCTGGGAGGTCATGTCACCGTGGTTGCTGCAGTCCGAAATCACATTCCGCTTCACGTTGCCCGTAGGGGCATTGGCAAAGCCCACGACCCCGGCCACATGAATACCCGTCGCACCGGCATTAAGATTGGCGGAATTCTCCGCACCAATCTCTCCCCAGTTATGGACGCTGTCCACGATGCAACCCTTCTCCTTACTGTATAGCGCGCCAATAAGAGCCATGTGGAAAAGCCCCGAGGCCTTGCCCTGATAGACCATGGGAGCATAGCTTGTGACATCACGCACAGTACCGTCGTACACTACTCCGGCAATCATGCCGGCACTCAGCGAAACGTTCATCTCGGAGGTTATCGTCAGAGAACATGAATTATCGATGATAAAGTTCTGCACGATTCCTCCGGGAGCGACGTAGCCGAAAAGACCAAAATGCCTTCCGGGAACCGTCTCGCTGCAAATCAGTTTCAGGTTTTTGATATGATGCGTATTGCCGTCAAACTTTCCGGTAAAGGGGTTTCCGCTCGTCACCGCGGGGAAATAACTTTCCCACGGGGCGGTGACGTAACCGACCGGCTCAAACTCCGTCACTCCGGCGAAATCCAGGTCGGCAAGCAGATTTACCCAGCCCTCTTCGTTCTCCCATTCCTCGGTGGAGGCCCCGGTGTTTACTGCAGTAGCAAAGGCAAGGAATTCCTGCACATTGTGTATACCCGGTAATACGGGTTCCTCCACCACCTCATCCGGAGCTTTATCTTTGCATCCGGATAAGGTCAGGGCGAATAAGGTAGAGAGAAGAATCAGTTTTTTTATCATTCCGCAAATTTGATATTAGCCGTTGTAATAGTCGTGTTTTTCGTATTGGCCTGGCCGACATAGGGGAAGTAGTTCTCCGCCGTGAGGGTCAGAAGGTTATCTGTGGTTTTGCCCACTTTGCCGCTTACGGAACAATCGCTGAAGGTGGCGAGTTTGTTGCACTGGCCATACAGGGCGCCCGCATACGTAACCTTGCTGTTTTCCAGATCAATCCCTGTACACACAATAGTGGCTCCGATGTTGCTGCAGCGGGTAATCATGACGCTGTCATCATTGACAAGGCAGCAGATTCCAGCCGCGGAAGCTGCGCCGGGGGCAATCAGGTCGCCCTTGTTCACGCAGTCCTCCAGCACACAGCCGGCAGCCGTGATACAGGTAATGACACCGAGGCGGAAGGAACCGGTCCCGGAATAATGGATGCTTCCGTTGTTTTCGGCTCCTTTGAGAACAGTATAGCGGTTGGCGGAGGAGACGATACCCGAAGCACGGCCGGCGTCGGTATAGATATCGGCGTCATTCTTCAGGTTGGAAAGCGTCTGGGTCAGGGTATTGTTGGTGTTGGAAGAGAAGCCGACAACGCCGCCGAGCATGAAACCGTTGGCTCCGTTACCTCCATTACCACCGCGGGTAAAATCAGCCGTAGAGCTTCCGATCGGGCCCGCGTTGTAGAGGTTGCTGATGGTGATCTCCTTCGTTGCGGCATGGACCCAGCCGATAACACCGCCGACGGCTACACGGCCGGAGGCGGTGTTATTGGCCAGGGACGACGTTCCGCCGCCCGTGACGGGCGCGAAGTTCTTGACATTGTCCACACTGCCGTCCAGCACGAGTCCGGCCAGCATACCGAAGACTCCGGCCTTCCCGGTCTCGATGTTCAGGGAGCAGGAGCTGTCAAAGATGACATTCTTTACCACGCCGCCATCCCCGATGCCGCCGAAAAGGCCGAAAACGCCATTGGCGTCCGCCGGGGCGAAGTTCAGGTGCAGGTTCTTGATGGTGTGGTTCTTCCCGTCGAAGGTTCCCGTAAAGAGGTTGCCGCTCGTCTCAACCTTGTTATGTGCCCAGGTAGAGGTTAAAGTGCAGTTGCCGATCGGGGTCCATTCCGTGATGGAGGAGCAGTCGATGTCCTCGAGAAGTACCACAGAGCCATCCGCGCTGGTCCAGGCGTCGATACTGGTGCCGGCGTTGACCGCCGCCGCGAAGTCTTTCAGGTCCTGAGCCGTCTTGATGCCGGGAGCGGAGTATGTTCCATAGGTGTTATTCTCGAAGACCACCTTGGCAATACGGCTCGCTGCTGTCAGGGAGTAGTACTGGGAGAAGTTCTCGGAAGTAATCGTGATGACAGGATTCTCAGCTGTAGGAGTATAAGGGCCAATCTTTCCGCCGAGGATACAGTTCTTCACCGTAAGAACCTTGGAGTTGAAGTTGGCGCAGATGATACCGATGTACTTATCGTCGCTGCTGTTAAACCACCTGTCGGACTGAACGGCACCATAGTTGGCGCAGCCGTCGTAGTATGTGAAGGAGTTGGCGTCATTATTCTGGCCGCAAATACCACCGGCATAACCGTGGGTCGTATCACCGGAAACAGCGAAGGCGACGTCACCATAGTTGATGCAGTTCTTGACGGCGGTGTTGTTGCCCAGGGCGGAGACAATACCGGCGACGCGGCTGTTGGAGGCCTTCACATCGGTACAGGAGATGTTGCCATAGTTGACACAGCCCTCGGCGATGGAGTTGCTGTTCATCGTTCCGATTACACCTGCGGTACGGGTTGCCTGTACCGAGAAGTCGGAGTAGTTGACCGCGTTCTCGATCTTCACGGGAACGGTTTCCACATTCTTGCCGTCAGCGTATCCGATGGCGCCGCCTACGATGAAGCCGGTCGCGCCGTTGGCGGTGTTGATATTGTTGACAACATCGAAAGAGGCATGTCCCTTGATGTCCTTGGCGGTAGTTGCCGCGGTCTCGGAAGAGAACAGGGTACCCAGGGTTCCGCCGATGACAAGACGCGTGGAATTCTTTCCGGCTTCATTGACCAGCTTGGCGTAGCTGTCGATGTTCTCAAGGGTGGACTCGGAGGCGAAGCCGACCGCGGCTCCCATGGTTACAAAGCCGGAATTGGAAGAGTTCTTGATCACGACATTCTCGCCGATGACAAGGTTCTTCACGGTTGCCCCGCTGATTGCACCGAAGAGGCCGGCGACAGCGTTGGCTGCGGAAGCGGGTACAGTCACCTTGAAATTATCCACCTTGTGGTTCTTACCGTCGAACACTCCGGTAAAGGCATTGCCGGTAATAGCGTGCGAGGTGGTAACGTCTGCGTTTCCGACAGGAGTCCACTCCTCTCCGCCGAGGTCGATATCCGCAAGCAGTTCGACTTCACCGGAGCCGTTGGTCCAGCGGCTGATGGAACGGCCGTCATTGACCGCAGCGGCGAAGTCCTTGAACTCCTTGGCGTCAGGAATACCGCCGATATTGGGATCCTCGGAGACATTGACTTCAAATGCCAGGGCGCCCATATCGCGCAGTTCTCCTGCTTTTACGGTCCTCGAAGAAACGGCCTTACGCATCACGCCGCCCTCAGAATCAATAATTTCGACCTGATAACCGGAGGCATAGCTGCCGGCGGGGATGGGTATGTAAACCACCAGCGGGGTGGCGGAAAGCGCCTGGTTGACATTGAGTTTGACGACCTTGTCGGCATCGGCGGTAGATGAACCTGTGATGGCGAGGGTGGAGAAGTTGATGGCGAAATCGCCGCTCAGCTGCTCATCGCCGAGTCCCTTCAGGGTAATATCCTTGACGGTAGTCGTGGTTTCACCCGTGAGGGAGAATTTCAGGAAGGCGGTCAGGGCCTTGAAGGAGATTGCGTCCCCGCTCTCAAGATAGCCCGCTAGGGGTGTGAAGAACGAACTTACGTCCAAGCTGGCAGGGAGGGTAACAGTCGCTTCGTCCTTATAGATAGAGGTCGGATAAACGGCCTTGTAAGGAGCGGTCAAAGCTGACTTGAATTCGAATTTAGCGGTGGCGGCGGCTTCCGTAATAGCGTTGGATTTGGCGCCGTTCACGATGATAGCATCACCTTCTGTCCAGGTCACCTTCACACCGTCGATGGCGGTCTTGGTGAGGGAAGAGAGGGTTGCATTAAGCACGGTTCCCTGTTCGGTCTCGACCAGGGTTTCTTTAGCACAGCCGGCTGCAAGAACAGCTGCCGCAATGGCAGCGAAAATCATACACTTTTTCATAATATCTGCCATTTTTAGTTCCATGTATCATCTACCGGACTCAGGTCATCGATTCCGCCGCCCGTGGAAGGCAGATCCGTGGCCTCGCCCACGAAGGTAATGTTGCTGACTTTTTCCGCATAGGCGGCGTTGATGTAGCCGATGAAGTCCATGATGGTGGCCGGGCTGATGGCATACATCTCATGGTTGCCGTCGGCCTTGTAAACGCCGAGTTTGCCGGCAAGCTTCACGTCGCTGAGATGGTCGAACTTGTTATTGTTCGCACAGAGGAGACTCAGGTACTTGGTATTGCCGCCGATGATGGTAGCGGTGTTGGCCACCCTGTCACCGCCTTCGATGTAAGCGGTATCATCACCCATCAGGGCCACAAGGGCTCCGGTCGTTGTCTGGGAGTCGGTTGTGGTAAGGTCTCCGGTATTGACGCAGTCCTTAAGGTGGGAACGGACACTCAGGTTGCAGCAAATCTGGCCGACGCGGCCATTCTCAAAGGTGTTCATCTGGGAGGCATTGTTCGTGCAGCCCTCGATGTAGGTGCCGCAATTGGCCGTGGGGCATATACCGCTGCAACGGGGGATACAAACAGTCATCGTGCCGTTGTGTACGCAGTTTTCGATGTGGTTGCAGGCCGTGTCTTCCTTGACGCTGGTTGCGAAGCCGACGATGCCGCCGTACATTACGCCCGTGGCGCCGTTGCCGGTGTTATTGCCTTTGTCCATATTGACCGTCGCGGTCACTTCGCAGTCCTTGACATAGCTGTCATAAACGGTATCGGATTCCGTTACGCTGAACATGAAGCCGACAATGCCGCCGACAGAGAAACGTGCGCCGGTGGAAGCGCCGGCCGTGGAGGTCACCTTGGCAGTGACATGAACATTCTCAATGGTAGAGCAGTAGGCCGTCCCTACGACTACGCCGGCATCGGCAGCGCCTGTGGCAGAGAGGGTTACATCAGCTTCTAAGTTGAGGTTCTTGATGGTGGCGTGGGAAATATAGCCGAACAGACCCCAGGTCTCTCCTGCGGCGAGTTCTTTGGTGGCCTTGAAGTTCCGGATGGTATGGCCGCCGCCGTTGAAGACGCTGGAGAAGACTTCGCCCTTCGCGCCGGAAGCGTTGTTACCATTGCCGGAGGATTCTACGTTTCCGATAGGCGTCCATTCGGTGACGCTCGAAAGGTCGATATCAGTCTGGAGTTCCACCTCCATCTTGGAGTTCATCCAGCGGATAGGGGCCTCACCATTATTGACCGTATTCACGAAGTCGAGGAATTCAGCGAGACTGGGAATACCGCCGATACTGGAACTCGGATCAACCACAGCCGTATGACCGAGCTGATTGATGGGAATTGAAACCGAGGTGTTGCCGCCGGAAATCTTGATTTCTCCGCTGCGGGCATAAGTCGTCGTCGCCTCGTTCTTGTAGTTGGAGGCGATTGTCAGAGATACGATGGTGCTCTTACCACCGCCCACGCCCTGTTTGGCATCAGGAGTGACCCAGTCGGGTGCTGTCAGAACCCAGTAGGGAGCATCGGTGGTGATCACCAGGGCCTCCACGCCGGGATTGTTCGCAGCCACATCTGCAATGGCTGTGCGGTCGACCGTGATGGTGTAAACAGTCTTTACCTCCTCTTTCGGTTGGCAAGACATCACCACCACCGCTCCGAAGAGCACGGTCAGAATACTTTTAGAAACTTTCATAATGATATTATTGGTTATTGTTTTTCTCTGATGAGAACATAAGTCATACAACTGCGTTCGCCCTTGGAATCGCTGGGCCTGTTCACGATGTTTCCGCTGCCCGTTGCGGGGTTCCATATCCACATGGCGGAAGAGCCGCCGCCGTCCATTACCGTAACCCATGCGCCCCCGAGTTTCTTCGAGATACGATACATCTCGTATCCCTTGACGCCAAGGGAGTACCATGTCGGTGATATCTGGCGGCCGTCCACCTCAACCAGCCATACCTTTTTACGGTCGGCGCTGACAACGGGCCAGGTCTTGGGATCATATTTGGTATAGAGGGATGCGCTGGAGCCGGGCGAATTGGATGCATCCTGCCCGTCCGTCATCAGCTGATACATGGTGGAATCCTGGGTGAGGATTGGCTTGGAGGCGTCTCCATCGATGGAAATGTCGCATCTCAGCTCCACGGTATCCCCTACTTTGATAAAGGTCATCAGCTCCGCCGCCATGTCCCCGGAAAGGGCGATACCCACCTGGTTTTTGGCGGTGATGTATGGCTTCGTCTCCAGGGGTGTGCTGCGCCCGTCCGCGATTGACACCACTTTGGCGGCTGCATAGCCCTTATTAACCTGCATGACGTCGGAGGTGTATTCGCATATCACATAGAGTGCATTGGACGCCAGGTCGTTGATAATGGTCGGATAGGCCGGGTATGGCGTCCGGACATAGTGGGAAGTGTAGAGGGACGCCTGATACTTCGCGGAAGTCTGGCGGATCAGGGTGTCATTGATGGAATAATAGTTAAACTCTTTTCCGCCAGTCCTGAACTTGCCCGAGAACTTCTTGATGCCGCAGGAAGCCGTCCTGTCTTCAAAGACGGTAAAGCCCCATTTGTGATTGGGCAGCCCGTTCACTACATCAGGATTGTTGATATACACCGGCCGGCTGTCCTCAACGTGGAATCCGCGGGGGATGCCGTCGTTCGAATCGAAATAGCTGCAGTTGATGCCGCCCAGAATCTTCTGCCCTTCAGCGCGTTTACGGACGCAGAGTTCAGAGAGCAGTTCCCGCTTGTTTTTCCCGTTGTTGGAGTTCTTGTTCGCATTGGGATTCGGAACCATGTCTCCTGCGAAAGAGGAGGTGATTTCAATCCCGGGATCCTCAAGGTCAACCTCCAGGACACGGACTTCGCGCGGCACGTTCGTACAGGAGTAATGGTAGTAAGTCGCACCGCTATGCAGCGGGATTTTCTCCACTTCTACCCAGTCGTAATAGCCGTCCTTGGTCATGTCCACGCTGTTGTTTTCGATATCGTAGGCGCTTTCGGCGTTCATCATGGCGTTCTTGATGGCGTCCGGGGCGCTCCCGACATAGCCGTTGCCGGTATTGGAAGTCACGCTGGCCTTGGTCTTATTGTAGGAACAGATCCAGCCCGGGCCATAGCTGCCCTCGATTTTGGCCGTCACGGTGCCATAGTGGGTGCAGTTCTGAATCACGCCGGAGTTGTAGCCGACAAGACCGCCCGCCTGGGAGACGACCGATGTGGTCACATCGCCCTTGTTGACGCAGCCCTTGGATTCCCCGCCGACGGTGGAATTGGAATCCATGTAACCGGCGAGTCCCCCGACGATGAGGTTATTGCCCGTCGCGGTTGTGCCGCTGACTGTCAGGTTGGCGTTGTTTGTGACTTTATTAAGGGTGACTCCAATGCCGTAGCCGACGATACCGCCGGCGCGAACCTTGCCGCTGCTGTTGCCGCTGAAGGTCACCTTGTCGCCTTCGCTTCCGAAGGTTAGCTTGGAGACGGTGATTCCGCGGGCATACCCAATGAGACCGGCGTGGGGATATTTCGTCACGTCCACGGTCCAGTTGACGTTCTTCAGGGTCTTGCCGTTGCCGTCGATATTATAGGTCAGAGGCAGGGTCTCCGTTCCGGCGGGAATCCATTCCTTGATGGAAGAGCAGTCGATGTCATTCAGTATCTTCACAACGCCATCCACGAGGTACGGGGTGATGGACCCATCCCCGTTGGCCGCCTTGGCAAAAGCGAGGAGGTCGGAGGCCGAGGATATGCCACGAGGGCCTCCACCGCCTGCCTCACCCGCTGCCTGTTTCACGTCAACCGCCACGCTCTCTTTACCGAGATTTGAGACCGTAAGGGTCCCTGTACGCTCCTCGGTGGTCTTATTCTCCTCGGCGGTAACAATGAGCTGGGACGCTGTCTGACCGCCCTTTCCGCTGGCCGTAACAATCTTCAGCCAGCTTGCGGAGCTGCGGGCCAGCCAGTCGGTCGAAGATGTGACCGAGAATGTTTTCTGCTCTCCAAGCGCAAGGGCTTCGGCGGAAGCGGGGGACACGGTCAGCGGCACCCCGTTTCCACCATCATCCTCCTTATTCTCACGACAGGCGCAGAGAGACAGCGACAGGATGGAATACAGTAATATTGTTATTTTTCTTCTCATATGAACTATTGACTCAAGCCGTCATCCCAGCCGGGATTCTGCGTCAGGGCATAATCGGTAAGGGTGCGCTGGTCCGCAGGAATGGGCCAGAGGTAGTCACGGCTTTCATTCCAGACATAATCTTCCGCCGCCCAGTAGGTCAGGTTGCCATGGGTGCCCTCGCTGAGGGTAAAGCCGCCGCCAAGCTGAATCTGGTTGGTGGAAGGAGCTTTGGAGCTGCCCTTGGTGCCGGTATAGAGGTAAAGATCCACCTTGCCGTCCTGGTCGAGGTCGATATCTACTCCCACCTGGTCCGCAGCAATATAAATACCCTTGAAGCCACCCGTTGCCTTTGGAGTAAGAAGGGCGCCTTCTCCCCAGCGGAGCATGTCCCACTGGCGGAATCCCTCGCAGAAGAGTTCTACGGCGCGTTCGCGACGAACTTCGAGGATAGCCGCCTTCTGGGCTCCCTTGGCATGGGGATAGTAGCTTTCCATCAGGGCGTCTGCCACCGTCGGGACTTCCGTAATTCCGGGCATTCCGACGCGGTCGCGGATTACATTGATGGTCTTGGCAAGGTCTTCCGCAGTCAGCTCTCCAAGTTCCGCCTTGGCTTCCGCGTAGTTCAGGAGAACCTCGGGGTAGCGGAGCAGAGGATAGTCGGTCGTGGAGGTAGTTGCTCCCTCATGGCCGGTGTCGGAAATGTACTTGATAATGCGGAATCCGTTGAAAGTACGCTCCCAGGAAAGCTGCTCGGTCTTATGGAGCTTAGTGGTCTCGTCCACATCCGCCATCACATAGCCGGGGCCCTGGATGGTCTGGGCGAGGCGCGGATCGCGGTTCTGGAAGAGGTCGTAGTAGCTGAGCGTCTCCCAGCCGGCCCGCGTCTGGATCGGGGTTCCGTCGGCCTGGAGATAATGGTTCACCTGGCGGATGCTGGCGCTGCGGTGATGGTTCTTATAATCGAACTGCACGCCGTGGCGAACCTTCAAATCCACATTATAGCGACGGGAGAAGATGGTTTCATCCAGCTCCGCATCCTCAAGGATAAAGTATTCCCTGTAACAGGCGTCCGTAGCGTTATCCGCCAGCTTGAGGGTATTGGCTTTGTAGAGTTTACGCGTCCCCACAATCTTTCCGGCTGCTTCCGCGGCCTGGCGAAGGAAGTATTCGGAGGAAATCGCAACTCCGTCCACAATCTCCTCATCGACCGGGACAAAGGCGGTACCCGCGTGGTATTTACGGAAGGTTCCCTCGAAAAGGGCGGCGCGGGACTTCAGGGCAAGGGCCGCTTCCCTGGACACGTGATAAACCGCGTCGGAAGACCAGCGGGCAGGCAGAAGCTCGGCGGCCTTGTCCAGATCCTGAATAATCTTGAGCATCACATAGCCGCGGGAATCGCGGGCCTTGTTCAGGTCCTCGGTGTCACCGGAGCCGATCACATGGTCATACCAGGGAATGTCGCCGTACTGGCGGACCTTCTCGTAGTAGAACCAGGCGCGGAAGAAGTAGCAGACTCCGTCGTAACGGGCCTTGACCGCCGCGTCGGCGCACTTGTTGTTCTCCAGCATGTAGTTGATGTTCCTGAGCGGTTTCCATGTATCGGCGCTCCAGGATTTGGAGGAAGGGGTCCGGGTTCCCTTCTGTACGGCATTCAGCGACGAAGACGAGCCGTTGTCATCGGCACTCAGCTCAGCCAGGTCACCTGGCTCAGGAAGGATATCATAATAGAATTTATTGGCCCAGAGGTCAAGCTCGCGCTCTGACGAGAAATAGGTATCCGGCGAAAGACTGGTTTCAGGCGACTTGGTCAGAAAGTCCTCGCAGGAGGAAAAGGCCATAGAGGCAGCCAGGAGCACAAACGGTATGATAATCTTTTTCATAAGCATCAGAATGTTACGTCAATACCGACAGAGAAAGTCTTGGAATACGGATAGGTGCAGTCTTCGCTGATTGAAGTGGTAGCAACTTCCGGATCGATGTACTTGGTCGCCTTCTTCAGCGGAGAGAAATAACAGAGATTCTCGCCCGAGAAATAAACGCGCGCCTTCTCAATGACCCTTGTCTTGAGAGGGAGGGTATATCCGAGGGTCAGGTTCTTCAGACGCAGATATGCGGCGCTCTGGAGATAGAAATCGGAGGTAACAAGATTGCTGGATGTCGCTATACGGCCGCGCTGGCGGGGATAGACGATATTGCTGTTGTCCGCTCCCGGTTCAGCCGACCAGCACTTCTCCCTGAAATCGTTAGGGACGAAGGTCGGACGGTGATATGAGTAGGGACCCCAGAAATAGATACAGTTGTAATTCGGCATCCAGTCCAGTTTGCCAACGCCCTGGAAGAAAACGCTGAGATCGAAGCCGAACCAGCTGAAGTCTCCCTTGAAAGCGTAGTTGTAACGTGGACGGGAATTGCCTATGACCTCGCGGTCCCCAGGATTGTCGAGGGTGTTGTCGCCGGTGTTTATCTTGCCGTCACCATTGAGGTCCTTATAGACAACATCTCCGGACATCAGGTGGTTCCAGGGAGCAATCTGGCCCTTGATACCCTTGTTGACCGTAGAGAATGAATCGACATTCAGCTCATAATCAGCTGCTTCCTCGTCGGTTGCGAAAACGCCGTCCGTCCGGTATCCCCAGATGTCTCCAAGCCGCTTGCCCACATAGTTGTCGCTGAGGATGTTCTTCTCGTTGTCGAAACGGGTTATAACAGTGACAAAATCGCCGAGGGTGGCGGTTATGCCGTAATACAGGGGCTTGCCGTGCACGGTCTTGTGGTCTTTCCAGCTGAGGGCGAGCTCATAACCGTTGGTCCTGAGGTCGGCGGCATTCTCCTTAGGGGCCGCCTGTCCATAAACGGAAGGAAGGGTCATTCCCGCAGTGAGCATGTTCTTGGTGTCACGGATGAAGAAGTCCGCATTCAAGGTGAGGCGGTCTCCGAGGAAGCCGAGGTCGATACCGAGGTTTTTGGAGATAACCGTCTCCCAGGTCAAGCTGCTCGATACCGGAGCGTCCACATAGGCATAGCCCGCATTGTTGAGGGCGTCAAAGGTATAGCCGCTGAGAAGGCCGGTTTTCAGCTCCTCCCAGTAGTAGTAGTTATCCACCTGCTGGTTGCCAAGGGTACCGTAGCTGACACGGACCTTCGCATTGCTGACATAGGGCTTGACCGGAAGCCAGAACGGTTCCTCGCTCAGGCGCCAGCCGGCGGAAGCGGAGGGGAAGAAGCCCCAGCGGTGGCCCTTGGGGAAGCGGGAAGTTCCATCGTAACGGGCGCTGACCTCCAGAAGATAGCGTCCCTTCCAGTCATAGTTGACGCGGCCGAAGAAGCCAAGCGTACGGTAAGAAGAATTGGACTGGGAGGCCTACTCAATCTCACCGTTCGCCATATTAATGTAAGAAAGCGCGTCGCTGAGAGAGCCCTTCTGCTGGATGGTTATACTGGACCCGTAGTAATCGTCGTAGTTGCCGCCCAAGGTAGCCGCCACGTGATGGTCGCCGAAAGTATCATTATAGGAGAAGTAGGCATTTGCGACCGTACCATCCTGGAAATAGCGGTACTCCCTCGTAAAGTCATAGACCGAACCGTTGGTGAAGAGACCGCCGGTCAGGCCGTTGCCGGAGTACAGGCGCTTGTTGATATTGTCATAGCTGTTCGCGGTAGGAAGACTGCGGAAGTTCGCCCTGCGGTCCCTGCGGCGATAGGTATAATCGGTAATGAAGTCCAGCCCCCTGGCGATATGGGCGGTGAAGCGGTTCGTCCATGTCCAGTAATTATTGAGGTTGGAATTCCGGTTGCGGCCATCCAGGAAGGCGCCGGCGCGGCCGGACATCAGAGGAGAGGTGGCGTCAGCCATGAATCCCGGGTACATGTTGATTGTGCCGTCCGGGTTGTATGGAACAAGGTTGGGGCCCACGTTCTGGGTTACGTTCCAGAGAATACCCTGGCTGACGTAGCCGGTAGAGCCGTCCATCTCCCAGAAACCTCCCCATTTGTACTGGGTGCGCTCCAAGCTGACATTGGTGGCGTATTTCAGCCATGGAGTGATGTTCGCGTCCATCTTCGCACGCAGCGAGAAGCTGTCGTAGGTATCCTGGGCATCCCCGGCAAAGAGGCCTTCCCTGTAGAGGTAACGGGCAGACGCATAGTAGCGGGCCTTGTCGGTGCCGCCGCGGACTGTAACATTATGCTCTGTTTCGGGGCGGGTGCGGTTGAATACGAAGCCGTACCAGTCGAAGTTGCCGAGATAAACATAGGTGTAGGTTCCAGTCTCATCCGGAATAACCCAGGGACGCGTCGGATCTTCCTTGACGTCGTTTCGGCGATCATAGAGCATCTGCATCTGCTCATCGGAATAGGTCCATGCGCCGTATCCTTTGAAGGTCTTGTAAAAATCTGTGGTAAGGGTCACGTAGTCGTAACCGCAGGTCATAAAGTCCGTCGAAGTGGTGTTGGAGGAGATGCTCAAACGACCATTGTAGGTAATCTTCGCATCGCCGGCGCTGCCGCTCTTGGTGGTGATAAGGATAACACCGGCAGAGGCCTTTGCGCCATAGACCGCGCAGGCGGAGGCGTCCTTCAGAACGGAGATACTCTCAATATCGTTGGGGTTGACCTGGGTGAGCGAACTCTCGATTCCGTCCACGAGGATGAGCGGTGAGCCGCTGTTCAGGGAGAGCTTTCCGCGGACATTGATGCTGTAATTAGTGCCGTCGATGGAGCCGCTGGAGTTAGTGATAATCAGCGAAGGGTCAGCACCCTGAATGGCCATTGCGGTTTTGGTTACGGGGCGGAAGTTGAGCTCCTTACCGTCGATAACCGAAACGGCTCCGGTCAGGTTGACTCTCTTCTGGGTGCCATAACCGACGACCACCAGTTCGTCAAGGACATTGTTCTCCTGGGTCATGACAAAGGCGAAGGGCTGGCTCTCACGTCCGGTAACCTCGAAATCCTGGTCTTCGAATCCCAGATAGGAAACCGTCAGAACCACAGGGAAATTGAGTTTGTCGAAGGAAAAAGCGCCCTTGCCGTCGGTCAGGGCATATTTACCCGATTTCATATCGACGATCGAGGCGCCGATGAGCGCTTCCCCGTTCTCGTCGATTACAACACCCCTGAAGGCGACCTTTGAGGCCGCGGGCTGGGGCGCCGGCCTGGATCTGGTTACAGAAACCGTGTTGCCCGTAACGGCGAAGTCCAGATTCTGTCCGACAAATATCTGTGACAGAACATCTGAAAGCGGAGCATCTTTTGCCGAAACGGATATCCGCTTCTGCAAATCCACGTCATCCGCATTGATTACGATGGTGTAGTTGCCCTGACTCTGGAGGATGGTCACGGCCTCCTGGACGGAGACGTTCCTCACATCCATAGTCACATTCTGCGCCCCGAGAATCATCGGGACCATGAGGGCAAGCGACACCAGCGTCGCGTGAAGAATGCGCAGTTGGCTTGTTTTACTCATTTGGATGTTAGTAATGGTTAAAAATATGGTATTAGTTATTTCTTTCCGTATAAATAAACCGTTCCGTCGGAGCGGACGACCCGAAGGTTGCCGTTCTTGCCGAGAAGCCGCAGGATTTCATCCAGATTTTCTCCATTGGTGAAGAAGGCCAGGAAGCGCTGGGATGCCACGCGAGAGTCGGCTACGACTATCGGAGTGCCGAATGAGCGCTCCAGGTCGGCGGCAATGTCCTTTAGAGGAATGTTTATGAAACTGAAGGAGTGGTTGTCATTGAAGGTCTTGAAGCCGTCGGGCGAAACCTTCCCGAGGGATACGGTTCCGGTAAAACGGTCGAACTGGGCAATGTCCCCGGGCACAAGCCGGACCTCGCGCCGCCCTTCTTCCGAGGGAAGCAGCATGCTGACGGAGCCCTCCATCAGCACGACCTCCAGCATCGTGGCATCGCGGTAGGATTTCAGGTCGAAGGTGGTTCCATGTACGCAGATATCCGCCTCGCCGGAGTGGATTATGAAAGGATGCTCGGGGTCCTTGGCAACAGATGCTACAACTTCCCCGTCAAGGAAAACCTCGCGCTGGCTGCCGGAGAAGGTCTCGGGCCATGTGACCCGTGAACCGGCATTCAAAACCAGCCGCGAGCCGTCGGGAAGCTCTACTTCCCGGGTCTGGGAAATAGGAACCGTCAGTTCCTGCCAGGCAACGGGCGCGGGATTCTTATGGAGCCGGTATCCAATCCAGAGGGAAGAGGGAATTGCGAGCAAAAGGGCGAGGGCGGCTGCGACAAGCCACAGTACCGGCCTTCGACGTTTTTCCATTCCAAGGCGTTCCCGAACAGATATCAGTGCCCGCTCCGCGGAGAAATCCGACTCCGCGCGGTTACTGTCGAACTGCTCCTCAAGGACATCGCTTACCGCCGGGTCATCGAGATGTTCAGCCAGAAATAACTGAACATCAAGGGCCTCCTCTTCGGAGAGACGTCCTTCCAAATAATCCTTTAGAATGCTTCGGGATATGTTCATAAGTTCTTTGTGGTTACCCTTAAAGAACGAATGAAAACGCGAAGATACGTAATGCTAACTTAGGAAATTCCGAAGATTGTTGATAGCAAGCTGGAGGTGTTTCTCGACCGTTCGGACGCTTAATCCGAGGGTCTCGGCAATATCCTTGTTGGAAAGATGCTGGAAACGGCTCATCATGAAGACAGACCTTCGCTGGGACGGCATCTGCTGCACGGCTCTCAGTAAACGGGATTGCGTTTCGGAATATTCCGCAAGGTGTTCCGTGCGGTCCGAAGAGGGCTTTTCCACAGGGGCCGGAACATCCAGGTTCATAAGATACCTCTTGGATTTGAGTACATCCAGGGCGCTGTTTTTGGAAAGGACCAGGAGGTAGTTTTTCAATGACTTGGAAGGGTCCAGGCGCTGGCGGTTCAACCAAACTTTTATGAATACCGATTGGGAGAGGTCCTCCGAAAGGGTTTCTTCTTTGACGAGCGAGAGGAGAAATCTTTGCACCTGGGGATACCAACGACGGAAAATGGCTTCGAACGCAGCCCTGTCGCCGCCCCGGATAGCGGCTACAAGCTCGCTGTCCGTCATCTCTCTGTATTTTTCCTTCGCTTTCACCCCTGCAAAGATAGATTTTTTAGCGGAAAAAGGTATGGACCCAGGATTCGTCTATGATGGCAAAGCCCGGCGCGGCGGTGACCTCTGGGTTCCGCTGGAGGATGCCCCGGCAGTCCTCATAGACATTGAAGCCGATTTCTGCCCCGTGCATCTTCCCATCCTTTGGATAGACGAGGGTCAGAATCCCGTCGGCCCCGTCCATGCGGAAGAATCTCATGGGCTCGGTACCAAGTTCTTCGCCCTTCTCCCCGAGCTCCATGCGGGTAATGTACTTACAGAGCTCCATGACCCTGTCGTCGAGCCCCGCATCGAAAATATTGACCTTCTCAATCAGGGAACCCTCGTCTGCAACACGGCGGAGAATATAGCCCTCGAGCGGCTCCAGCTGGCTTTCAACGGCCCTTATCCTCCCTTCGTCCACGGCCCCTTCGGGGAGCAGCCAGACCATCAGTTTCGCCTCGGGGTCATGGTACAGCATCTCTCCCCGGACGAGATTGACCGTGCCGCAATAAGGACACTCCCTGAGAAACAGGGAGCCGTCCTTAATCTTGTCTTTTAATTCCGGATTTCTCTCCACGTTGACGCCCTGGGGGATTTCCACCTCCAGAGCCGCCCCGCAGCGGGAACACTTACAGCCGCCTTGCGCCATCGCTGATTACGACAGGGTAAATCTTCGGAGCGTGGCCGAATTTTGCCGTAAACTGCTCCTTTGCCGCAGCGATGAAACCGTCGTAGAGTTCGTCCTTTACGAGATTTATGGTGCAGCCGCCGAAACCGCCACCCATGACTCTGGACCCGGTAACGTCCATCTTCCTGGCGAGCCGGTTGAGGAAGTCGAGCTCCTCGCAGGAGACCTCATAAAGCTTCGACAGTCCGAAGTGGGTCTGGTACATCATCTCTCCGACAGTCTCATAGTCGCCCCGCTCAAGGGCGTCGCAGACATCGAGAACCCTCTGGACCTCGCCGATGACATATTCAGCGCGGAGGAAGTCTTCTTCCGGAATCTCGGCGCGGACCTCGTCGAGCCATACTCTCTTGGCGTCACTGAGGAAGTCCACCTCCGGGTGGTTCTTCCGGATGGCGGCCGCCGCGTTCTCGCATGAGGCGCGCCTCTTGTTGTACGCGCTGGAAGCGAGCTCATGCTTTACGCAGGAGTCGATAAGGACGACCTTGTAACCCTTCGGGTCGAAGGGGAAATATTTGTATTCCAGGGTCTTACAGTTGAGGCGGATAAGCGAGCCCTGCTTTCCGAACACCGAGGCGAACTGGTCCATGATTCCGCACTTTACACCGCAGTAATTGTGCTCGGTGGACTGACCTATCTTCGCGAGTTCAAACTTGTCGATACCGTTTTCGAAAATCTCGTTTAGGGCGAAGGCGAAGGTGCTTTCGAGGGCGGCCGACGAAGAAAGACCGGCGCCGAGGGGAACGTCTCCCGCAAATACCGTATTGAATCCTTCGACCTTGCCGCCGCGCTTAATCGTCTCCCGGCAGACGCCGAAGATATAGCGGGCCCACTGCTGCTCGGGGATATCCTCCTCTTCCAGGGCGAATTCCACGAATTCGTCATAGTCAATCGAGAAGGCCTTGACCTTCTTTTCGCCATTTGGCTTTATTGCGGCCACTATGCCGCAGTCGATGGCTCCCGGGAACACATAGCCGCCGTTATAGTCGGTATGTTCACCGATAAGGTTGATTCGTCCGGCCGAGGCAAAGAGCTCGCCGTCCTCGTTGAACAGGGTCTTGAATTTTTCCTGAATGCGGGTTTTCATATCCATGGTTATGTCGTTTTAATTGTCTGGAGTACAAAGATAGCAAAGTTTTGGTTATTTTCCTCTGAGAGGAACCTTCCGGCTCTCGCGGCCGGGAAGAAATACCAGCGCGGAGGGGTCCCTGCCCTGGACCAGGTACCTGGTGCCAATCACCGCCGTAGAATCCATGAGAGAAGCTATGCGCCCCGATGGGAGACAATTGATAATCAAACCTATACGGCAGTCCTCGAAGGCTGTTAACATAGAGTAGTCGCCGCTGCTGTCCCCGGCGACAAGCGAAGGAGAACGGCCTCCATGCCGGGGCGCGATATAGCGCCTGATACACTCGGTCTTACCCTCCCGGTACGGCTGTGCATATCCCGGGGCGCCGACCGCGTGCAGCCCCCCTTCCGGATATTGAAGCAGACGGATCCCGAAGACCGAAGCGGTGTCGAGCCCTAATCCATATCGCGGGTCGGAGGCCATGGCCTCAACAACCCATTCCGGCGAAGCGGAACATATGTAAACATCAAAACCGTTATCTATCAGGGCCTTATAAAGGTTTTTCATCTCCTTCGTAAATCCCAGCCCCTTTGGTATCCGGACCGTAACACGCCCGTCCGGAGAAGTCCACTCCTCCCTCCACATGGTCTTGAGCGAAAGCCAGTGGTCAACCGAAGCGCGGGTAAGGGCGGCCACCTCCTCGGAACTCATCCCGTCAAGGAGACATGCAATCCAAATGCAGCCAAAGACTCCGCCCTCCGGGCCAAGATACATCGTACTCGCCGAGAAATACCAAAGTTTTGCCCTGAAATCAAGATACTCATCCGTCTTTCTCATGCCCTCGAGGTCGTCCCCGAAGCTGCAGAGAACTGAATAATCCCGGCTAAGCTCCCGCGCCATCTCCTCGACCGTGTACCCCTTCCCATAATCCTGTCCAAGCTCCGGAATTCCTTCGGTAATGACATCGAAAAACCTCTCGGGAGAGATTTTGAAAGCCCTGTTCTCAATCTGATATACCAGAAGAGTCTGGGCTATATCGTTGATAACTGTCGTATTATCATAATCAAAGACGGCGTATGGCCGGCAGGCGGGATCGTATTTTTCTCCCAGCTTTCCTTCCTCTCGAAAAAGCAAATTCAGCTCCTCCCACACCTCTGGATTCCAGTTTCCTCTCTCCAGTCCAGACCCTCTCTCGCAGCCCCATAGCGCTACGACCAGAACGAATCCGACTGCCGTTATCTCTGCATTTTTGCCTTTCATCGCTTTAAATTATATGTTACCCTGCAAAATAACGAATTTTAAAGTGCATCTGCAATATTCATCAAAACATAAACCACACCAACTGCTATCGAATCGATGTTTTCAAATATTTGTCATATACTTTATCATACAATTATGATATTTTTTTATCTTTGGCTTTTGAATGTCTTTCTATTGTATTTAAATCAGTAGCTTATGTCATCAGGTAAATCTTGTTTTATTAATTCTCTCCTTTCAATAGGAGTTATATTCGTTTTAATGATTACTTCCTGTCGCCAAACAGAGTCGACTCTTCCGTGGGGGGAGTTTTGGACGGTTGCTTCGAAGTCTTTCGTATCAAATACAGGAAAAACCGTGCTACTTATAAAAAGAGACCAGAGCACTGTTTGGCGAACCTTCTCCAATCCAATAGAAGGATTTGAATATGAGGAAGGATATGAATATGTGATTTTAGTCAGTGTTCCTGATCCCAGAAAAGAATCTGAAGGGACTTACTCCTTGATTAAACAAATCAGTAAAGCAAAGCGGGAATCTAAAGAAATTCCATTATTCAATCCATCTGAAGAAACTAAATCTTCCATAAAGAACGAAACAGTACAAGTATCTGTAGATTCTTTATTCGTATTTCAAGGAGACATTCTACTTACAAAAGAACAAAAACAACGAATAATTGAGACTAAATCAGGTTGTGCCTATGATGTTGAATACTGGCCTGATAATAAAGTGTATTATCAATATGCCCCTGGATTTATATACCAATCTAAGGTACAACAAGCTATATCTGAGTGGGAGAGCAAAACAAGTTTGAATTTTATAAACAGTACAGGATCAGGAAATTACATTCTGTTTATTCATTCTTCCAATGGTACTTTCTCAAGTTCCATTGGAATGGCTGGTGGAGAGCAGTATATAAGTTTGTATTACGGAGACACCGCTGGCAACGCAATCCACGAAATTGGACACGCTGTCGGCTTGTTTCACGAACACTGTCGTAGCGACAGGGACGAATATATGACTTACTATCCCGAGAATTTATTATTTAGTTCTGACAGCACTCAATTTTCAAAGTATCAAAATGGATTTAATATTGGCGACCTTGACTTTTCGTCAATTATGCTATACCCATCTGATGCTTATGCCAGCCCTGGATTATATACATTACTTAACAATGATGGTTTATCTTTTTCATGTCAGCGTTCTTACCTATCATCAGGAGACGTTGCAGGAGTTGCGTCTATTTACGGCCCACCATTTCATAAAATGTCTGTTGCAACTCAAGTCTTGCAAGATGAGGTTGATTGGATAAATGAGGTTTATGAATACAACGCTACATTCAGAATAAATTTCTATTCAGACTCAGGATGTACTCAACCTGCGTCGCTAAGTTATCCGAGAAGAATTAAGTATTATTTGTATCATAGATTCTATAACAGTTCTTCCGGAGAAATTGAAGAAACATTCACTCCATATCATGTTACTATTCCTGCAGGGACCTCGTCCTACCTGTTAGGGGTAACCTATAACAATATAGAGAGATACGAAATGAGTAATCCCGTTGAAATAAACATTTGGCGATATGAATTGTAAATTAAACAGAACCAGGGGCATTGCCTTCATTTTACTTTTACCATTATTCCTTTTACTCTCATGTGAAAAGAACACTGAAGAGGAAGGGGTTTGGAAGGAACAGTGGCTTGTCGGGCCGTCGTTAATACATATTACGAACTGGGCCGAGGCATCTGGGGACTATCTTGAGATAAAGAAAGTTGGCAGCGACTCATGGACTGTTTACCCAAATGCCGTTGAGGGCTTTGATTATGAAGAAGGGTATGAATATGAGATATTGGTAAAAGGTCGTATGACGCCCGAACCGGTAATAGACAGACCGGCCATGCTATATTCCCTTATTGAGATAATTTCAAAAGAGAAAAAGAATCCCGATTTATAAATCCCAGCTGAAGGCCGGGCCGAAGTACCAGCCGGTAAGGGCGCCGACGCCGGTGTAACGAGTTATGTCAACGCCAACCGAGAAGCCAAAGGGGAACCAGGCGAGGTTCGCCAGTTCTGCAGTAAGGTCTAGCCCATAGCTCAAAAGGATATTCTTCTCGCCGCTCCATGAAATATCAAAGTGAGGGATGGCGAGGAAATTACGGATATAGGCAAACGGCGAGAAGACGGAAATATCCCCGAAATAGAGGGGCACCGCATAATCTGCGGTCAGGCGCATCTGGCCGACGCCGCTGTAGGACGTCTCAGAGTGACGCGGGGTGACGCTTAGCCGGGTCTCCGGGAAAACTCCCCTTCCGAGAGGAGTGTCAGCTATAAACGTCAGTTTCAGCCCCTGCGAAGGGGTGATTCCCGGGAGATATCCATAGACGTACACATATGCTTCCGGAGCGAATAAATTCCCAAGGGAGAGGCGGCTAAAACAGCCCGCCTCCGCGCCTATTCCCCACCTGGGATATACCCTTCCGGCGGTCGAAAGCATGGAATAACCCCTCACGGACAGGCGGAGCGTTGACATCGGAACGCTCTTACCCTCAGCATACTCCGTGAAATAGGTATGTCCCGGAATATTGAACTGCTGGAAAACGCTCTTTCGGATGGCGCCCTTCCGGTAAAAGTCATTGGAAAGTGAAAGCTCCACCATCGGTATCAGTCCCCGATAGACTCCGCCGCTGGAGAGGTTCCACGGAATATACGCCTTCAGGGACGCGGAAAGATTCGGCTCATCGAGCTCTCGGACCGTAGTCGAAGGAACCATAAGGAGCTCTCCATAGCTGGTCTCGTTATAGAGATAGAGGTATCGGTCCCGGTCATTGTAGTCGAGCGAACCCTCAATAACGGGATAGAGCCCGCTGTAGCTCATTTTCACATGGGCCCCGTGGCGCCACTTCCCGTCTTCCGGGAGGGCTCCGTAACTTACGGAGCCGCCCATCGTGCCAAGGTCGTTCTGGAAAAACGCCGTAGCGCCGAGAATGGCAGAGGAGTAATTGAGGTCCAGAGAGAGGGACTCCACGGCGTCATAATCAATGCACAGAGGGGCCCAGGAATGGAATTTAAAAAGGTGGGAAAGCTTGCTGTAGGGCTTCCCTTCCGGGATCGGAGCTTCATTCTCCGGGACATCCGAAACAAGCCGGGAGAGCTTCTCTTCCTGGGCGGAAAGAACGTCCGCGACCGGATAGGAATGGACCTTCAGGGGATCAACCTCAACTGGGCGGAGCCCGGAAAGCGGCGTCCGGAAAAGGGATAGTCCGGAGCGTGTCATGGAGGAGTAATAGAGCGTATCCCCCTTGGCGGTAAAGTCCGTCCCTCCGTATCGAAGGGAGGTCATCCTGAAGGTTTTCCCGGTCCCGGGATAGAAGTAATAGAGTTCATTAGAGCCGTCAAGGTCGGAGACATACTCGAGATGGTCCTCCGACGAGCGGAGATTGAACATGGCCTTGAAGGACGGCTCAGAGGCGATTTCCCACTCGTCTTCGGTTAAGCGCCAGATTCCGGCGCCGTCGTCCGTTATGCCGATGCAGTACATTGTCCCCTCCAAAAAAGCGGGTTCAAGGAGCTGAACCCCTTCCGGGGAAGGAACGGTTTCGAGGACCGCTCCAGTCTTAGCGTCGAGAATCACAAGGTCGGTCCCGCCCTCTTCAGGGTAGCTCACAGCGGCAATAAGGGCTCCCTCCCGGAAGGGGTGGGGGTTGAAGAGGCGGCCCTTCCGCGTCAGGTCATGGGACCGATGGTCCTCCGTTGAGAAATAGCGGATTACCGAGCGGCCGCCAAGGGACCAGCGGGGATCCACGCGGGATTCGGAATAATAGAAGCGGCCGGTGTTCTCGTCATAGACCATGGCGCTGGAGGTGGAGGGCCATGGACCGAAATCCTTCTCCTTTCCATCCTCGTCCCTTCCGATAAGGCGCGGCGAGTCGAGTTTCCCGCTTTTTACCATGTAAATCCGGTCCCCGGCGAAGCAGCCGTGTTTATAATCGGTCGCGAATTTCGTCTCGGGAGTAAGGCGCTCGGAGGGAATGAAGGGAGCCCTTTCCTCCGCCTCATGAGCCCAGATGGCATGATACCCCTTTTCTATTTCGAGGAAGGTTTCGCGGAAACTCTTTCCGGAAGCGGAACGCGATATCTTCTGGATATTTCCAATCCCGAAAGGCCGTCGGGAGACCCTGTCGAAATACTCCGCCATGACAAGGGGGCGGTCGTAGAAGGCCCTGAGCCCGGAAATGAGCATGTAACCGGTCGAGTAGAAATCCGGAGAATAGTTCCGGAACGAGCCGTACTGCCACTTATAAAAATCGCGATAGTCCCCTTCGTCGAAGGCAACCTGGTAATAGTTCATGAATGAGGCATTGCGGCCCCTGCCGGATTGGGTCAGGGCGGTTTCGGCGACGACAGCATCGCCTTCGAGAAGAACCCGGTTGGGATAAAGGGCGGCCGCGGCTCCGGGCCAGAGCTCCCCTACAATCCAGTTCACCGGGCGGAGGAGGCCGTCATAGCCGAGCTGCATCTGGGCATGGTGGCGGATTTCATGGACAATCAGATGGCGGTACCACGGATAAGGCAGGGACTCGTATGGGTCCGGAATGGTGTATAGGTTGATGGACCTCGGGGCCCATGAGACCGAACCGTTGGAGTAGATGCTGCTGTGGTGGAGGATAACAGGGGTCCTTTTCCCCCACTGGAGCCCCCCGGGATAATATCCGACGCTCCGTCCGGCGGCCTCGCGGATGCTCTCGAGCTCCCTCGCGTATTCGGCGGCAAGTTCCGAACGGAACGGCTCCCTGGGGTAGATTACCTCGTAGTGTTCCGTCTTTATCGAGCTCCAGCGGGTCCTTCCCGGATCGTCTCCAGCGGAGTCGAACTGGGCGAAAGCCGTGTAGCTGAGAAAAATGGCCGAGAGGGCCGCGATGAAACGGAACCTTTCCATGGACACAAAAATAAGGAAAAAATCACTAATTTTGTTCCTATGAAACATAGCGGCGCACTTATTCTCCTTCTTCTCGCCGTCTCCTGCGGGGGGCGGCCTTCGGTCCAGCAGCCCAAAACGCGGGACTTCCCTACCGTTTCGGTTCCTTCCATGTACTCCCAGGAAGAAGCCCTGGAACACGCCGGGGTCCATTTTTGGGATAAATACCTGGACACCACGGCAATCTTTGGAAGCGATTCCGCCCTGCTTGCCGGGGTCCCGAAGGAGAAGGTGGAGGAAGAGATGGGGATATACTCGACCCTTCTTTCCCAGATGCCGCGAAGGGCGGCGCTCTCTTCTGTCGGAAGGTTCGCTTCGCTTGTTGCATGCTATCCGGATACGGCCTTTTTCAGAGGCATTTCCGACCTTACGGAAAAATACCTGTACGACCCCCAGAGCCCGCTTCGGGACGAAGATCTTTTCGGGGTCTATGCCCGGCGCTTTTCGGAAGGGAACCCGCGCTATGGCAGGATCGCCAAAACCTCCTCCCTCAACGCGGTAGGAACGAAGGCGGCGGATTTTACCTTTACCGACCTTCGGGGCCGCTCCAGGACCCTATATTCCATCAAGGCGGAGCGGCTGGTTCTCATCTTCGGAAACCCCGACTGCGGGGCCTGCCGCTCGCTCATGGGCTCCATGGCCTCCGACGGGCGCATCAGCGGAATGATCGGCTCCGGAGAATTGAAAATAGTTGATATCTATATAGATGAGGACGTCCCGGGGTGGTTTGAGCGCCGGGCGGAATACCCTTCGGAGTGGATTAACGGCTATGCGGAAGGGCTTCGCGATGACCAGATCTACCATGTCCGCGCAATCCCCTCCATCTATCTTCTGGATGCCGACAAGACGGTCCTTCTCAAGGATGCCCCCGAGGAGCGGCTCCTGAGGGCGCTGTAAGCCCTACAGGAAAAGGTTCGTCAGGAAGATGACGACGATTGCGACCGGGGCGACGTAGCGGATAAGGAAATAAACCGGGCGCTCCCAGCGGGCATTTCCCGGGGCGGCCCCGCCGGAAAGCAGTTCGTCGCGTACATCCGGTTTTTTCATCTTCCAGCCCACAAAGAGCGAGAATACCAGGGCGCCGAAGGACATCAGGTAGTTGGAGACCAGCTTATCCAGGGCGTCGAAGATGGTGCTCCCGAAAATGTGGACCCCCGACAGGGCTCCGAAAGACAGGGAGCAAAGTATGCCCACCACCCATGAAAAGGCGAAAACAATCGCCGTCGCGACGGAGCGGCGGAGTCCTTTTTCATCGACAAGGAAGGCGACCGAGGCCTCCATCATCGAAATTGCCGACGTAAGGGCGGCGACAAGGATGGTTATGAAAAAGACTATCGCGATCAAGGCGCTGATCCATGGAATTCCCTCTCCCATGCGGTTGAAGATATAGGGCAGGGTCTGGAAAACCAGGCCGGGCCCGGCGTCCGGCTCAACCCCGCAGGCAAAGACGGCGGGCATGATGGCAAAGCCGGCGAGAAGGGCGAAAAGAAGGTCCGAAACCGCTGTCCCCACCGCGGAGCCGAGGAGGTTTTCCTCCTTCCGGATATATGAGGAATATACCAGAACCGCCCCGACGCCAAGGGACATTGAGAAAAAAGACTGGCCCAGGGCCGCGGCGACGGCCCCTGGTGTCAATCTCGAGAAATCGGGCTTCAGAAGGTACTCAACCCCTTTAGAGGACCCGGGAAGGGAAATGGAATAAACGAGGATTGCAACTATCAGGACAAAGAGAACGGGCATTGTCAGCTTTGTAAAACGCTCTATTCCCTTTTTCACTCCCCCGAGGACAATCAGGGCGACAGCCCCGAGGAAGATGGTATGCATTATAATGGGCTGGGTGCTTGAGGAAATAAAAGAACCGAAAAGGGTCGGAATCTCATCGGGGGCGGTATTATTGAACTCCAGAGCAACCGATTTGAAAAGGTATTCCACCGACCAGCCGCCGACTACGCTGTAATAGGAAAGGGTAATTATCGGGACGGCAGTTATGACAAGCCCGGCCGCAGTCCACATCTTCCCTCCCCCAAGGCGCTGCATGGACCCGACGATATCCAGCTTCCCCCGACGGCCGATAATGGATTCTGAAAGGAAAATCGGAACGGAGATTAAAAAACAGAAGAGGATATAGACGAGAATAAACGCCGCTCCGCCATACTGGCCGACCATATAAGGGAAGCGCCAGATGTTCCCAAGCCCGATTGCGGACCCGGCCATGGCCATTATTACTGCGAAACGAGAGGAGAAGTTTTCTCTTTCCATCAAACTACACTACTAATACTTTTTCGGGCTTACAGTACTCTGAAATGCAAAGATGGAAAAAATAACTTACAAATCGTAACTTTTCGGGTATTATTTTCTGCGGTAGATGGTAAATTCGTATGAAATTCCCGTTTCCGGGTCTGTTTCAGGGGAGCGACGGGATGTCTCCTCCCAGATTTCCGGGTCTATCTCGGGGAAAAAGACGTCGGCGTCCGCGGGGGCGTCATGGACATGGGTAATATAAAGGGTATCAGCCGTTTCCATCGCCTGCCTGTAGGTATATGCCCCTCCGATTACAAAACATTTTTCCTCCGGGGAAGAGGGTATGGGGTCTGTAACCGTCGCAAAGCGACCCCTCCCATCGCAGGCGATGGGCCCCTCCCTCTTATCCGGCCGAGGGTGGCCAGAGGTTTCCGACCCCATACCCTCTTCCCCGGAAAGTTTCTCTGCCAAAACAAAGCCGTCGGCAAGGGAAGGAACGACATGGACGGTCGATGGGGCGTCGGGCCATGGGAACTCTGAAATTACGATATTTGTCCGGCGGGGAAGCGGCCGGCCTATCGACTGGTAGGTCATCCAGCCCATGATCACGGTACTCCCGAGGGTCGTTTCACGGAAGTATTTCATGTCCCCCGGAAGATTCCAAAGGAGCTGGTTTTTGCGGCCTATGGCGCCATTGTCCGCCACAGCGACTATGATACACTTTTCCATATCGTTATACTGCTACAGGGGCCTTTATGAGGGGCCAGGGGTCATATCCTTCGAGGGTGAAATCCTCATATTTGAAATCGAAAACCGACTTTACGTCCGGGTTGAGTATCATCCGCGGCAGGGGCCGGGGCTCGCGGGTCAGCTGGAGGGCAACCTGCTCGAAATGATTCCGGTAGATGTGGGTGTCCCCCGTCGTATGGACAAATTCTCCCGGCTGGAGGCCGGCCACCTGGGCGATCATCATCGTCAGGAGGGCGTAGGAGGCGATATTGAACGGCACCCCGAGGAAGACGTCGGCGCTCCGCTGGTAGAGCTGGCAGGAGAGTTTCCCGTCGGCTACATAGAACTGGAAGAGGCAGTGGCAGGGCGGAAGGGCCATTTTCTCCACCTCGCCTACGTTCCATGCCGACACAAGCATCCGGCGGCTGTCCGGGTGATGGCAGATGAGGTCTATGACGGAGGAGAGCTGGTCGATTGTCCTTCCGTCCGGAGTCGGCCAGGAGCGCCACTGGTGGCCGTAAACCGGGCCCAGGTCGCCGTTTTCGTCAGCCCATTCATCCCATATCGAAACGCCGTGCTCCTTCAGGTAGCCGATGTTCGTGTCCCCTGAAATAAACCACAGGAGCTCGTAAATAATGGATTTCAAGTGGACTTTCTTCGTTGTCAAAAGGGGGAAGCCCTCTGAAAGGTCGAACCGCATCTGGCGGCCGAAGACGCTCTGCGTCCCGACCCCGGTCCGGTCCTCCTTCATCACTCCGTTCTCACGGATATCCCGTAACAGGTCTAGGTATTGTTTCATCTGCTGGATTTTCTTATTCATGCAAAGATAACAAGAAATATTTACTATCTTTGTAACTGTGTACGTACACGGAAAATATGTTCCACAGTTATGAACGAGCTTTTTGATATTCGCGGCCGGGTGGCCGTCATGACCGGGGCCTGCGGGGTCCTTGGGGAAACAATTGTCAAGTACTTCGCCAAGGAGGGCTGCAAGGTGGTCCTCCTCGACCTGGAAAGGGCGGCAGAAAAAGGGGAAAAGATTGTCTCGGATATCCTTGCCGCCGGCGGAGATGCCATGTTCCTGCCGACCGACGTCCTCAACGAAAGTGTGCTGCAGGGTAATCTGGAGGCGATTTTGGAGCGGTACGGCAGGGTTGACATCCTCCTCAACGCGGCCGGTGGCAACATGGGACCGGCGAACGTCGCCCCTGACAAGACAATCTTCGACCTCGACCTCGACGCGACAAGGAAGGTCCTCGAACTGAACCTCTTCGGGGCGATAATTCCGACGAAGGTGTTTGCCCGAACCATGGTCAGTGCCGGAAAGGGCTCGATAATCAATTTCTGCTCAATGTCTTCCTTCCGCCCCCTGACACGGGTTGCCGGCTACGGAATGGCGAAATCCGCCCTTGCCAGCTGGACCCAGTGGCTCTCCGGGGAGATGGCCGTAAAATTCGGCGAGGGAATCCGGGTCAACGCCATCGCCCCCGGCTTCCTCCTTACAAATCAGAACCGCTCTCTCCTGACAAACCCGGACGGCTCTCTTACCGACAGGTCCCATAAAATTCTCGCCCACACCCCTTACGGCCGCTTCCTCGAAGCGGACGAGCTCGTCGGGGCCCTCCACTATCTTGCAAGCGACGCCTCGAAGGGGGTAACCGGAACAATTGCCGTCGTTGACGGAGGATTCAACTGCTTCTCGATATGATTTATACAATGCGCCAAAGCTGGAGATGGTACGGTCCTTCCGACCCCGTCTCTCTCGACAGCATCCGCCAGGCGGGTGTCACCGATATCGTCAGTGCCCTCCACCATGTCCCCAACGGGGAAGTATGGACTATTGAGGAAATCCGCCGCCGGCAGGAGCAGGTCGCCGCGAAGGGAATGGTCTGGAGCGTGGTTGAAAGCGTTCCCGTCCATGAGCACATAAAGACCCGCGAGGGGGATTATCTCCGGTATATAGAGAATTATAAACAGTCGGTCCGGAACCTTGCCGCCTGCGGAATCCACTGCATTACCTATAATTTCATGCCGGTCCTCGACTGGACGCGGACGGACCTCGCCTTCGAAATGAGCGACGGGAGCCGTGGCCTTCGCTTTGAAAGGGCCGCCTTCATCGGCTTCGACCTTTTCATCCTGAAGCGCCCGGCCGCCTTTGAGGAGTATTCCCCGGAGGAAATCGAAAGGGCCCGAAGGCGGTTCGAGAGCATGGATGAAAACGAGAAGAGCCGGCTCACAAGGAACATAATTGCAGGCCTTCCGGGAAGCGAAGAGAGCTTTACCATAGAGGAGTTCCGCTCTGCCCTGGACCGCTATAAGGGGGTCTCAACGGAGCAGCTCCGGGATAACCTCATCTACTTCCTCCGGGAAATCTGCCCCGTTTGTGACGAGGTCGGATCCCGCATGGTCATCCACCCGGACGACCCTCCGTATCCGATTCTTGGGCTTCCGAGGATCATGTCCACGGCGGAGGATTTCCGGAAAATAGTCGCGGCGGTCCCCTCCCCTTCGAACGGACTCAACCTCTGCACCGGCTCCTTCGGGGTCAGGGCGGACAACGACCTTCCCGCCATGATGCGGGAATTCGGGGACAGGATTGATTTTGTCCACCTGAGGAGCACCTCCCGAAACGCCGACGGAGATTTCTACGAAGCCAACCTCCTCGAAGGGGATGTTCCCGTATATGAAATGATGGCGGCCATGTTCGAGGTCGAGCAGAAAAGGGGCTTCCGTATCTTCCTGAGGCCCGACCATGGGCACCAGATGTGCGACGATCTCGGAAGGAAATCGAACCCGGGATACTCCCTCTACGGGCGGCTCCGCTCCCTTGCGGAACTCCGCGGAATAGAGTATGCCCTCATCGCTTCCGCCGGCGGCGAGGGCCGTTAGGAGCCCATCACTTCAGCGAATGTGCGCAAGGTCGGTTTTTACCCCCTAGACCTTGCGCACCTAATATGCCTTCTGCGGCCCTCAGACAGGGACTCAATGCGCAAGGTCCCTACCCTGTTTTTCGACCTTGTGCGAAAAAGGCCGATTCTGATTAATTACAGTCAAACGCCCAGATTATGGCCTCCTCGAAGACTTCGCCGGGACGGAGGACCGTCGTCGGGAAGAGGGGGCGGTTCGGGGAATCGGGGCAGTGCTGGCACTCGATGGCGACAGCGTCATAGTCGGCGTAAACCTGGCCCCCACGGCCTTCAGGGCAGCCGCTGAGCCAGTTTCCGGTATAAATCTGGACGGCGGGCTGGGTTGTATAAACAGTCAGCCGGCGGCCCGACTCATCCTCGAAGAGCTCCGCCGCCTCGGAAAGCTGCCCGGGAGTGGCACCGTCGATAAGGTAGCAGTTGTCATAGCCCTTGCCATAATTCAGGGCCGGAAAATCGGCCTTGATGTCCTCTCCCAGCTCCTTCGGAACGACAAAATCCATCGGGGTGCCGGCAACCGGGGCGACCTCCCCTGTCGGAATAAGGGTCTCGTCGGTGGGAAGGTATTCAGAAGCGTTCAGCCGGAGGATATGGTCCAGTACGGAGCCGTTTCCCCGGAGATTGAAATAGACGTGGTTCGTGAGGTTCACGACCGTAGGGGCATCGGTTTCCGCCGTAAGGGTCAGCGAGAGCTCGTTCTCGTCCGACCACTCGTAGTGGGCGACAACCTTGAGATTGCCGGGATAACCTCCCTCTCCGTCTTCTGAAAAATACTGGAACTCAACTGCTTCCCCTTCGATACGGCTGTCCCATACCCGGTTCTGGAAGCCGCGCGGGCCGCCATGAAGATGGTTCGGACCATTATTGATTTCAAGCGTATATTCCTTCCCGTCGAGGGTGAATTTCCCCTTCGCAATCCGGTTGGCGTAGCGGCCTGGAATCTTTCCGGCGCAGGGTCCGTCGCTGAAATAATCCTCAGCCCTCTTGTAGCCGAGAACCACGTTCGAGAGTTTCCCGTCCCTGTCCGGGACGTCGATTTCTACTATTCCAGCCCCTACGGAGGAAAGCATCACCTTCGCTCCGGAGGCGTTTTCAAGGGTGTAGAGGAAGATTTCCTCACCGGCGGGGCCCTTACCCCAAAGTTCTTTTGTAATCATGGTCCTTCGCTCTCTAAAGCCCCAGTTCGCCCTTCATCTCCCGGAGGAGGTCGAAGGCCTGAAGCGGGGTCATATTGTTTAAATCTGTGTCTTTCAGTTTGTCACGGAGGGATTCGAGGACGGGGTCGTCCAGCTGGAACATCGAGAGTTGGATGGACCCGTCTCCCTGGACGCGTCCTTCCCGGGTCGTGTGGGGCCTGACCGGCTTCTCGGCGAGAAGAGCCGCCTTCTCGAGCTGCTCCGTGCTCTCCAGGGCCTTCAGGGTCTTCTCGGCCCTTTCCAGAACCTCCTTCGGCATGCCCGCCATCCTGGCGACATGGATACCGAAGCTGTGGGCCGTGCCACCTTCGCGGAGCTTCCGGAGGAAGATGACCTCGCGTCCAACCTCCTTGACGCTGACATGGAAGTTCTTGACTCTGGGGTAGATACCCTCGAGGTCGTTGAGCTCATGGTAGTGGGTCGCGAAAAGGGTCTTGGCGCCCTTTCCGTACTCATGGATATACTCGACGATTGCCCTTGCGATGGACATTCCGTCGAAGGTCGAGGTCCCGCGGCCGATCTCGTCGAGAAGGACCAGAGAGCGGGCGGAGAGGTTGTGGAGAATCATGGATGTCTCCAGCATCTCGACCATGAAGGTCGATTCTCCGCGGGATATATTGTCGGAAGCCCCGACGCGGGTGAAAATCTTGTCGAAAAAGCCGATTTCCGCGCTTTCCGCGGGCACGAACGAGCCAATCTGGGAAAGGAGTACCGTAAGGGCCACGGAGCGAAGGAGGGCCGATTTTCCGGCCATGTTCGGGCCGGTCAGGATGATAATCTGCTGCTTCTCCCTGTCGAGGTACACGTCGTTCGGAACATATTCCTCCCCCGGAGACATCATGGTCTCGATAACCGGGTGGCGGAGCGCCTTGATGTCAAGGGCGAAGCCGTCTGTCATGACCGGGCGGCAATAACCCCTCTCGGAGGCCTGCTCGGCAAAGGAGGCGAGGACATCGAGGCGGGCAATTACCGAACAGTTCTTCTGGATATCACGGATCCTTTTCTGGAGGGCGGAGACGAGTTCCGAGAACAGGCGGGTCTCGATTGAATATATCCTGTCTTCCGCCGACAGAATCTTTTCCTCGTATTCTTTCAGCTCCTGGGTGACATAGCGCTCGGCGCCGACAAGGGTCTGTTTTCGGCTCCACTCGGGAGGGACCTTGTCCTTGAAGGTGTTCCTGACCTCGATATAGTATCCGAAAACGTTGTTGAAACCGATTTTAAGGGAGGAAATTCCGGTCCGTTCGGCCTCCTCCTGCTGCATCCTGAGGAGGATGTCCTTTCCGCCCGAAGAAACGTTCCGGTACTCGTCCAGCTCGTGGTCCACCCCGTCGGCGATAACCGGCCCCTTCCCGATCTGGATAGCGGGCTCCGGGGCAAGCGTTTCCCGGATTTTCATCGCTGCGTCCCCGCAGGCGACAAGCCCTCCGACAAGGGCATCGAGCGGAGCGCAGCCCTTCCCGGAGCAGCACTCTTTCACCGGCTCCATGCGGGACAAGCCGCGGGAAAGCTGCATCATCTCCCGGGGGCCCACCTTCCCGGTAGCAACCCTTGAAAGAATCCTTTCGAGGTCACCTATGTCCCCAATGAGCTGCTGGACTTCTTCGAGCCGCTCGGGGTTATCCACGAAATGGCCCACGATGTCATGGCGGGAACGAAGCTCCTTAAGGTCAATGACCGGCATGGCCAGATACTGCCTCAAAAGGCGCGCTCCCATCGGGGAGGAGCAGTGGTCGATAGTCTGGAGAAGGGATGTCCCTTCCGGGCCGGATCCGCTCTGGAAAATTTCGAGGTTCCTTATGGTAAAGCGGTCCATCCAGACGAACTTGTTTTCGTCTATGCGGCCTATCGAGGAAATGTTCCGGAGTCCGGTGTGGCAGGTCTGCTCGAGATAGACGAGAAGGGCCCCGGCGGAGCATATCCCGAGAGGGAAACCCTCGATTGCAAAGCCCTTCAGGGTCTTTACCTCCATCTGGCGGCAGAGTCGCTCCACGGCCGCGTCATAGACGAAGGCCCATTCGTCGATAGAAGTCGTAAAATAGCTTCCGAAGCGCTCCTTTACCCCTTTTTCATAGCCCCTCTGGACAACCAGCTCTCTCGGAGAGAAGGAGGAAAGAAGGGTTGAAATATAGTCGATGGAACCTTCTGCAACCTGGAACTGGCCGGTCGAAGCGTCGAGGAAGGCGACCCCGCAGCGGTCCTTTTCAAAGGTCAGCCCTGCGAGGAAGTTGTTCTCTTTCTGCTCGAGCATGTTTTCCCCGAGGGAAATTCCCGGGGTGACGATTTCCGTCACTCCCCTCTTTACCAGTTTCTTCGCAAAGCGGGGGTCTTCGAGCTGGTCGCAAATGGCGACCTTATAGCCCGCACGGACGAGTTTCGGGAGGTAATTGTCGATTGCGTGGTGAGGGAAACCGGCCATCGGTATCTTCCCCTTTTCGCCGTTGGATTTTTTTGTAAGGACGATGCCGAGCACCTTTGATACCGTCACCGCGTCGTCGGAATAGGATTCATAAAAATCCCCCACCCGGTAAAGCAGGAGCGCCTCCGGGTGCTGTGCCTTCACTTCGAAAAACTGCCTTATCAGCGGGGTATCTTCCGACGGTTTTGCCATGATAAGACAAAAATACTCTTTTTTCGCCGGATTCACAAATTCATCCCCGCGGGAATTCCGCCTACGGAGAGGATGGAAGATTCAGCTGTTCTTTCAACAGGGGCGCCGGTTTTCGCTACCGCGAATGCGGGGAAACGGCATTTTGGCGGCGGTTTTTCTGCACACGCGGAAGGCGAAGGACTTACAAATCGTTATACTCCCATCATTCATCCTCTTCATCCCAGAAAAACTCATACTGAATAATCCTTAATCCTTCCGGCCCAAGGAAAACATAGTATCCACACCCGTCATCCGAATCCTCTTTGCAGAAAATGACATTAATGACCGCCGTGTCTCCACAGCGACCTTTATAGAAAAAACTACAAATGTCACACGCTGAATAATAATCTCCTTCCGGAGATACGCTTATCAGCAATTCCTCCGTCAGAACTGTCTCATAACAAAAAGATTCGCTTTTCCATTGTATCGAAAGATCCTGCCCTTTTTTCTCCATTGTACAGGTGTATCCTGGAGTTACTGTCTTCTCGAATAACTTACCGGTGATAGAATCCCTTCTTTCTTCCTTTTCAGAAATATGGCGGTAAACATCATAGGTGATTTCCTCCGTTTCATATTGAAATCTCAACTTGAAGTAAGGATCAGTCTCATCCGGAATTGACTTCAAAATTTTCATTTCTTTATTATACCCTACAACGGACCACCGGACAGGGGTATCAGGAGAGCAAATCAACAGGGAAATAAGGGCAATGAAGAGATGTGTTTTCATACTACTTTTCTTTATTATTGTATTTTCGGTACTATACTGGGTATAGGGGTTGTAGATTCGGTTATCACAGACTGTAGCTGCCACGGGTGCCGCCGCTCCTTAGGAAGCGGCCACCGTACGCCCGAAGAGGCAGCACCATACATAGCGCAGCCATCGCCGCTAAACACTTGACGTCCATATACTTTTACCCCTCAATCACCAAAGGTAAGGAATCCCGGTGAAAAAACAAAGCAAAAGATATGTCGAAAAGAAGGACGGCGATAGGCCCTCAGCGACACAGGGAAGTATCTCTGTTTAACTTACAACTCGTTATACCGGGCTGATGTTCCCTTATTTTGGAGGTGGCGGTGGATTAAAATACCTCTTTCTAAATATTTACATGGAGAGGGAAGAATCACGGGCAGCCGATGCTTTGCATACGCCTCGCGCTTTGATTCTCAGATTTTTAGTGGGCAGCTCTATGAAATCGTGGTAATCCTTCTCAGACAAATTAAACATGACTACTATGACTTGTTCTTTTTCGTACATATAGTGCATCCTCTTTTCTTTAACTTTTATCTTTTTCTCAAGATATCCCTCAAATACATGCAAGCGCCTTTCCGCCTCTTCCTTTGAAATCTGACTAAGCTGGCCCTCGCATTTCTTTTCTTCGGCACGGGACAAGTCCTGAAAGATGGCTATACCTCTCTTCCCGGTATATAGAAAACATCTGTTTTCATTCGGGCCGAATATCTTTTTTTTTAAGTCTGTTCCTGTAGGAAGAAGAATCTTATAATGAGCGGGAACATCACCCTCCTTATCTGACTCGTTTCTATAAGGCCAGTAATACTCTAAGACACAATACTGCTTGTAGACCCCCAAGGATTCAACTCGTTCATAATCCTGATATCGGATCACATCCAAATACTTATTTGAACAGCTCCCTAATAAGCATGAAGTAAGTAATAATACAAGGACCCTTTTCATTCTGAATACCACTTAAGCATCTGTTCATCTAACATCATCCGCTCCCCTCCCTTCCGTTTGATTTTCAAACCTTCTATAGGAATCTCCACGAAATCGTGGTAATCCTTTTCAGACAAATTAAACATGACTATTCTGATATTATTGTCAATATACATGTAATGCTGTTTCCTTCCATTTATCTTTCTCTCCATCCTATTAATCCTTCTGTCGTACCTGTTTAAGCTACCATCAAATTTAATAAAACTTGATAGTTGGTACTCTACCAACTCATCCGATATCTGGTATAAACCATCTCCGTAATCTCTTGTCAAGTAAGATGAGCTCTGAAATATGGCAATTCCTCTGTTTCTTGTATATAGAAAACAACGGTCATCTGAACTAAACAATCTTCCTACCATTTTTCTTTTTGTAGGAAGGATTATCTGGTAATGTGTTGGGAGAAACTCATAATACTCTGCCCTCCCCCTGAACGGAGAGGAAGAATCATAAATACAGTAATCACCCGAAACGCCAAGAGATTCCACGACTACGTTCTCATAGTATATAATTGATGGAACATATTTGTAAGAGCATCCGGTGAGCCACAAAAGAGCCAGTAACGCAAGTATCCGTTTTATCACTACTACTGAGTTTTATTGATCTTCTTAATTGTCATTTTATATTTACTAAAGTCTACAGGTTTTCCAATAATGCCATCGCGATTATAATAACCAATCTGCCTCACCGCATTATATGACGGTGTTCCCCCTATTACATTAGTTTCAAACTCTTTTTCCCACGTATATCCTAGAACGACATTATCTGCAGTTTTCAATGCGCTTTTTTTATCAGTAGAGGAAGGCTCGGCCTTTCCATATTCTTCGGGTGTCCCTTTCGGGTGTGTATGTACGTCAAGTACAACGCGATCACATGCTTCACGTATCTCGTCCTGGGCTGCGGCCATGTAGATCTCTTTATTGTTTCCTCCTACAATCGATGATATGGTGCCGTTTCGACCAACCCTAAAGCCATGTTCCAGATTATTATTCTCCGTAAGCTCAAAAGCCTTTTCCATAGTATTTATAACTTCGTTAGATGGTACTGGGAAAGCAGATTTTACATCTTCCAAAGAAGTGGTGACACCATTTCTGTTATTACGTCTTATCATCTTCGCATCATTGTCAGAAATGACCAGATATTTCTTACCATCGTCAGTCCCGTCCGTACCAATGAATCTCCCGGATATATTGTAATAATCTCCTGTTGCCATCCCCGTCGGATCAACGAGATTCACAGGATCTCCGGCGCAGTTAAGATAAGGTGAGACGGGATATTGTTTCTCGCAGAGAGGATCGATGCTGAGGAAGAAGCCGCTGGTTGTCTGGAAGCGGGCGCCACTGTCGTACCACTGCGGCATTTCAAGGAACGTCTGGCGTTCCTTGCCGCCGTAGAGGTAGTCATTACTTCCGGATATCAGGTCCGTATATACACACTTTTCTCCGAAAGGAAGGTAATCATTCAGTTCCACAGGCGTTCCGGAGTCTGTAACGACGGCACGGACACTCCCGAGATGATCCGTTATATGATAATAAGTCTGATAACTGTAGCTGCCACGGGTGCCGCCGCTCCTTAGGAAGCGGCCTCCGTCCGCCTCCGCATCCAAGAGGGACAACTCCCCGTCCGACTCCACCTCGTAGCGGAAAGGACCGACATAGCGGATCGCAGCACTGTTCATCCAGTCCAGAACGGACAGTTTCGTCCCGTCGGCAAGGTATCGGAATGCAAATTCCCGGTCATAGTTATTCGATACAGAGTCCGGGAGGTTCAGGATATTGTAGTCGACGACTAACGGATATTCCTCATCCTCATCCTGGCACTGTATGTTCCCGGAAGCATCGTACAGGAAGGCGTTACAGTGGTTACCCGTATAGCTGAATTGCTCTTCCAGTACAGGGCCCTGACCGCACTTGAACCTCCGCCTGAGTATGTTCCCGACAAGATCATACTCCAAATCCTCAAGATACTTCCCTTCAAGGACACTTCCCTTGTATTGACGAGTTGTTGAAAGACGTGAAAGCCCGTCATAAGAAAAGACGTACGTACGGGTATTGTTATCCCGAAAATCCCAGCGCCAGGAGCTGATCTTCCCTGAATACGACGGAGTATTGCCACAGGACGGGTTCTCATATCCCAGATTCATCGAGAAAATCCCGACATCCGAGTCCTCATACGATGCCGTCTTCTGTGAAATCCATCCTTGGAGGGTATACCCCACATGTTCGCCTACGCAATATCCCGTTCGCCCCGGAAGGAAGTCGTACCCGCTCAACCTTCCAAGGTCGTCGTACCAGTAGTACTCCTTCCCGGATACGACCGTCCCGTTCAGTATCCGCGACGAGAAAGAGACACGCCCCCGGTTGTCATAAGCTAAGGAATCCGTGATAACATCATCCACCCCATCATGGGAATGGGTTATTTCCCTTTTCAGCACGTTCCCGCGCCGGTCATAACAGTTGCTCGTTCTCACTCTCCATCCATCCAGGGTCGATTCCATAACCTGCAATGTACGGCCCTCCCGGTCATAGTAGTAGGCCCGCCACAGGTAACGTTCCGTCCCAAGGACGTTCAGTCTCTCGCATGTCAGCATTCCGGCGACGGAGGTGTCCCTCAGGGAGACTCCGCCCTCCGTCAGAAAGGATATTGATCCGTCATATTCCAGTTCCTGGGGAAGAGACGATGGATACCTTCCCCACCAGCGTTCGTGGAGCACCTGTGAAGAAGAAGGGGATGTATACAGAGGAGGAGACGAAGAGTCAAAGCTGTTTTGGAGCGATGCACGGGTGAGCTGGGTTACGGCGGAGAGCGTCTCCCTGTGGAGTCGGCCGAGGGAATCATAATAGTTCATCCTCCACCGCTGAGCTTCCCGGAGATTTCCGTCCTGGGTCATCACCTGTCGGTCGCCGGAATCGTAGACATAATACTCCGCACCCGCTCCGGGTATCCACTTCTCCTTCAGCCGTCCCCTCTCGTCATAGGCGTAAACGTAACAGTACTTGCCAGGAAAATAATCCCCGGGAAGGTATTCATTATCTTCGTCAAGGAGCGGGGATCCCTCCGGTGTTACCACCCACGAGAGCCGGCCGCAGCGATCATACCCGTAACAGGTCATTGCCCGGACCGTCGTGTCACCGACGGACGGATAGCCGGTCTCGCAGACAATCCTGCCTTCCCTGTCGGTCCAGGTGTCCTTACGCCTCCCGTCCCCGTCGATCGTGATGACCCCTTCAAGCATCCCTGCCGCATAGGTCCCGTTCTGGGTCATCGTTGCGCTCAGTTGGACGTAGAGACGGGGAATCTCTCCTGTGCGGTTGCTCCGGCGGTAAATGGTCGTCGCGCGGGCACGGTCGTGATATGCAGATCCTGGGAGCATCTCCATCCCGGCACGTCCAGCCGCGCCACTTTCGCTCTCGTGCCGGGCGTAGGCATACTCCGCCCCGGAAGACAGATTATAGCGCGACCGGTTCCATTCCGCCTGATGCGTATAGCTGTCCGGATCATAATGGACCGTCCCCATCTGGGATGTTGTGCGGGCATAGGGGAGATACTCCCTCCTCTCCTTCCCGAATGCATCCAGGAGATGAGGATGGACAAGATCCTTATTCCATCCGTTCGAGACGGCAACCTCCTGCTTGAGGAGGCCGATGCCGTTGAAAAAGGCAATATCCGTTACCGCCGTCTCGCCGGAGGCCGAGGCGGAAGGACCGTTCCATGTCCTGGTTACAATCCGGTTGGCGCCGGACGCCTCTATGGGACCCTCAGATGGAGGCAGCCGGTTCTCCTTGAAGAACGTTCCCAGGCAAATCGTCTCGCCGTCGAGTATCCTTTCAACCCGGAAATCCTCCGAAAGGGTATCGCACAGAATCACTAGATCCCTGCCTGTGCCTGAGCCAATGACGCTCCGGACGCCGTCTGTCGCACAGTATCCGACCCCGGCTTGCGATGAGGGTATGGTAAGTTCGTCCAAAAGCGGATTATATGAGGGGACGGGCGTTATGACCGTTCCGCCTCCCCCCTGGATGAACGTGAGACGGCCGGTCCCGACCCGGAACCAGGCGTAGCCGTAGCGGGTCGCAGTCCCCGTATTGGGAGGACAAAGTACTTCCAGATATCCCAGTCCCTCATCATCGTCCCATCCGGCGGAAAGGATCATTCCGTCGGGAAAACTGCTGTTATCGTTCTGCTGAAGAAGGGAAACGGCTGAAGAGAGTTCCGCCATATCTTCTTCCCCATTGATTACGACGGTTCCTCCGGTGGGGAGTGTGTAGGAGGATACGTATATCTTCCGGATCTCGCCGTTAGGAGAAAGCGTTACCGTGGGAGACTGAAGTTCAGTCTGGAGAAGGGCATTGTATATGGGAGCGAAACTGAGGGTAAAGGTCGCTGAGGGGAAAAGCGTTCCGGGGAAACTCAGGGTGTACGTCCCCTCTTCCGCATCAGGAAGCCGGAGACCGCCACTGATAGGGCCGTCAAGATAATAGTCCTCCACATCGTCCGAAGGTGTCGTCACGCGAAGAATCATCCCTTCGCTCCCTCCCGAGAGTGGAACAAAGGCGTATGGACCTCCCGGCACAAAGGTGAGGGCCGTGCCCTGGGTAAAGGTAACCTCTTGTGGCTTGGGCTTTTGGCGAAGAAGATATACTCCGTTGAAAAGGACGCTGCGGATGTACACCGTCGTGTTGGAAGACGGGACAAAAATCATGTCATACGTCTCCGAATCCCCGCCCGACTCCGCGTAAAGGTAGGACAACCACGTAACTCCGGCGGTATTCAGGGCTGCAGACACGTCCGTATCAAGTCCGGATAATCCACCAGTCTCCACGTCGTGGAGCGGAATGGCGACCGATCCCGCATTCCAACTGCAGCTGTCTACTCCGGCATAGATGTTCCCGTGCCCGGACGGAATGACTACATTCGGCACCTGGCCCCGGCAGACAATGGCCGGCAGCAGCACGGAAAGCACTGCCGAAAGGATTGTGGTATGGACGGAACGCGCTTTCATATCATTCTCCCTCCTCCGTCAGTATATGGTACTCATATCCCTGCGTCTTCATGCCTTCCGCATTGTATACTTCTGTCAGCCGTCCTGCCGCATCGTATTCAAAAGTTTGCGTCTTTCCGGAAGGGTCCTTTACCGACAGGATGCCGACAAGGGGCCGGTGGCTCCAGGTCGTGACGACAAGCCCGGGGATCGCCCGAACCGCAGCGTCGACCGAGGCGGGGAGCGTCCCTGTGAACACTCCGGAGCCCAGCGAAGGAACAGCCGAGACTAGTGACGCCCAGTCTGTCCCCTCTATCTTCATGGCCAGGCAGAGTCCGTTCCATTCCCATACATAGCAGGTCCTGACACCTGCCTTGTCGGTCACCTCGAGGGGCTTCCCGCCGGCACTGTAACGGCTGACGGTCATATCCGTATCATATGTAGACGGGGACGTCTCATGTTCGGTAACCCGCGCAGTGGAGACTTTCCAAGGCATCCAGAATGAAGGCAAAGAGGATGCTGCCGGGCGGATGTACTCATATTTCTTTGCCCCGGAAAGCTTCCCTCCCCGAAGGACAACGGCTTCCGAAAGCCATGCAGGGACCGGGCTGAAGTAGCTGTAGTGGTTTCTGAGGGTATTACCGTCGCTGTCGCTGGTCACGCTGTCGGAAATGCGAAACACTCCGTCAAGGGTGTTCGTAGTCTCCCGCATGGTCATCGCCTCCCCGGAACTGCCGTATGTGATCAGGCGTTCCGTCCCTATGTCGGGGAAGAACGTAACCAGGTAATGGTTGAACGCCATCCCTGCCTTGATGACCGGAGTGATCATGCTGCCGCATTCCGGACTCTGCCAGCTGTACTCCTGACGGGAAACGGGATGATCCAAGTCGTCCGAATATACCGTCCGGGAAAGCGGCTTTCCGGCAAGGGCGCTTTGTTCCGCATCTGGGAGGCGGGCTGCGGTTATATCGGACATATTGCCGGGAGTCAAGGCCAAGATGAAAGCGTCGTCATCAACCATGTAATCGTTCCTCCGCACAAAATTGCTCCTGGCAGATGAGGTGTGCCCGCTCAGGAACGTGTTCTCCACAATCTCCCGTTTCAAGGGGTTCTCCGGATCATAGGTCGTCTCGACTACCCGGAGGTACTCAAGGTGAGGATATCGGGAGAAGACATAATCACTCGCCGTTGAGAGGGTTTCCCGATCAAGATTCTTCCAGGGGGAGGATGTCCTCGATGAATACTCCGAGTACAGGATGGGTCTCCATAGCAGGACTCCGGAAGAGGTTCCGTCCTGAAGAATGTAACTATACTCCTTCCGTTTCAGCACACGTCCGTCTGCATCGGAAGTATTGACGGCTGCTACCCGGATCCCAGAAGAACCGCCTCCGCCGCTCCGAGCATCCACTCCGGTGTCGTCACGGCCATAGCGGTTCGGCTCCCACTCAACGGATATTTTTCCCCCCGTAGGATAGACGGCTTCCGAAAGGGAACCCCAGAGTGCATGGCTGAAGGATCCCTGGCGAAGGGTAAGCAGATAGCCGTTCCCACTCCGGGCAGTCGCCACGGTCGGTGCAAAACCGCTCCAACTGTCTGTATCCGTACGCCAGTACCCGTACCAGTCGGTACCCTTTGTCCCCAAGTCCGGGGAACTCCCGATGTCATTGTACCGGAAAACATACGCCCCTTCCCCGGACACCAGGAGGGAATCCAGAAAGGTAACGCACAAGCGGGTGCTGTCATAAGATTCCGTTCCGACCGCCTGCTCGTTCCGATATACAAGGGTACAGCTCCGGACGGAACGGCCTTCGGCAGAATAAACGGATATCCCGGTAAGAAGGTACGAGGGATAGTCGTAACTGCCACGCTCCAATGCCTTCCTCCTGTAATCCAGCACAAGGCGTACCGTGCTGTCCGATGTCTCAATCATGGTGGGGCAGAATGACTCTACATAGGAGCAGGAAGTGTATGCCGCCGTGTAATATGACCTATCCTCCGTGATGTCTGCCCCGGAGTCCTCTTTCCTGGCCACCTTGTAATTATAATCATCTACGTAACATGGACTTAGGGTCTGGCTGTATCCGCTGACTCCGTAGTTGAAAACAAGGATGCGACCCGAAGGGGCGACAATCCGAGTAAGCCGCCAACTTCCGGGAGTTCCGACCCCGTCGTCCGATGCATTGTCCGACCAGCTGTAAGCTCGTTCCACGCAGGCGAAAACGTAACGGTACCGGTCAGGAGTGATTATCGTGAAAGAAGTAAAACCGCTCCTTCCCAGTGTGTACTCCAAAGAATATAACTTCGAAGGCCCGCTCGTCTCGGAAAAGATTCCGCCGTCCGGCGACAGAATAAAGGAACCACTATGCCCGGGCATGGAGAAATGGAAAACGTCCGGCTCGTATTCATACATGGTCTCGTAATCGTCGTTCGAATAGAGCACAGACATGTACTCTTCCCCGGCTTTGTTGCCATATACCCGGTCACGAAGGACATCTATCTCATCAAAACCTTGCTGGCAGTAGTGGGCATACCCGAACACGGCGATGGAAAGGTATTCGCCGGTACGGATGCCGCCGTACCATTTGTCGCGGTAATCGTACATCTCCAGGTCGGGCCAGGCGTCGTCCATGATTCCGTTCACGTCCCGGGTGATGCATCCCCCTACGTTACAATACCATCCGAGCCCCATCGTCCCCGTGGAAACATTAGGACGATACCCGCAGAAGCCGTAATCAAAAGAAACAGGTAGAGTAAAATCGTCGTCGCTATATGTATAGAACGGTATCGACAGACCAAGCGACCCGCTGTAAAGGTTTACGGAAGGATCCCCGTACTTGATCATCGACCACGCTTCCGGGGAAGCAGGATTGACTATCCCGTTCGAAAACAGGATATGCTCCCTCGGAGAATCGTCCGCCCGAAGAGGCAGCACCATACATAGCGCAGCCATCGCCGCTAAACACTTAACGTTCATATACTTTTACCCTCAATCACCAAAGGTAAGGAATACCGGTGAAAAAACAAAGCAAAAAGGCCGTTCTGCCTGTTTCCGGCGCCGCGAATGCAGCATCTCGCCTTTCTGCGGCGGTTTTTATGCAGTCGCGGTAAGGAAAAAGTTTGTTTCGGCGGTTTTAACTGCCGCGAATGCCGGGAAACTGCATTTGACGGCTGTTTTTCTGAACTCGCGGTAAGCGAACGCGGCGGAAAGCTCCACTGCGCCTGGCTTCGTAGGCAAAAACCGGCTTTTCCGCCCATGAAAAATCTTGTTTGCCTGCTTCCGCCGCCGCCAAGACGCACGGTCGAGAATCATCCGTAATCGTGGTTACGGCTATTCCTTGACTCTCTAAACGTTAAACAGGAAATGCATTATGTCACCGTCCTGGACTACATAGTCCTTGCCTTCGATGCCCATCTTCCCGGCTGCGCGGACTGCTGCTTCGGTCCGGTATTGGACAAAGTCCTCGTACTTAATTACTTCAGCGCGGATAAAGCCCTTTTCGAAGTCGGTATGGATAACTCCGGCAGCGCGCGGGGCCTTGTCGCCGGCGTGGATTGTCCATGCCCGGCACTCATCGGCTCCGGCAGTAAAGAAGGTCCTCAGTCCCAGGAGTTTATAGGCGCTCTGGATAAGCCGGACAACGCCGGACTCTTCGAGCCCCATCTCCTCTAGAAACATCTTCCGGTCCTCATACTCCTCTATTTCAGCTATTTCCGCCTCTGTTTTCGCCGCAATGACAAGAATTTCAGCGTTCTCATCCTTCACCGCTTCCCTCACCGCATCTACATAGCGGTTCCCGCTGACCGCGGAGCCCTCGTCCACGTTGCAGACATAGAGCACCGGCTTATCCGTCAGAAGGAAAAGCTCCCTGGACATTTCCGCTTCCTCTGGGGTATCGAGGGCGACTGTCCGGCAGGAGCGTCCCTGAAGCAGGGCCTCGCGGTATTTCTGGAGGAGGACAAGCAGCTTTTTCGCATCCTTGTCCCCGCCGGTTGTCGCCTGTTTCTCAACCTTCCGGATACGGTTTTCAACGGTTTCCAGATCCTTTATCTGGAGCTCCGTGTCAACCACTTCCTTGTCCCTTACCGGGTCTACGGAGCCGTCCACATGGACGATATTTCCGCCGTCGAAACAGCGGAGGACATGGAGGATGGCATCGGTCTCGCGGATATTCGCAAGGAACTGGTTGCCAAGCCCCTCCCCCTTCGATGCTCCCTTCACGAGCCCGGCGATGTCAACAATTTCGACGGTCGCCGGAATCGTCCGCTTGGGACTGCAAATCTCCGTCAGGACGTCCAGACGGCGGTCCGGAACAGGGGTGGAACCGATGTTCGGATCGATGGTGCAGAACGGAAAATTCGCGCTCTGCGCCTTCCCGGAGCTGACGCAGTTAAACAAAGTGGACTTCCCTACATTGGGAAGTCCCACTATTCCACACTTCAAAGACATGACTAGAAGAAACGGGCACGATTGTCCTTGACATCCGCATCGTCCATCATGACGGGCAGAATCATCTGGGCTTCGTACGAGGTTAACTGGCCATTGTATGTCTTTGCATCATCCTCTGTGTAATAGGCGCCGGTATCGCGGCCGGTGACCTGGAACACATAGACTCCATAAGAACCCGCAACGGGACCGGAAAGCACGCCTTCCTTAGCCGCAGCGATAGCGCCGATGAATTTCGGATCGAGCGAACGGGACATCGCGGCGAAGGCGACTCCGCTCTGGCTGGAGACCGTGGCGTCAAGCTTTTCGGCGACCTCTCCGAGGGTCTCGAGACCTGCAATCTCTTCGGCGACTTCCTTCTGGCGCTTCTCCGCATACTTCTCGGCATAGAGCTGGTTCTTGATTGCGGGGGCGACTTCCCTGATCTCCGCGAAGCCCTCCTTGTGGGCCTCCTTGACGGCGACTACGAAGAAGTAGTTGTTATCGACGGTAATGATCTGGGAGACCTTTCCGGGCTTGTTGTCGAACGCCCAGCGGGTAACTTCCTTGGCGTGGGAAATCGTTCCGTAGGTATCGGTGCTCTCGCGGATAGTCATCGGATGGGAATATGCTCCGACGCTGTCGCAGGCGGCCTTGTAGTTCTCTCCCTTACCTGCGGCGATGGTGGCAAGACGGTTGGCCTTGTTGTAGAAGGTGTTGAAGGTCTCCTTGGAAGCGAGGGCCTCTTTCTCGAAGATAGCCACTTTCTTCTTCACGACGGGCTTGGTGGCCTTGGTGACCTCAACGATATGGGTGCCGTACTGGGTATTGAGGATGAACGGGACGCCGACCTTTGCACTGATTACCGACTCGAAGCCGGGAATCATGTAGCTCTGGGTCATCCAGCCGATATTGCCGGTCTGGCCGTCAGCGGCGGAACCCTTGTCGGCGGAATAGACCATTGCGAGGGTCTGGAAGTCATTCTTTTTCAGGACACCCATGAGGGAATCGGCCATATGGGCGGCGTCAGCACCCTGGAAGAGGATGTGGCGGACATAGACCGAGTCGGGAAGGGACGCCTGCTCGACCACCTTGGCGGCATAGAAAGTATTGCCGTCCTGGATAACCGGGGAAACAGCACCCACGCCGTTTGCTGCAACGAAGCTCTCGACGTCGCGGTTGACGGTATTGAGCTCGCCGACCTTGTAGAAGTAGTCGCTCCACTGGCGGTCGGAGTTTCTCTGGAGGAAGGAACGGACATTCGACGCGGAGGCGAACTCGTCATAGAGCTTCACGAAGGAAGCGCTCTCGCGGGCGATATCGTCTGCGGAAGGAACAACCTCAAAGACAGCGTATTCGATTTCACGGGAGGCCTGCTGGCGGTAGAAATCCTTATGGTTTTTGTAGAAGTCCTTGATTTCCTTATCGGAAACGACGACGGTCGTATCCGTAACGAAGCTGAGCGGAACCATTACATAGTCCACATCCGCCGTCTCGTTGTTGCCCTGGATTGCATTCCTGAGGGACAGCGCATTCTCGAAAGAAGAGGCGGTGAAGAGGGCGTTGTACTTCTCATAGAACTTCGCCGTCTTTACGGACGTCTGGAGGTAATCCCAGTAGGTGCTGTAGCGGGGATCGACGCTGCCGTCACTGATCATCTGGACAAAGTCACGGACCCTGTCGGCGGAAAACTCTCCGTTCTCGTCATAGAAAAGTCCGTTATTGGCCAGAAGCGGGGAAACGTTCTCGCCGACCGTCAGGTCAAGGATTTCGTCCTTGCCTACGACAATACCTGCCTTGGAAGCGTTCTCGAGGAAGAGATACTTATCGACGAGGGACTGCCAGGCGGCGTCGCGCGCCTGCTTCTGGGCCTCCTCGTTGGCGGAGTTGCCGGTAAGGATTTCGGTTATTGTCTGGTACTTGTCGACATCCTGCTGAAAATCCATGTAAGAAATTGACTTTCCGTTGATTTTACCCACGTCGTTGCGGGAAGAAACCGACTGGACTGTCTGCATGATCTGCGAAGGATCAATGATGAAGAGCAGGAGCGGAATGGCTACAAGTATCGAAAGGACGATACCCCAGCCGCGCATTTTCTGTAAAACTGCCATTTTTTTATCTGTCGTTTAAATTATTACCAAAACTGGATATGGGGTGCGAAGTTAGCAATTTTTATCTTAATTATCACTATTTTTTAGCAGGGGCCCTATAAAATTGACTGTGTCAAGCACCACGACGGTGGTATCCTCCGCAACCCGGACCGGACTGTCGAAGGGATTCATGAGCATAGCGTTCCGCGCCATATCGTCCGAGCGCATGCCATGACCCTGCATGTAACCGCGCGGGGAGCGCATGATGATATAGCAGTCGGTCCATATTTCCTTTGTCTTCCGGTCCCAGTACAGGGTATCGGTTTCCATGGTTTCCTGCTTCATCTCGTTCCGGACAACGACGTTGCCGAAGGCCTCCCAGAGTTCGTCATCCTTCTTTTTCGCCGTCTCGTGGCGGGCGTTGTCGGAGCGGATTGTAGTCTCGAGCAGGCCCTCGTCGGTATATGCAAAAACTTTCAGCCCTTCCGGAAAAAGGTCGTACGAAAGGGTGTCGTTGTCATAGCGCTCCATAACGGGGGCTTCCACCCTCATCTTTACGCGCCCGTTCTCAGTCTGGACAAAAAACATGTCCCGGACCGTCTGGACGGGGGTTTCGCCGATATTTATCCGCTCGGCCTCAGAGAGTTTTCCCTTGCACGAATATACGACGAAAGCAACCGCGATTGCGGTTGCCATCGTTTTCAGTATGCGGATATGACGACTCACGCTACCTGTTCACACGCACCGTTGTGGTGGCGGAAAGGCCGCCGCAGCTTATGGTATAGGATTGGCCGGCGGAGAGGTCGTACATGAAGGCCTCGGCCGCCTGGGGATAGTAGGCGCTCGCCTGGGAAATCATGCGGTTGCAGTCATCGGCGAGGGAGGCGTCGGCGTTCTTTGCCTTCTGGAAATAGTCCGTTGCCACCCAGTAAGGGGCGCGGCGCTCGATTTCATTGCCCTGGCAGGCGGTGCCGATCCACATGTTGCCGATAAGGTAATAGGCCTTGCCGACATATTCGCCGCCGCATTCGACGGTCTTGCGGGCAGCGTCATAGGCCTTTGCCTTCATTCCGTTCTTGATGGCGAAGGAAGCGAGCTCGTAGAGATACTGCGCCTTCGTTGTTTCATCGGAGGAGGCAATCGCTTCCTCGAGGTAGGAAACCGCCGCGGAGGTGTTGCTGCGGGCTGCCTGGAGCTTGTAGAGGAAGTAGGCGCTCTGGGCCGAAGGATCGTTCTTATGCATCGAGGTTACGGCCTTGAGGTAGAGGTCGTTATCCACGCAGTCGTCGGCCGTGTTCATAAGTTTCACGATAGTCGAGGCGAGGGCCACGTCGTCGGAATTCTGTTCGAAACGGGGTCCGAAAATCGAGATGATGTTATCGCAGCTGGCAACCTTGCTGTCGGCGAAAATGGATTCGAGGTCACGCTTTGTCTGGGCGTTTTCCGCGGCTTCCTCGTCGTTTTTAGCCCTGGCGGCGTCGATGCAGGCGACGACGGTGTTGTACTCAGCTATAACATCGTCGGCGGAAAGCATGTCGTCACGGTAGAGCTTGATGGCGGTCTGGAGGTCATACACAAGGAGGTTGGCCTTCGCCTTGCCGCCGAGCTCGGTGATAATCTCGTGGAGGTTGTCATACAGGTATTTCGCATCCTGCTCGCGGTACTTGATCAGGTAGGTTCCCTTGTTGTTGAGGATGGTCGGGGCCTGGCTGACTCCGCCGCGGGTGGTCGGATAGTTGGTAAGACGCTGGTCCTGGAGGATCAGAAGGGTATCCACGAGGGCGCTGCGCTTTGCGGCGTCGCGGGTCTTGGAAATCTCCCGGTTCATAAGGAATGAACCGTGGATGAACATGTTCTGCGATGCGGAAGCAGGGCAGAGACGGTATGCATTCCTCCAGTTGGGGAGCGCTGCGTCATAGTTTTTCTGCTTGTAATACTCCTGGTAGTAGGAGAGGTACTTGATACACTCGGCACTGTCTGCACCAAATTTTCCCTGGGCGGAAACCTTTCCGCTCATGAACACTGCCGAAAGGGCGATGATAAGATAGACTACTTTTTTCATATCGCTGAGTTTTATTTGTTCTACTTATATTGTGACTTCTGGAACCATATGTCGAAGATGTTGACTCCGAAGTTGAATCCTATATAGTTTTCGCGGACCATTCCGTTTTTCGCCGTGCCGCGTTTACCGATGTCGAGTCCGAATGTAACCCCGTTATAACCCCTTGAGACCGGGATTGTCGCTCCGAGGGTAAGTCCGTAGGAGGTAACCGGGTTATTGTCCAGCTTGAAATATGTTTCCCCGCAGTACAGTCCGCCCCGATAGGTAATCCTCCTGTAGAAATAACGGATATCGTTCCGGTTGGGGGTAAAGGCGAAGCCGGCCCGGACCATCTGGGCGACGGAAGAGGAAAACTTGAAGGCGGAGTTGTTCCGGAAGCCGCTTACGTTGTCAAAACCACTGCCGGTCCAGTCCGAACGGGTATAATCCACTTCCGCGAGCCACCTTTCTCCGGCGCGCAGGGACAGTCCGATTCCGATTTCGCTCGCGAACTTCAGCTTATCCGTACCGGTAAGATGGACCGAACTGAAGGAAATCGTATCTACGATCGACTCCATGCTGGCATAGGTTTCATCGGTGGAATATCCTCCGACAGGAGTCGAAAGTTTATATGTCGCGCCAAGAGTCAGGGTCTTTCCTCCGCCGACGGGCTGCTCATACTGGAGCCCGAATTTTCCGGTATGGCTGCGGAGCTGCTCTACATGGCCCGTCGAAATATCCCGGACCGTTTCATCGACGAAAGTCAGGGAAAGGTCGCGGTTGATGGTTCCGAAATACAGGATATATTCAGCTCCAAGCGAGAGTCGGTTCCAAAGGGTCACGGCGCCGCCGGCGAAAATCTGGTAAATACTTCCGGAGCCGGAAACGGTATATCCCTGATTACCCATCTTTCCGACCTTCATGGGGTCGTTCTCCACATAGGTGAAATTATAGCCGACGTTGCTGTAGGGGGTAATTCCTATCATCATTGCGGAGCGGCGATAAATCGGGAATGAAATAACGAAGTCGTTAATATTCATTATGTTATTCGCCGAATGGAGATCTCCCTGGGTATAGTAGGAAGCTTTTCCGTTAAGTCCGAAATCGGCCATGAACGAGAGGGAATCGCGGGCTGTGATGGAGGCGGGATTCAGGATATTTACATAGCGACGCGTCCTTGTCGCTATGCCTACTCCGCCCATGCTCTCGTTAAAAGCCGTACCCTTATCGTGGAGCTGCCCGATTCCATACACGGAATAGGGGCTGTAATCGTTGAATGTTCCGTTCTGGGCAAGAGCGGAAACAGCGGTGAAAACGGCCGCGGCGAGGGTTGCAAGACTATTTCTCCATCTCAGTGACATATCTGTCCGCAATTAAGGCCAATCCCATAAGTACGAGATTGGAAATTACAAATATCGAGTTTTTCATCCGTTTTGCAAAATAAATCGCGTCGCCACCGGTGAATACCACCATATGGTCCGGATGAGTACTCAGATAACCCTCTATTTCAAACACCATGCCCGAAACGACTCCCTTGACCATTGAGCCCTCTGTCGAGAGCGGGGAAAACTCCTTTATTTCAGGGGAATCCAGAAGGGGAAGTTCCCTGGAATACCGGTTCAGGGCCTTGAAGCGGGTGCGGCAACCGGGAGAAATGATTCCCTCCATGTACCGCCCTTCAGAATCGGTCACATCGACGGTCAGGGTGGTGCCGAAATCAACTATGGTACAACCCTTTCCGCGGAAAAGGTAACGGGCTGCAATTATCGAGGCGGCGCGGTCGTAGGTAAGGCAGGCGGGAAGGGAATTACGGATGAGTTCCTCCGGATGGTCCCGGTCCAGAACCAGAAGTTCCTTCGTCGCGGTTCGGAGCATCTCGGCGTCGGAAGAGGAAATTCCATAAACCGAGGCGATTACGGTAACTTCCGGCTTTCCCTTTGACAGAAGGTCCATTATGAAATCCATAACCTTCTCCCCCTGATAACGGAAGGTTTTTCCGAGGGTGATTCCGTCGGAATAAGCCGCTTTGAGGGCAGTGTTGCCTATTTCAATCAAAAGGTTTGACACAAGATTGCAAAAATACTAATTTTTATTTGATTTATAGCGTCTGGAGGTTTTTAAGGGCGGTTGAAAGGGAATTTACTCCTCGGGTGATTACCCTGAGGCGGCCGTCTTTCTGGACAAAGGAAAAGCGCGTCTTACCCGCATTTACTGAATCAATTATCGCCCCGAACTCCTTTGATTTGTAATACGGAGACATGGGATTACCTATGAAGAACATAATCTGCATGCCGTTCTTTACTATAATTTTCTCAAAGCCGCGGGAAGCACCTAAATTACGGATTTTCACTACGTTGAAGAGGTTTTCAAGTTCTTCCGGGAAGGTGCCGAACCGGTCTCTCAGCTCGCTGCGGTAGCGGTCAATCTCCTTTTCGGAGGTTATCGAGTCAAGCTGCTTATAAATACGTATCTTTTCAGCGCTTATATCTATGTAGCTGTCCGGAATGAAGGCGGGCTGGTCAGTTTCAATTGTGCAGTCGGTCACGTAGTAATCATTGTCCGGACGGGTTGTGTTGCCGGTTTCAACACCCAGTTCTTCCATGGCCTCGGAGAGAATCTGCTGATAAACCTCCAGTCCCATGTCCATAATGAAGCCGCTCTGCTCCGCCCCGAGAAGATTTCCGGCGCCGCGGATATCCAAATCCTGCATGGCTATATTGAAGCCGCTGCCGAGGTCTGAGAATTCCTCTATCGCCTTGAGACGCCGGCGGGCATCGTCGGTAATGGAAACAAGGGGAGGAACAATGAGGTAGCAGAAGGCCTTGCGGTTGGATCTTCCTACCCGGCCGCGAAGCTGGTGGAGGTCGCTGAGCCCGATATTCTGGGCCTGGTTGATTATGATTGTATTGGCATTTGGAATGTCGAGCCCGTTTTCAATGATGGTGGTGCAGAGAAGAAGGTCATACTCCCCTTTCATGAAATCGAGCATACGGTCTTCCAGGACGCGGGATTCCATCTGTCCATGGGCCACGCATATCCTCATGTCGGGAACCAGCCGGTGGAGGATTTCCTCTATTGAGGGCAGTTCCTCAACCTTGTTATGGAGGAAAAATATCTGTCCGCCCCGGTTGAGCTCATATTCCAGGATGCTCTTGATTTCTTCCTTGTTGAAAAGGATGATTTCGGTCTGAATAGGAATGCGGTTCGGCGGGGGAGTATTGATTATTGAAAGGTCGCGGGCCCCGAGAAGGGAGAACTGCAGGGTCCTCGGAATCGGGGTGGCGGTCAGGGTAAGGGTATCCACACTTTCCTTGAGGTAGCGGAGTTTTTCCTTTGCGCTTACTCCGAATTTCTGCTCTTCATCGATTATAAGCAGCCCAAGGTCTTTGAAGGAAAAGCCCTCGCCGAGAATCTTATGTGTTCCGATAAGTATGTCTATCTTCCCTTCTTTCAGTCGTTTCTTTATGTCGTTAACCTCTTTTGTGCTCCTCAGGCGGCTGACGTACTCGACCGTGCATGGAAAGTCCTTTAGACGGGATTTAAAGGTAGTATAATGCTGGAGGGCAAGGATGGTTGTAGGTACCAGAAGGGCAACCTGTTTACTGTCGGTAACGGCCTTAAAGGCGGCCCGGACGGCAATTTCCGTCTTTCCGAAGCCGACGTCGCCGCAGATGAGCCGGTCCATCGGGCAGCTGTCTTCCATGTCCCTTTTAACGGCTTCATTCGCCTTTTCCTGGTCGGGGGTGTCCTCATACATGAATGAGGATTCGAGTTCTTCCTGGAGGTAGGTGTCGGGGGAGAAGGCAAACCCGCGGGAACTCTTCCGCTTCGCATACAGCTGGATAAGTTCCTTGGCTATGTCCTTTACACGTGACTTTGCCCCTGATTTAAGGTTCTGCCAGCTCTTTGAGCCGAGTTTATTTATCTTTGGCGCCTCTCCTTCGCGGGAGCGGAAGCGGGATATTTTATGGAGGGAATGGACCGAGACGAATACCACATCACCGCCCCGGTAGGTCAGTTTCACTACTTCATGGACCCTTCCCTTATCGTCCGTCATGCGGACGAGACCGCCAAAAATACCTACTCCATGGTCTATATGGACAATATAATCCCCTATATTGAAGGAACTCAGGTCGTTGAGGGTAAGCTGTTCGCTCTTGTCGACGGTCCGGCGGAGTCGGACGCGGTGGAAGCGGTCGAATATTTCATGGTCCGAATAACAGCAGACCCTGTTTTCATTGTCTATGAAACCGCTGTGGATATTCTTTCCGACTATGAATTCAGGAAGGACATGGAGTTCTTCCATCAGGATGGAGCGGAGGCGGTTCAGCTGGGATTCTTTCTCTCCATATATGAGGACCCGGTAACCTTCGTCCAACCTGTTACCGATATCGGATATAAGGAGTTCAAAGTTTTTGTTGAATACGGGCTGGGGAGCTATGCTGAATTTTACCGGCTCGACGTTTTCTTTTGAAAGAGGCACCTCTAAAAATACTTTTTTAAAGGGCTCGAACGAGGAAAAGAAGGGCTCTTTCCGATACATGTCGGAGGAATCCATCCATACTACAGTATCTTTCGGAAGTATCTCAGAAAGAAGAGTTTCTCCTGAAGCGGAAGACACCATGTCGGGATAAATGTCTGCATTTTCAACTTCCGAAAGGGAAAGCTGGGTATTGCAGTCGAAAACGTGGACAGCATCTATTTCGTTTCCGAAGAATGAAAAGCGGAACGGATTGTTTTCGGAAAAAGAGAATATGTCTATTATGGAACCCCTGACTGCAAACTGTCCCGGGGCTGAAACGAAGTCAACCTTTTCAAAGCCCTTTTCCCCGAGAAGGTTTCTAAGGTCTTCAAAACGGATAGTATCTCCTTTTGAAAGCGAGATGATGGATCCGCAGAGGTGGGAAGAAGAGGGAACACTTTCGCTCAGGGCTTCCGGATATGTAACCAGATAAAGAAGTTCCATTCCCTTTGAAAGGGCGGCGAGGGCTGATGTTCTCTGAACTCCGAGCGAGGATTTATAATTGCTTCTTTCTACCGCCTTTCCGGTATCGGGAAAATAAAATACGCAGTCTCCTTCTGTCAGGGAATAAAGGTCGGCGGCACAGTATTCAGCTGCCTCCCGGCTCGGAAGAATTATAAGGTGAGTTCCTTTTTTTGCAACTGATGAAAGTACGAACCAACGGGCTGATAGAAAAAGTCCGCTGCAGAATATTTCTTTTTCATTCCGAAGCTTTGCTTTCAGTTTCTCCGATGAATTTTCACTTATCAACATTTTTCCGAAAAATCGGTTGAAAACCTGTTAATAAACTTGTTGATAAACTACCTTTCCGGCGAAGGAAACTATTCCTAAAAAATTATCAACCGGGAAAGAGAGGGAAAACAACCTATTTATCAACAACTCTAAATTAGTTTAAATTATTGGTATTCATTTGTTTCTGTTTAGTTTTCAACTTTTCAACCGAAACATAAACATCAATATATTTTCAAATAAAAACACTATATTTGTATGACTTTACCGACCCCGCCCTATGGACGAATTCAATCCGCATACGACAATCGAGCGCAAAGATAATGATTTGGACGGAATAATCCGCCCCCAGGAACTGGATGATTTTACAGGACAGAGGGAGATTGTGTCCAATCTTGAGGTATATATTAAGGCGGCGAAAAAGAGGGGAGAGGCCCTGGATCATACTTTGTTCCATGGCCCGCCCGGACTCGGAAAAACCACCCTTGCCCATATCATTGCAAATGAGATGGGAGTCAATATGAAGGTTACTTCCGGCCCGGTCCTCGATAAGCCGGGGGATCTCGCCGGGCTCCTCACCTCCCTGGATCCCGGGGATGTCCTTTTCATTGATGAAATCCACCGCCTGTCCCCCGAAGTTGAGGAGTATCTTTATTCCGCAATGGAGGATTATGTGATTGATATCATGATAGATAAAGGCCCAGGCGCGAGGTCTGTCAGGATATCCCTCAATCCCTTTACCCTTGTCGGGGCTACTACCAGAAGCGGACTCCTGACTGCTCCTCTTAGGGAGAGGTTCGGCATAAACTGCCCGCTGGAGTATTATGACAAGGAGGATCTTCGGAAGATTGTAATTAGAAGCGCCCTTATTCTGAAGGTTGATATAGACAGTGAGGCCGCCGAGGAGATAGCCCTTCGAAGCCGCGGTACTCCCCGTATAGCCAATGCCCTTCTGAAGCGGGTCAGGGACTTTGCGCAGGTTATGGGGGACGGCCGCATTGACCTGGAAATCACGCGCTTTGCCCTTAATAAACTGAAGATTGACAAGAGGGGACTGGATTCAGTTGACAATAAGATTCTCCGTACCCTGATTACCCTTTTCAAGGGCGGTCCGGTCGGGGTTGGTACCCTTGCGACCTCTATCAGCGAGGATACAGGTACCCTTGAGGAGGTTTATGAGCCATTCCTTATCAAGGAGGGCTTTCTCGTGAGGACCCAGAGGGGCCGCGTTGCAACCGAACTTGCATATAAGCATCTCGGACTCGAGGGGTTCATGCCGCAGTCGGAAGATGGAATGCTGTTTTGATATGAAAAGAATTATATCCATACTGCTCGCTTGCTTTCTCTTTTCTTTTGAGGGAATATGCTGTACCTCAGTTATTATTTCGGGAAAAGCGACGCGTGATGGACGTCCTCTGATGCTTAAGCACCGTGATACCGGAGAGCTTAACAATCGTCTTCAGTGGTTTCAGGGGGAGAAGTATTCCTTCGTCGGTCTTGTAAATTCATCCTGGGAAAAGGAGAGGGTGGCAAAGCATCCTTTTGCCCGCGGTGAAGTATGGACCGGAACCAACAGCGCGGGGTTCAGTATAATGAATACCGCAACTTATGATCTTAAGGATGATAAGGTAGCGGACGAGTTCATGGACAGGGAAGGAGAACTTATGTACCGGGCCCTTGAAATTTGCAAGGATGTATCTGATTTTGAAGTACTTCTGGATACTCTTTCCCGCCCGATGGGGGTTGAGGCCAATTTTGGGGTCATAGATGCGTATGGCGGTGCCTGCTATTATGAGGTTAATAATCATAAGTGGACGAAGTTCGACGTGAATGAAGAGGAGAAGGGATACCGGGTGGTAACTAATTTTACAATGACCGGCCGGCCGAAGCAGAGAAAGGGAGTGGACCGTTACAACAGGGCGTCGAAGCTTATGAACGAGGTTCCTAAGATGAGTTACCGGACTGACAGTCAGAGGGTTTATCTTGTTAAGGATATATACAGCCATAAGGGTCTTTTCAATGTAATTTCCCGTTCTGGAAGCCCTATTCTTAGGGATATTACCGCGTGCTCTATCGTTATTGAAGGCGTTAAGAGCGGAGAGAATCCGCTCCATACGGTTATGTGGACCTGCCTTGGATTACCTACATGTATTCCTTACATTCCGGTCCTTGTACTGGATTCGGATCATATTCCTTTTTATTTGAAAAAAGGGAAGTCGGGGGATAATGCGGAGTTCTGTGACCTTGCCCTTTCTGAAAAGGCAAAACGTGGCCTGGAGCCCAGGACTGAGGGCTTTGAGGTTGAAAAATTCATTGATGAGAAGTTCGATGTAATTATTGAAAACTGGAGGGAAGGGAAGATTGATACTGACCAGTTCGGATCCTTCTATGATACTTTTATACGTATGGCTTATAAGCAATACATTGGTACAGGAAGGTAATTTTTGGGAAATCGATGAAAAATGACTAAAATTGCAGGATTTTTAGTGAATATATATTCAATTTAATTATGGCCGATACAAAATTAATCTCAAAGATCCCGGATGGACCGCTCGCCGAAAAATGGACGAAGCGTAAATCTGAAATCAGGATTGTAAGTCCAAACAACAAGCGGAAGCTGGAGGTGATTGTGGTAGGAACCGGTCTTGGCGGTGCATCCGCAGCTGCTTCTCTCGGAGAGCTCGGATACAATGTCAAGATTTTCTGTATCAGCGACTCCCCCCGCCGGGCCCATTCAATCGCTGCCCAGGGTGGTATTAACGCTGCTAAGAACTATCAGAATGATAATGACTCCATTTATCGTCTTTTCTATGACACTATTAAGGGTGGAGACTACCGCAGCCGCGAAGCTAATGTGTACCGTCTTGCAGAGGTGAGCGCCGCGATTATCGACCAGTGCGTCGCCCAGGGAGTACCTTTTGCCCGTGAATATGGCGGATATCTCGCCAACCGTTCTTTCGGAGGTGTCCAGGTCAGCCGTACTTTCTATGCCCGCGGACAAACCGGACAGCAGCTTCTCCTCGGTGCATATGCTTCCCTCAATAAGGAAATAGCGGCCGGGACAGTTAAGAGTTATCCTCGCCATGAAATGCTTGATCTTGTGATTATTAATGGTCAGGCAAAGGGTATTATTGCCCGTAATCTGGTAACCGGTGAACTGGAGCGCTTCGGTGCCCATGCAGTTGTCCTTGCAACCGGTGGTTATGGAAATACGTATTTCCTTTCCACTAATGCAATGAATTCCAATGGTTCGGCCGCATGGCAGTGCTATAAGAAGGGTGCTTTCTTTGCGAATCCCTGTTTTGCGCAGATCCACCCGACTTGTATTCCGGTTCATGGCGACCAGCAGTGTAAGCTGACTCTTATGTCGGAGTCTCTCCGAAACGACGGCCGTATCTGGGTTCCGAAGAAGATGGAGGATGTAATGAAACTCCGTAAACATGAGATTAAGCCGTCCCAGATTCCTGAAGAGGATCGTGATTACTATCTCGAGCGCCGTTATCCTGCCTTCGGAAACCTCGTTCCCCGTGACGTTGCTTCCCGTGCGGCAAAGGAGCGCTGCGACGCCGGTTATGGTGTAAATGAGACCGGTCTGGCCGTTTTCCTCGACTTTGCGGATGCTATCAAACGCCTTGGTCATCAGAGAGTTGCCGAGCGTTATGGTAACCTCTTTGACATGTACGAGAAGATTACGACCACTTCTCCCTGGGAGGAGCCGATGATGATTTATCCGGCTATCCATTATACAATGGGTGGTCTGTGGGTGGATTATGATCTCCAGACCACTATTCCGGGACTTTATGCTATCGGTGAGGCAAACTTCTCCGATCATGGCGGCAACCGCCTCGGCGCCTCTGCCCTTATGCAGGGTCTTGCAGATGGATATTTCATCCTTCCGTACACTATTGGTGATTATCTTTCCCATAAGTTTGCCGAGCCGAAGACTGATGTCAACGCCCCTGAATTTGCGGAGGCGGAAAGGCAGGTACGCGAGCGTATTGATAAGATTTTTGCCGTCAAGGGTACTGAAACCGTCGATTCTATCCATAAGAAACTCGGCCACATTATGTGGGAGTACGTCGGTATGGCCCGTACTGAAGAGGGACTGAAGAAGGGTATTGAGGAGATTGGAAAACTCCGCGAGGAATTCTGGAAGACTGTCCGTGTTCCCGGAACCAATGAGGAGTTCAACCAGGAACTTGAGAAGGCGCTTCGTCTTATTGACTTCTTCGATATCGGTGAACTCATGGCCCGCGATGCCCTGAACCGCAGGGAATCCTGCGGCGGCCATTTCCGCGAGGAGATGCAGACCGAGGAAGGGGAGACCAAGCGTGACGATGAGAATTTCATGTATGTCGCCGCCTGGGAATACAAGGGCGAAGGTGTTGAGCCGGAACTCCATAAGGAGCCGCTCAAATACGAGAATATCAAGATTGCCACCAGAAACTACAAAGACTGATCGGATATGGAATACAATATCAAGGTATGGCGTCAGAAGAACGCCAAGACAAAGGGACATTTCGAAACTTATCATGTCACCGATGTTGAGGAGGATTGCTCATTCCTCGAGATGCTTGACATCCTCAATGACCAGCTGATCCGTCAGGGTAAGGAGCCGGTGGCGTTTGATCATGATTGCCGTGAGGGTATTTGCGGCGCATGCTCGCTGTATGTTGACGGCCGCGCCCATGGTCCGGATGACCAGGTTACGACCTGCCAGCTGTTTATGCGCCATTTCAAGCCCGGTGCTACTATTACCGTAGAACCCTGGCGCTCAGGTGCTTTCCCTGTCATCAAGGATCTTGTAGTTGACCGCAGGGCCTTCGATAAGATTCTTCAGGCGGGTGGATTTATCACTGTCCGCGCCGGAAGTGCCCAGGATGCGAATAATATCCTTATTCCTCATGACAGGGCTGAAGACAGTATGGATGCTGCCGCTTGCGTCGGCTGCGGCGCCTGTGTAGCTACATGTAAGAATGGTTCAGCCATGCTTTTTGTTGCTGCCCGCGTTTCATCGCTCGCCCTGCTTCCGCAGGGTCGTCCTGAGGCCGCCCGCCGCGCCCGCGCTATGGTCGCGAAGATGGATGAACTCGGCTTCGGTAACTGCACCAATACCCGCGCCTGCGAGATGGAGTGCCCGAAGCATGTTACCATCGACCATATCGCCCGGCTGAACCGCGAGTATATCAATGCGAAATTCTCTCTCTAATAGAGAAAATTATTGAAGGGATAACGTCCCGCATGAATCTCCGCAACCATCTTGTAAAGGTCGTTGCGGAGTTTTTCTATGCCAATTTTTTTAGTGGCGGAAATGAAGATACAGGGGGTCTTTTCCTCTGCTATCCAGCTGTTTTTCAGCTCTTCAAGGGTCCGGTGCTCCTTTCCTTTCGGCTCGAGTGAAAACTCGTCATAGGTTTCGCTCTTGTAAGCGTCTATTTTGTTAAATACCACATAGACGGGTTTATTTGCCGCCCCTATATCTTTAAGAGTATCTTCCACAACCTGCATCTGTTCTTCAAAATCGGGGTGGGAGATATCTACAACATGGACCAGAATATCGGCTTCCCTTACCTCGTCAAGGGTACTTTTAAAGGCCTCAATAAGTTGGGTGGGTAGTTTTCTTATGAATCCTACGGTGTCGCTCAAAAGGAAAGGAACGTTTTCGATGACTACTTTTCTGACTGTAGTATCGAGGGTTGCGAAGAGTTTATTCTCTGCAAATACATCCGATTTTGCAAGCAGGTTCATCAGGGTGCTCTTCCCGACATTGGTATAACCGACAAGGGAGAGACGTACCATCGAGCCGCGGTTTCCCCTCTGGGTGGACATCTGTCGGTCTACTTTCCGGAGTTCTTCCTTGAGGCGGGTTATTCGTTCCTTTACAATTCGCCTGTCGACTTCTATCTGGGTTTCACCCATACCTCCACGGGTTCCTACACCACCTCTCTGGCGTTCAAGGTGGGTCCACATTCCGGCGAGGCGGGGGAGCATGTACTGGTGCCGGGCAAGTTCCACCTGCATTTTTGCATAGGAGGTTTTTGCTCTCTGGGCAAATATTTCCAGAATGAGGGAAGTCCTGTCTATGATATGGGCGCAGCCGATGATTTTTTCAATATTCCGCTGCTGGGTTCCTGTCAGTTCATCATCGAAGATAACATACTGAATATCATTTTGTTCACAGTATGTTTTTATTTCTTCAAGCTTTCCGGTTCCGATATATGTTGCCTTGAAGGTACTGTCCAGCCGCTGGATGAATTTTTTATCTCCTACAGCTCCGGCTGTCTCGGCAAGAAATTGTAATTCGTCCAGATATTCCATGGTCTTCCGCTCTCCACCCTTTTCCAGGACGACGCCTACGAAGACTGCTTTTTCTGTTTTCTGTTCACTCATAGCATGCAAAATTAGTGATATTATTTCGTATTGCCTTGTGATTATTTTGTAATTTTGCACGTTAAAACCGCTGCTATGGTATCTTATTTTACCGAGGACATTGTATTTAATTTTAAGGAAAAACGGCTTACATCCCGCTGGCTGAAACTTGTTGCTGAAAGTGAAATCCGCCGGCTTGGGGATATTTCCATTGTTTTCTGTTCTGATAATTATATACTGGATGTCAATCTGAAATACCTCCAACACGATTATTTTACTGATATTATTACCTTTGATTACTGCGAAGGCGATAAGATCAGCGGAGACCTTTTTATCAGTATTGACTCTGTCCGGGAAAACAGTTCTTTCTATGGAACCGAATTCAAGGATGAATTGAATCGTGTCATTGTCCATGGTATTCTCCATCTGATCGGATATGATGATCATACCGAGAAAGATATTAAGCAGATGCGGGCTAAGGAAAACTATTATCTTTCGTTAAGGGAACTTGTATGACCTACGATGTAATCGTTGTCGGGGGCGGACATGCCGGATGTGAAGCTGCTATGGCAGCAGCTTCCATGGGGTCGTCTGTTCTTTTGATAACGATGGATTTAAACGGTTTTGCGAGGATGTCATGCAATCCGGCGATTGGAGGTATAGCAAAGGGACAGATAGTTCGGGAAATAGACGCTCTCGGTGGATATACCGGAATTGTTACCGATGCTTCTACCCTGCAGTTCAGGATGCTTAACCGGTCGAAAGGTCCGGCCATGTGGAGCCCGAGAGCCCAGTGCGATAAACAGCAGTTTTCTACAAACTGGCGTAGAATACTCGAAAGTAATTGTAAATTAAATATTTACGCTGATTCTGCAACTTCTTTTCTCTTTGAGAATTCAAAAATTACAGGAGTTTGTACTACTACCGGAGCAATTTTCCACTCTAGAACCGTTATTCTGACCGCCGGAACCTTTCTCTCCGGTAAACTTTTCATCGGCAGAACTTCTTTCGAAGGAGGACGCATCGGAGAGAAATCTTCATATGGTCTGACAGAGCAGCTCGTTGAAAGAGGAATTCCTTCGGACCGGATGAAGACAGGTACTCCTCCGCGTATCGATATTTCTTCCATTGATACCGGGGCGCTTGTTCAACAGGTAGGAGATGAATACCCGGATAAGTTTTCATTCCTTCCTACTCCTTCCACGGTCCAGGACGGTACTCCGCAGCTTCCCTGTTTTATAGTTCATACAAACGAAAAGGTCCACGATATACTTCGGAGCGGATTTTCGGATTCTCCGCTCTTTACAGGTATGATCCACGGAAAAGGACCCCGGTACTGCCCCAGCATCGAGGATAAATTACGCACTTTTGCGGATAAGGATTCCCACCTTCTTTTCCTTGAACCGGAAGGCCGTTTTACAAATGAGTATTATCTTCAGGGCTTTTCTTCCTCCCTTCCTTTACAGGTTCAGCTGGATGCGATGCACGCGATAGAGGGACTTGAGAACGCGATTATTTATAAGCCCGCGTATGCTGTCGAATACGATTATTTCGATCCGACTTACCTCAGGGAAACCCTTGAATCCAAGGTGGTAGAGAATCTTTTCCTGGCCGGGCAGGTTAATGGTACAACCGGATACGAAGAAGCGGCCGCCCAGGGCCTTGTGGCTGGGATTAATGCCCATCTTAAGGTCCATGAAAAAGAGCCCTTTGTTCTTCACCGTGACCAGGCATACATAGGAGTTTTGATCGATGATCTTATTACTAAGGGAGTTGATGAACCGTACAGGATGTTTACTTCCAGGGCTGAGTACAGGATACTTCTTCGCCAGGATAATGCGGACAGACGGCTTACTTCCCTATCTCACGCTATAGGACTCGCGGACGAATTCCGCTATTCTTATACTATGAGAAAATACGAACAGGCGGATACTCTCTTGGCTTTTTGTGAGGAGTATAAAATGAGGAGTTCCACGGTTAATTCTTATTTGAATTCGGTCCAATCAAGTTCAATTTCTGATTCAAAGAAGATTTCCGAACTTGCCTCCAGGCCTGAGGTTTCTCTTGAGGAACTACTGAATAATGTTCCACGTGGAACACTTTTCAACAGAAATATCAACTTTGAGGAACTAGAGGAAGATTATAAACGGCAGATAATCGAATCCGTTGAAATCTATCTAAAGTACAAAGGATATATTGAAAGGGAAGAGAAGCTTGCTGAAAAGCTGTCTCGGCTTGAGTATGTCCGTATTCCTTCTGATTTTGATTTCAATTCTGTTCAAGCACTATCAATAGAAGCCCGCCAGAAGCTGATTCGATACCGTCCATCGACAATTGCCCAGGCGTCACGCATTTCAGGTGTGTCGCCGGCCGATATTTCTGTTCTACTGGTTTATTTTGGCAGGTAGCTAGAGCTTTTTAAGCGCCTGTTTGATAACGTCTTCGACCCTTGCCGAAGGGTTCGCTTTAAGAATATCCGGAAGAACTTTTCCAACGCTCTGTTTAGTGAATCCCAGCATAACAAGTGCCGTTGTCGCCTCTTCGGCAATAGCGCTATTCTCTCTTGCAAAGAGTGTTGTCGAATTGCTTCCTTCGCCCTTTACGATCTTGTCTTTTAGCTCTAAAACGAGTCTCTGGGCACTTTTAAGCCCGATTCCTTTAACACTTTTTATCTTATTGACATCTTCAGAGAGTATAGCATTTCGGATTTCGTCTGAGGTGAGGGACGAAAGCATCATCCTGGCCGAGGATACTCCGATTCCGGATACGCTGATGAGAAGACGGAACAGCTCTCTCTCGTCCTTGCTTGCAAAACCGAAATACAGTTCCTCATCTTCCCGGATATAGTGGTGGATATAAGCAACTGCCTTTTCTGAATTTTGCAGTTTTTCGAAGGTCTGGAGTGTTATCAGAATACTGTATCCAATACCCCCGCACTCGAGAATCAGTTCGGTTGGAGTCAGTTCTATGACCGTTCCTTTAATGTAGTCAATCATGGATAAATTTCTTTGTACGGCAAAATTATGTTATTTTAATGTCAAATGAAAGATTACTTTCGTAAATTTGCATGCTTTATTTTCTTAAGAGATGAATGAAAACACCATAAGGTCCGAGTTTCCTATTCTTTCCAGGACGGTTTACGGAAAAGCTCTTGTATACCTGGACAGCGCTGCAACGACCCAGCGGCCGCGTTCGGTTGTCGAAATGTTTTCCCGCCTGTCTCTGGAAAATAATGCTAATATCCACCGATCGGTCCACCGCCTGGCGACTGAGGCGACCGAGGAGTTTGAATCAGCCCGTGACAGGGTCCGTGTTTTTATTAACGCTCCAAGCAGGGAAGAAGTAATCTTTACATCCGGAACGACCGGCGCGATCAATCTTGTCGCTTCAAGTTTTTGTGAGCGTTACCTGAAAGAAGGAGACGAAGTGCTCGTTTCGGAAGCCGAGCACCATTCCAATATTGTTCCATGGCAACTTGCTTGCGGTCGAAAAAAAGCCGTCGTTAAGCCCCTGAGAATTACAGAATTTGGTGACTTAGATATCGATGATCTCAAAAAATCGATTTCTCAGAAGACAAAAGTAGTCGCCATTAATCTGATTTCCAATATTTTAGGTATTAAAAATCCTGTAACGGAAATTGTACGGATTTGTCATGAAAAAGGCGTTCCTGTCCTTATTGACGCTGCTCAGGCGCCTTTACATGAAAAAATTGATGTCCAGCAGATCGATTGCGACTTCCTTGCCTTTTCCGGACACAAGGTTTTCTCCGTCCCTGGAGTAGGGGTACTATACGGGAAGAGAAAATGGCTGGATGAGATGCCACCCTTCCTTGGAGGAGGTGAAATGATAGAGACCGTCAGGTTCTCCGGAACAACCTTTGCCCCCCTCCCCGAAAAATTCGAAGCAGGGACCCAGAACATTACCGGTATTCCAACTTTGATACCTGCCCTCGAATTGGCTGAGCGGCTTCGTGATGACAGGGAGACCGAGGAAAGAATGGAGGCAATCCGTGACTATATGATGGAGCGTCTTCTCGGAGATGAAAGAGTTATTCTTTATGGTGTTCCACGTAGAACAGAAGATAAAATACCCCTGTTTTCCTTCTCTGTCAAAGGTGCTCACCACGAGGATCTGGCTCTGATTTTAGATAAAATGGGCATTGCGGTGCGCTCGGGGCAGATGTGCGCTGAGCCCCTTATGGATCGGCTGGGGGTAAGCGGAATGGTCCGGGCCTCATTTGCGCCCTATAACACCCTTTCGGAGGCAGAATATTTCATCTCTTCGCTGGATAAGGCGATTAAAATGCTTATATAGAAATCATGAATACTTTAGAAGAAGCGAAAAAAGCCGTTATAGAGGACTTCTCGATGTACGACGAGTGGTTGGACAAGTATGAGTATTTGATTGAATTAGGGAGGAGTTTAGAGCCGTTTCCTGAGGAAAAGAAGACAGAAGACCGTCTTATCAAAGGATGTCAGTCCCGAGTTTGGCTTGAGGGCGAGGTTTCAGACGGATTTCTTCGTTTTACAGCTGACAGTGACGCAATTATTACCAAGGGAATTATTTCTCTTCTAATCAGCGTCTATTCAGGCCGTACCCCCTCTGAAATTGCGGCCGATGATTTTTCCTTCATTGAGGAAATCGGACTGAAGGAAAACTTATCCCCGACAAGGGCAAACGGACTCGCTTCCATGGTTGAAACCATTAAAAGAATTGCACGGGAAAATGTCTGAAAATAAGGAAATAAAGCCCCAGGAAGAGGTTTTGACGGCAGAAGACGTCAAGGAACTCCAGCCCATATATGCCAATGTCATACTTGCCCTTAAGCAGGTATATGATCCCGAAATTCCGGTCAATATCTACGATCTTGGACTGATTTACGAGATTAATGTCAACAAGAAGCACGAGGTTTCCATTCTCATGACGTTCACGGCGCCGAACTGTCCGATGGCCGAAGAGGTGGTTATGGATGTAAGAAACAACGTCGAAGACGTTCCGGGCGTTACTTCATGTGAAATAGAGCTCACATTCGACCCGGTCTGGGACCGGAGCATGCTTTCCGAAGAGGCAAGGGTTGAGCTTGGCCTTGACGCTGAAGAATAATGGCTTTTAAGAGCGTATATTTTTCCCTTGGGTGTAATCTCGGACGCCGCGAAGAGAACATAAAAACGGCGCTCGAGATGATGGACAGGCGCTTTGGATGTCATTATAACGCCATTTCCCGCCTAATTGAGACGGCCCCTCAAGGGTTTTCCAGCTCCCATAAATTCCTCAATTGCTGCGTCCTTTACCGCATATACCAGAGGAACCCTGATTCGCAAAAAGCCGCGGAAGAGATCCTTCTGGCATGTAAAGAAATCGAAAGGGCCCTCGGCCGAACCGAAAAGACCAGGATAGACGCCTTCGGAAACAGGGTTTACCAGGACCGCCCAATCGATATCGATATTCTTTTTTATGGGACGGAAACAATAGAAACAGAAGAACTTATAATACCACATCCGAGGATTATGGAGCGGAATTTCGTACTGATACCGCTTCGTGAAATAGCAAAGCCGTCCCTTAAGGCGGCCTTTCCTCAATATTTTTCTTATATTTGTACGGAATAAATAACGAAATATGACACAGGAAGAACTTTTCAAGGTGCTTGTAGCCCATTGCAAGGAGTATGGATTCATTTTCCCCTCGAGTGAAATCTACGACGGACTGGCAGCAGTCTATGATTACGGCCAGATGGGCGTACAGCTGAAAAACAATATCAAGACCTATTGGTGGGAGGCCATGACCCGCCTCAATGAGAATATTGTCGGAATTGACTCCTGCATCTTCATGCATCCGAAGACCTGGGTCGCCTCCGGCCATGTCGCAGCGTTCAACGACCCGCTTATCGACAATAAAGACTCCAAGAAACGCTACCGCGCAGACGTTCTGATAGAGGAATATCTTGCGAAGATTGAGGAGAAGATGGATAAGGAGGTCGCCAAAGGCAAAAAGCGCTTTGGAGACAGTTTCAATGAGGAACAGTTCCGAGCCACCAACCCCAACATCCTCCGCGAAAAGCAGAAATACGACGAGGTTCATGCCCGTTACAAGGCCGCAGAGGACGCCAATGACCTTGCGGAATACAAGCAGATAATACTCGACTGCGGCATTGTCTGTCCGATTTCCGGAACCGCCAACTGGACGGATGTCCGCCAGTTTAACCTCATGTTCTCCACCCAGGGCTCCAATAACGCCGGCGCGGACGATAAGCTATATCTGCGTCCTGAGACCGCCCAGGGCATTTTTGTCGAATATCTCAACGTCCAGAAGACCGGGCGCATGAAGATTCCTTTCGGTATTGCCCAGATCGGAAAGGCCTTCCGTAACGAGATTGTCGCCCGCCAGTTCATCTTCCGAATGAAAGAGTTCGAGCAGATGGAAATGGAATTCTTCGTGAAGCCCGGAACCGAGATGGAATGGTTTAAAAAATGGAAGGAGAACCGCATGAAATGGCATGTTGCCCTTGGAATGGGAGAGGAAAACTACCGCTTCCATGACCATGAGAAGCTTGCCCATTACGCCAACGCCGCAACCGATATCGAGTTCAACTTCCCCTTCGGCTTCAAAGAGCTCGAGGGAATCCATTCCCGCACCGATTTCGACCTTGGAAACCACCAGAAACTCTCCGGCAAGAAGATCCAGTATTTCGACCCGGAAAGCGGCGAGAGCTATGTTCCCTACTGCGTGGAAACATCGATTGGCGTTGACCGTATGACGCTTGCCGTCCTTAGCCACTCTTACTGCGTAGAGCAGCTGGAAGGCGGAGATAGCCGCGTGGTAATGAAAATACCCGCTCCGCTTGCTCCGATTAAGGTTGCCGTCCTGCCGCTCGTCAGAAAAGACGGCCTGCCGGAACTCGCCCAGAAGGTAGTCGACACCCTTAAATACGACTTCTCTTACCAGTATGACGAGAAGGACTCCATCGGCAAGCGCTATCGTCGCCAGGATGCCATCGGAACGCCCTTCTGCGTCACTGTAGACAACGATTCCCTCGTTGACGGCACTGTTACCGTCCGCGACCGCGACACCATGACCCAGGAGCGCGTGAAGATCGAAGACCTTCGCTCCATGATTGAGCAGCGCGTATCCCTGACGAACCTTCTGAGGAAGCTCTAGCCCCTGAAAAAGTTCCTTCTCATACTGCTGGCCTCCCTGGCGGTGTCCTGCTCGGATAGCGGGCGGGAGGCCGCAGAAATGAGCCGCTGGTACGCTGAGGGGCTCGAAAAGAGCGAGGAGGGGGACCATTACGCAGCCCTTGTATCCCTTACCAAGGCCATGAACTGCGCTATCCGCCTCGATGACGCCGTCTCGGTTTCATATATAGAAAGGCAGATTTCGCGGGAATATGAGCTTGTGGACGACGCCGCAACGGCGACTACGCTCCTTGTCCAGGCCCAGCTGGAGCTCGAAAAAGCCCGTTCCTCCGCTGTCAGAACGCAGATGGGAGCCCTTCTTCTCCTTATAGTTGCCATCCTGTCTACGCTTGTCATGTACCTCCTCGCAAGAAAGAATCAAACAGAGCGCTTAAGGGAAGAGGAACATACTGAAAACGAGCGGCTTATGTCTATAGCCGAGGATCTCCAGAGGCGGCTTGAGAAAAAGAGGCCGGCGGAAGGGTTCGATACCCTGGACCGGCTCTGCGAGCAGTATTATATCTATGAAGGGACAGAAAACCTCCAGCCGAAAATTCTTCGTGAGGTAAAGTCAATCGTAGAAGGGCTCAGAAGCGACCCCAAGGTGCTTAAGACCCTTGAGAAAAACCTCGATTCGGAGAATAACAACCTCATGCAGCGCCTTCGCAGCGCCTTCCCGAAGTGGAAAGAGGAAGATTTTCTGCTTTACTTATATACCGCTTCCGGCTTTTCATCTACAACCGTCTCAACCCTGCTGGAGCGCGACAAGCAGTATGTCTATAACCGGCTTTACCGCATAAAAGGAAGGATTTCCGCCCTGGAATCCCCTGAAAAAGAGGAGTTTCTCACTCCTCTTCAAAAATAAAAAGGACGGCCGCGTGAGGCCGTCCTTAATGATTCAAATCCTGTTATTTTAGAAACTGTATCCGACACCGACGTGGATAAGGTTCGTCTTGAGGGTCGTATCGTCGGTAGTATTGCGATCAAGAAGGCCCCAGTCGAAACCTACGTTCAGTGCAAGTCCGTTGTATTTGAAGCCGACGCCGATAGAGGCCTTGACATCAAGCGGATTGTAGTTGCTGTCGTCGCCGAAGAGATCCGTGGTGGAAGTGCCGGAGACAACGCCGCTGCCTTCAACCTTGTACTGTCCCGCGATAGCGTAGGAAACGGTCGGGCCAAGGTAGCAATAAACCTTGCCGGGACCGACCTCAGCGCCATAATTGAAGAGGACGGGGACGTTGATGTACTGCTCGGTGGTAGTTCCGGTAGTGGTCTGGCTTAATCCCAGGGCGGAAAGTGTAGAAGAGCTCGATCCTGTCAGGAAGGAATAGTAGATACCAGGGGCCACGCTAAGACCTGCTACAGGAAGGGCTACATTGTACGAAGCGCCTACATAGGCACCGTTGAGTTTGCTGTTAGAGGTGTTGTCACCGCTCTTGCTTTCATTGCTCTGCTGGAGGTAACCGGCACCAACCTGAACCTGCGCAAAAGCCATTGCGGCAATCAGAAGAGAAGCCGCTGTCATGATAATCTTTTTCATTTTCAATCTTTATTTAGTAAGTTTGAATCCGATTTTAAGCTGGTCGTAGTTGTCTACGAGGGAAGTGATGCTGCTGAGCTCAGTGCTCTTTTCGCCAGCATTCTTGAGGACCTTCTTGGCAAAGCCGAGGTATTTGTCAGCTGTGAAGAGCATTGTTGCCCCGGTGGAAGTAGAATTCAGCGTACCTGTCATGCAGAAATACTGCATGGTCTTTCCGAAGGTCAGAGTAACGGTTTTCTCGCCTTCGCCGATCTTGTATGAGCCGGGCAGGGAGAGACCGAAAATATTGAGAGTAAATGTGTTATCTGTATTATTGAAGGTCATCGTGAAGCTCCCGGGTTTGATTCCGACTTTCTGGAGTTTCTCATCGATCTTCGCTTCAACCGTAGAGTTCGCGGCTGCGCCGGCGATGTTGGTAAGGACCGCGCTGGCATCAGAACTGCTGATGGAGACGGCGACCCCGTTGTACGTATAAGTCCCGTTCAGAGAGATAGGGGCTGAATAGACGACATTGCCTCCGGTTACTGCGTTGACAAGGGAGGTAACAGTGCTTGCCGCAGAGGAGCTTCCGAGAAGCGAGGAAAGGAAGGACTGCGCAGAGGCGTTGGCGCCAGCGAAGAGGAGGGCTGCCGCCGAGAGGATCATGAGATGCTTTTTCATATAAATAATATAAAATTAATATTTTCCGAGCAGGTTATTCTGCAAAAATTATTCCACTTGTAACTCATTCATTATCAGGCCATCCCTGCGCCTTAAGAGGTAATTCTACGCCGTCAGGAGTTACAAGGACTGTCCCCGCCTCGGGCATGGCAAGGTGTCCTATAACATCGAAACCCTGGAACTCCCGGCGGAATTTTTCTGCTTCGAGTATAGGTATAGTAAAGAGCAGACGGTAGTCGTCCCCGCCGTTCATGGCAGCGGATACCGGGTCGATGTCAAGTTCCCTGGCAAGGGAAAAGGTATTTCCCTCAAAAGGAATCCTGTCAGCGTATATTTTAGCGCCGAGTCCGGTTTCACGGGAAAGCCGTTTAACGGCATCTGCAAGCCCCTTTGAGACAAGATAACCACTTGAAGGATAAATAGATGCTTCTTCCAGACGGGAAACGGTTTCCGGGCTTAGTTCCGGCTTCAGATAGGCCCCGACAAACATTTTTGATCCACCGAGGTCGGGCTGCTCACCGGTCTTTCCGAAGGTTTCCAGCCCTTTTTCAAGAACCCTCATTCCGAGATATGCCGCTCCGAGGGCTCCTGAAACGCAGATAAGATCCTTTGTTTTCGGGGAAGGACGGCGCGAGATGGATTCTTTTCGGATTTCTCCATGGGCCGAAACGCTGATTGCAAGACCGTTTTGCGAAGGGATAAGATCGAGGGAAAGGTCCTCATATCCCTGCTCCCTTGCCCCCGCCAAAATACCGCTCCAAAGTTCAGATATTTTTGAAAAATCGAGCTTTGAAGACACTCCAAGGGTTATTTCCAGGGATTTCGGATGAGCGAGAGAGGCATGGAGTCCACCCGTCACAGCAACGACGGTTTTATATCCGAGGTGTTTCAGGGGGAAATAAACCAGGTTGAAATCCGTTCCTTCAAGAAAGAGCCGGGACGAGCCGACAACAGAACTGCCTTCGCCGGGGGAGAAAACACCTTTTCGCTCGAAGCCACTGCCTTCGAAGAGCCGTTCAATTGCCTCAATTCTTCCGATATCGGTGAAATCTGCTTGTTCCATATCGTTGAAAATTATGCAAAATTACATATTATTTGCTAATTTTGAGGTTAGAAAAACGAAGCTTATGCTGAAAATTATCCTTATTTTACTTTGTTTGACCCTTTCGGCCCCTTTTTCATCGAGCCGGGACAAGGGTCCTTCGCAGATTTCCGTCATGTCGTACAACATACGCCAAGGTTACGCCAAAGACGGGACAAACGCCTGGGATCTCCGTTATCCCTCGTCTGCCATGATGCTGGATGACCAGAAGCCGGACGTCGTCGGGCTCCAGGAAGCCCAATATTTCCAGTTTAACTACCTTGTCGAGTACCCCGGATATTATAAAGGTGTAGGCGTAGGCAGGGATGACGGGCGTAGAAAAGGTGAAATAATGGGCATCCTTTACAACAAAAAGACGGTTAAACTCCTGAAATGGGGCACTTTCTGGCTTTCAGAAACCCCTGATGAGCCCTCTGTCGGCTGGGATGCCGCTTATCCGAGGACTGCCACCTGGGCCCTTTTGAAAGAAAAGGGAGGCGGAAAGAAGTTCATCTTCGTCAATACCCACCTTGACCACAAGGGGGTCGAGGCCCGGAAGAGGGCCCTGGTTCTTATCGCGGAAAAGATCGCGTCCCTGAATCCGGACGGACTGCCGGTTGTCCTTGCCGGAGATTTCAACATGGAACCCGGTCGTGAAGAGTTCGCCCCGATTCTTTCAGTGATGAGCTCCGTCCGCGATGTCGCTCCGGTTACCGACCATCATTCGACCTTCAACGGATGGGGCAAAGGACAGGGAATTATCGACTACATTTTTGTCAGAGGATTTTCGAAAATCATCTCTTACGAGACGGTGACAAAGCCGTACATGGACAGAAAGTTCATTTCCGACCATCACCCCATCAAAGCTATATTGGAACTCTGAAAAAGGGAGGAAAAAACCCCTTAAAAATAAAGAATCAAATATAGAAATAAAGAAACGGAATTGTTTGCTTAACTTTTTGTTAACAAAGCAATTCCGTTTAATATATTCTGACTAAAAATATAGAGTCGAATATAGATATAAAAAAGAGCTCTTATTTTTGATTTCAACCCACGTGTAGGCGTTAAAAATTCACCTGAAATAAGGCCTTTTCCTCTTATACTGCAAAAATCCTGCCAAAAAGCCCAAAAAAATCTATGCGAAAAAAGCGCCGCTATACTTGATTCGATGGAGGGATTTGGTTAACTTTGTTCTCCGACTATTAACGTTTGCAGACCCATGGCCTTTACCCACCTTCATGTCCATACTCAGTATTCAATCCTGGACGGACTTTCCTCGATTCCGAACCTCTTTGACAGGGCCGAAGAACTCGGCATGTCCGCCCTTGCGATAACGGACCATGGCAACATGTACGGCGTAAAAGAGTTCTTCAAAAGCGCTTCGAAGCACCCCTCTATAAAGCCGATTATCGGCTGCGAGATCTATGTTTCGACCCACTATGACCACCACCTGAAGGACAATGGCCACCGGAAGTACTACCACCTTATTCTCCTTGCAAAGAATTATCAGGGCTATCTGAACCTCGTGAAAATCGTTTCCGAGGCCCATGTAGAGGGTATGTACTATCGCCCGAGGGTATCCCACGAGATCCTCGAGAAGTACCATGAGGGGCTTATCTGCAGTTCCGCCTGCATGGCCGGAGAGATAGCGAGGGATATCCTTTCGGGAGACATCGAAGCGGCCGACAAGGCCATAGAATGGCACAAAAGCGTCTTCGGAGAGGACTATTATCTCGAAGTCATGCTCCACAAATCCGAAATTCCCGGAGTTGCTCAGGATGTCTATGAGGGCCAGAGCTCCTATGTCCCCGTCGTCTTTGAGCTTGCCGAGAAACATAGCGTCAAGGTAATTGCAACCAATGACGTCCACTTTGTCAGAAAGGAGGACGGACCGGTTCATGACCGGCTTATCTGCCTGACAACCAACGCTTATATCGACGATACCGACCGCCTACGCTATACCCAGCAGGAGTATCTTAAGAGCGAGGAGGAAATGGCCGCCCTGTTCCCGGATCACCCGGAAGCCCTTTCAAATACCCAGGAAATCGTCGATAAGGTCGAATCATACTCTATTGACCGGGATCCGGTGCTTCCTAAATTCGACATCGACCCCCTCTTCCTGAAAGATATCGACTCCTATCTCGAGAAGTATAAGGACATTATCGACGCGGGCCGGTGCGACAAAAGCGGGAAAAGCCGCGGGGAAGAGTTTTGCCGCTCGGTCGCCTATCTCTGTTACTTGACATATGAAGGCGCCCGGGAGCGTTACGGGGACCCCCTTACTCAAGAGCAGCAGGAGAGGATCGACTTCGAGTTGAAGACCATCTGCCGAATGGGTTATCCGGACTATTTTCTGATTGTCCAGGATTATATCGCCGCCTCCCGTGCGATGGGCAGCATGGTCGGCCCGGGCCGCGGCTCGGCGGCCGGTTCTGTGGTAGCTTACTGCCTGAAAATTACGAACTTGGATCCTATCCGGTACCAGCTCCTGTTCGAGCGCTTCCTGAACCCCGACCGAATCTCCATGCCGGATATCGACGTGGACTTCGAGGACCTGACAAAGGCCCATGACTATGTAGAGAAGAAATACGGGACGGACCATGTCTCCCGCGTCATAACCTTCGGTACCATGGCCGCCAAGAGCGCCATCAAGGACGTCGCGCGAATCAGCCATGTTTCCATCGACGAGTCAAACCGGCTGACCAAGATGGTCCCGGACCGCCTCAGCGAGAAAATAGAGCGGGAATATCCCTACAATCCTTCCCTGGACGAGCTGAAGCCGGGATTCAAGGTGGTGGAGAAAATCGTAGGGGACCAGAAGAAGCTCTTCCAGAAGGGAATGGAGGACGTAGATGTAAAGATAACCCTCAAGAACTGCTACCGCCTCGTTCCGGAGTTCATAAACGAGCTGCAGAACGGCACGGATATCAATAAGGAAGTCCTATACTACGCCCAGCGCCTCGAGGGCTGCGTCCGCCAGGTCGGCGTCCATGCCTGCGCGACGATCATCGGCCGCGGCGACCTTACCAATTACCTGCCCCTCTCCCTGGCGAAGGACAAGGAGACCGGGGAGGATGTAAGGATATCCCAGTATGACGGCCACTATATCGAGGACGTCGGCATGCTGAAGATGGACTTTCTCGGTCTCATCACCCTTACGATAATCCACAACACCCTCGACCTGATTAAGGAGCGTTTCGGGGAAGATATTGATATAGAGAAGATTCCGATCGACGATAAGCCGACATACGAACTCTACGGCCGGGGCGACACGGTCAGCGTTTTCCAGTTTGAATCCGAGGGAATGCAGGCCTGGCTCCAGAAGCTCCACCCGGAGCGCTTCGAGGACCTCATAGCCATGAATGCCCTATACCGGCCGGGCCCCATGGATTATATTCCCGACTTCGTGGACCGGAAACTGGGGCTGAAGCAGATAGAGTACGACCTCCCTGAAATGGAGGAATATCTCAATGATACTTACGGGGTTACGGTCTATCAGGAGCAGGTCATGCTCCTCTCCCAGAAGCTTGCGGGCTTCACAAAGGGCGAGGCGGACAAGCTCCGGAAGGCCATGGGTAAAAAGCAAATCGACATCCTGGAATCCCTGAAGGATAAATTCATGTCTGGAGGTATCGCCAAGGGCCATCCCGAGAAAATCCTCGACAAGATATGGAAAGACTGGGAGAAATTCGCCCAGTACGCCTTCAACAAGTCCCACGCGACCTGCTACGCCTGGGTCAGCTACCAGACCGGCTGGCTGAAATGCCATTACCCTTCAGAATTCTTCGCGTCCTGCCTGACCTCTGCGAGGAGCATGGATGAAATAAAGAAGATCATGGACGACTGCCGCTCCCACCGCATAAAGGTCCTCAATCCCGATATCAACGAAAGCGGGGCTCATTTCTCGGTCAACCAGAGCGGAGACATACGCTTCGCCCTTTCTGCGATGAAGGGTTTCGGCGCCAACATTGTCGATGCCATCATTTCCGACCGCAGGGAAAACGGACCTTACAAGACGCTCTTTGACTTTGCCGAGAGAATGAGTCCCTATCTTAACCGGAAGTCCATGGAGACCCTTATCGGGGCCGGCGCCCTCGACAGTTTCGGCTACAAGAGGGCCCAGTATTTCCTTCCCGGGAAGAGCGGGGACATGTTCATAGACGAGCTTGTCCGCTACATGGACGGTTACCGGAACGACACCGTAGATGCGTCAGTTTCCCTTTTCGGGGACATGGAAGAGCTCAAGCCCGAGCCCCCGTCGGTGCCCCAGATGAGCGGAGAGGAGGACATTTTCTCCCTTCTTCAGCAGGAAAAGGAACTTGTCGGAATGTACCTTTCCTCCCACCCCCTGGACTGCCACCGTTTCATTATCGACCGCTTCGTAACGACGGAACTCGCTTCCCTGGATTCATTCGTCGCCGAGTGCGAACGGCTCAAAAAGCCCTCCAAAGTGACCCTGGCGGGGCTTGTGACCGATACGAAGACCATGACATCCAAGGCCGGGCGCCCATGGTCGAAAACGACCCTCGAGGATTATAGCGGCAGCTATGAGATTTCCCTTTTCGGGAAGGACCATGAGGCCTTTCTCGGGTACATGACCCTCCATGCCGCGCTCTACATAGAAGGCGAGGTCAACGAGCGCTATTTCCTGAAACCAGAAGAGCGCGCCGCCGGGAAAACGGTCCCCTACGCCTTCAAGGTGAAACGGATTTCCCTCCTTGGGAACGTGTCCGACTCCCTCATGAAGGGTTTCTCAATGCAGCTTTCGACCCCGATGCTGACACCTGAGTTCCGAAAGAAACTCGCTGAAGTGTTGAAGCGCAACAAGGGTACCCTTCCCCTTACTATGTATCTCTACGATCCGGAAACGAAATACCGGATTCAGTTCCATTCAAAGAAGTACTTTGTAGCTCCTTCGAACGAACTCATCTCCGACCTCGCCGCCATCGGCGTCACCGATACAGAGGTTATAAAAAAATAGGGGCCGCTTTTTGAGGCGACCTCTATGAAGAAAAGACCGTGATCCCTTTAGAAGGTAAGGGCGAAGGTCATTCCGGGAGCGGCGGCCAGTCCGTTCGCGCTCTGGGCGAAGTTGACCGAAGGGTACAGGTTGGCGGAGAAGGCCTTCTTTCCCTGGAGGTCCTGGAAATACTGGTTCTTGACCTTTGCAACCTTGACGCCGTCAACAGTAGCCCAGATCCTGAGGGCAAGGTCGGCAACGATGGCTCCGAACATCATTCCGGCCGCCTGTTTTGCCTTTTCCTCGTCATTGAAGACAATGCTGCCGTTGGCGTCTTTTACGAGCTCTCCATCCTTGTATTCAACCTGTTTCATAAGCTTATTAACAGCGCTCTGTCCAAATAAATCGATAACCACGGCGGCGCCGATAAAGGTCCATCCACGGCCTGTTTCTTTCATGATAAGGTGGGGGATACCCGGGGTAGCCAGGGACTCGAGACCCGTCCAGAAGACGGAATACGGATCCGCGTCGCTCTTGACATAATCCTTTGCGGAGTAGTAGTTTTTGAGCTCTTTGTAAGATGACCCCTGAGGAGCAATCTGAGCAGAAGCGATGGAGCCGGCGGCTACCATCACAACGAGAAGTGAAATGATCTTTTTCATTGTTGAAATATAAAAAAATTGTTTATTCTTCAATTTGGAACAGGTTCAGGAAGCCGGTCATCATAAAGACGGTCCGGATATCGTTGCTTATACCTTTAACTATAATCTTCCCTCCCTTGGCGCCTGCGGCCTTCCTAAGGGTCAGGAAAAGCCGGAGTCCGGAGCTCGAAATATAATTCAGCTCAGTGCAATCGAGAACAATTGTTCCATCGGCCTCTTCGGCGAGGGCGTTCATCTGCGGCGCGATTTCCTGGGAGGCGGGAGTGTCCAGCCGGCCGATCAGCCGGGCCGTCAGGACGGAGTTTTCCTTACTTGTCTTAATTTCCATGATTTATATTTTTTTTATCATTGTCAAAATATTCTTTCCATCGCTCCGCTGGTATGAAACGCTGTCCATAATGGTCTTTACCAGATGGATTCCAAGCCCTCCGATAGGCCTGTCCTGGACCGGGGCGTTGAGATCCGGCTCCGCCGCGGCGGTGGGATCGAAAGGGGTCCCGCTGTCGGAAATAATGAAGTCAATACGGTTTTTGCCAAGTATGGCCTCAACATCCACAAGCCCGTCGGAGCCCTTAGGGTAGGCATAGAGGATAACATTTGTGACCGCCTCCTCGAGAGCCAGGTTGAGACCCATTACAAGTCCCTGATCCAGAGTTTTTTCCTGGGCGATGGTCTCTACAAAATCCGCCAGCTGAGGAATCTGCTGGATATCGTTGTGGAGAATCAGGTGGCGCTCGCTGGAGTCCGGCCGTTTGTCGTTCAGGTAGTGGATAAATAGCATGGTAAGGTCATCGCTCTGGGGTGCGCCATCGACGAACACCTCGACCGCTTCCCGGACTGCATCCATCTGCCCCTGGGCGCTCCTTCTGACGTGGAGGATGGCTTCGAGCCGCGCCTCTCCAAACTGCTCGTGGGAGAGGTTCTCCGCCTCTGTGAGCCCATCGGTATAGAGGAAGAGGGAGTCGTCATAGGAGAGGTCGGTTTCCTGCTCCTGGAAGGACATTCCCGATGCGATCCCGAGCGGGAGATTTGGAACTACATCCAGCTTTGCAATCTTGTCGGTAAAGATAAAGGGCGGATTGTGTCCGGCGTTGCAATAGCGGAGATGGCCCGTCGAAAGGTCGAGAATGCCGCAGAAGAAGGTGACAAACATACTGCTTTCGTTCATATCCGACATCGAGTCGTTCATCGCCGTCACAATGCGCTGGGGGCTCTTTTCATGGGCCGAAACCGTGCGGAAGAGACTGCGCGTGACTGCCATAACGAGCGAAGCCGGAACGCCCTTCCCGCTCACGTCTCCGATGCAGAAATAGAGCTTTTCGTCCCTGATATAAAAGTCATAAAGGTCTCCTCCAACTTCCTTCGCCGGAACAAGGCAGGCGGACATGTCGATGTCCCTCCGCTCCGGGAAGGGCGGGAAGATATTGGGAATCATAGACATCTGGATGCCGCGGCCAATCTGGAGCTCGCTTTCCATCCTCTCCTTCTTGTCGCTGATTTCCCTGTATTTCATCTGGCTCTTTGCGACGGCGTAAAGGATAAGGATAAGGAGTCCGACTCCGATTAACTGGAGAATCGTTACGAGAAGTCCTACATTCTTGATTCCGCTGTAAATTTCATCTTCCGGAATGACAATGGACATTGACCAGCCGGTCTTTTCAACCGGGGCGAAATAGACCTGGCTCTTCTTCCCCGCCGCCTTGAAAGGCATGTTTCCGGACCTTCCGGAGAGCATCGAGCGGCTTAAGCTGTCAAAAGCACGCCGGTCTTCGGCCTGAGAGCTGAAATCATTGATGGAAGAGCGCATATTGAGGGATTCGGCCGGACTTACCATGAGCTGGCCCTCCCGGCTTAGGACAACGCCGAAGGCATTCGGGTAAATCTGCGCACCTCCGACAACCTCTCTCAGCCAGTCGAGGGAAATGTCCGCGGTAAGGACGGCGGCAATCCGCCCTGCGGCGTCATGAACCGGCATGGAATAGGTCGTCATCAGGATATCTCCGCCGCCGATATCAACATACGGCTCAGACCAGTACCCCTCGTCCAGCTCAATGGGACGGGTAAACCATTCCTGCGCTGGATAGTTGTATTCTTCTGTCGCAAGGGATTTTATGATAACATTTCCGTCTTCCCGACAGGCGTATGGTGCAAGGAGGGGATGCTTCTTGTCATATCCTTCAACAAGGGCTACCGTGGAGCCCACGACAACCGGATTGTCCTCGACAATCCTTCTGGCTACGGCATGGAGGGAGTCCGTGTTTTCAAGGCACCAGCGCGCAATCCAGACGCTGTTTCTCACCGCGCTCTCGGCCTGGTCCACGATATCTACAATCTGGAGCCGGGTGGCTTCCAGCTGGCATTCCGCCCTTCTCGAGGCCTCCTCCCGGATACCCTTCTTGGAGAAATAGTACTGGACGAGACCGGTCAGTTCGAGGGTCAAAGCTGCGACAATGACAAGGAGAAGGCCCATCCCGGCGGAGTGCCGGAGAATGTCCTTAATTGCCGAAGCTCCCTCTTTTAATTTATGGCTTTTCATTTCAGGATGCTGTCAAGTGCGGCGCGGAATTCCGGCATGGGCCGTCGGGTGTCGCGCTCAATAATGAGCGTCTTAAGCCCCGCGAAAGGAGCGATTTCTTCCTCGATGTCCGAGAGCGGCCTGTCCGCTCCGAAATATACCGGGGCGAACTCCTGCCAGAAGCGTACGGCGAGATCCTTATGCATATGGAAGGTTTCCATGATAAAGGGCTCACCGTCAAGGCAGCAGCAGAGATAGACCATGGCGACATCGAAGAGGTGGTTTCCGTAACAGAAGTCCCCGAGGTCGATGAAATACCTCTTGTCCCCGACGAAGATGGCGTTGCTGAACTGGAGATCCCCGTGGACGGCGGTGTCCTCATCGGGGACATCCGCTATGAATTTCCCAAGTTTGTCCTTTTCCACGGTGGTGAAGAAAGGATTCTCCTCCAGTAGGCGGAAATAGCGGTCCTTGACATTCTCGAAAATCGATGTATCCACCCTGGTTTCATGCAGGTCGCGGCACATCTTGGCAAATTCGGCGGCATATTGTCCGACTTTTTCCGGGTTGTCAGCGGTAGCCCTTGAATAGGATTTCTTCCCGACGATACGCTTGAAACGGATGCCGTAGCGGTCTCCGGTAGTCACGAAATCTCCGGGTTCAGGGGTGGAAATACCTGCGTCATAGACCTTTCGCGCAAGAAGCATCTCGTCCTGCGGCTGCTTGATGATCCCCGGGAAATAGAGCTTGAGCATGACCGAAGGGTCGCTCTTGTGATCGAAACTGTCTCCGTTGGCCCCGCCTCCGGAAAGAACGTAGTCGTCAAGGTTTATTTTAATTGCTTCCATGGCTGAATACCTGGTTTATAAGTTGTTCGAATTCCTTGAATGCAAAAGTGTCCGATAGCTCCCGGAGAGAATCCGCGAGTCCCCGGTAATGCCACTCATGGTCCCGCCTGTCCTTGGCGTGGAAGAGATTCCAGAGTTCGTCACCCTGGAGGGCATAGTCCCGCGCGATTGCCCTCATGTTGGAGAGCTTGTCCCCGAGGGCGACGATCTTGGCGTCATGGGAAGCCCTTGCCAGCCGGTCTATCGCGGCCTTCTTCCGCACATGCCAGCTGTCCTCTTCGCTGACGCCATCTTCGAAGACATCGCTCTCTGCGGCGACCAGGGAGGCAATCCTCTCTCCAAACTCGGAGCGGATTTCTTCGACGGTTACGGAAGTGTCTTCCACGGTGTCATGCAGCGCAGCCGCCGCGAGAAGCTCCTGGTCGGAGGTTATGGTGGCCACGATTTCCATGGCCTCCATCGGGTGGACTATATACGGGAAACCCTTACCGCGGCGTTCTGTGCCCCCGTGGGCCCGGACAGCAAATACAATGGCCCTGTCGAGAAGGGATGTGTCAAGAGGTTTGTTTGCCATAAGCTATTGGTTCATGAAAGGTAGGTCTTTGGCCTGGTCCAGGAGGAATCGGGCCATGGCGGAATTGCCTTCGGACGGACCGTTGAGGATATCCAGCATCATTTTCAGCCCTGCCGAGCCGCCTCCGTTCTTAAGTATAAACGCGGTGCAGATATCCTGCGGGGCCACCGAAGCGGAAAGGATATCGAGATCGGTCAGTCCGATCTGGAAACAGGCGATCTGGTAGGCGGCGTCCGAGTAATCCCGGATAAGCTGCTCGATGTCCCCGAGCGTAGCCATGCCCATTGCCTTCAGAAGCGGAAGGAAGGGGGAGAGGTCCGCGCTTTGGACCTCCGCCTGGTTGATAGAGGCGATTCTCCTGGTAAGGGCGTCGAAAGGCCCGATCGAAAGATAGCTCCGGAATGAATCCCCGTCCAGGGCCACTTCGGAGAGGTTTCCGGAGGCGACGAGCCCCTGGACCCTCCTCCGGTAGTCGGACAGTTCCCTTCGGATGCGGCTGAACTCGTCGTCAACGAGTTCCAGCATACCTGCAAGCCGGCTGAGGTTCCTAAGATACACCTTTGGAATCTCCACCCCGCTCTTATAGCCGGTATCATGGTTCATGTTTGCCCAGGCGTGCTGGAGAACCGTTCTCATCTGGACCTCAAAGCGGATTTTGTTCAGATCCGGATATGCGGGATCATGCCACGAAGACTCCGGAATCCGGCAGATATAATGGAGTGAAAGGTAACCGAAACTGTCTATTTCATGGACCTTGCGCTTATCGATAGAGTTTTCCCAGTCGATTTCAAAAAGCCGCTCCAGTACTGAAGCCACCTTGTCCACATCGTCAATGTAGAAGGTTATGACCCTGATTCCGACAAGGTCGGTTATATCGAAGATATCCTTGTACTTCCCTCCCTTGAGGGCAAGTTTTCCCTTGAGTGACTCCTCGGTCTTGACGCGGTGCTCTACCGCGGCGACAATTATCCCCGCCTCGGCGAAAAACTCCTCCAGCCGCTTCGGAATGCCGTCGGCCATGCTTGAAAATGTTCCCTTGAGGGACCTGTACTGCGAAAGCAGCTCTTCAGCGTGTAGATCCATTTATTTAAATGCTCCTATAAGTTTACGGACATGCATTTTGAAAAACATCTTCTCCAGAAAGGTGGGTTTCATAAAATGGGTCCTCAATATAATATCAATACAGGCGAACCTCTTCGCCTGAAGGTCAAACTCCTCATGGTTATCCTTCCCGGTATAAGCCCTCGCGAAGGCGTCCCAGAACCGGTCGAACTGCTCTTTCGAGATATGGAACAGCTCCTGGACCCTTTTCATCGAAGAATAGACCTTGCAAAGAAGGTAAAGGTGACCGATATCGAACATCGGGTCCCCGTATCCGAAGCGGTCCAGGTCTATCCAGAAATACCTGTCTCCGGAAACAATCAGATTCCCCATCTGGAAGTCCCCATGGACACAGGTTGTGCAGTCGGGTATATTCCGGGCGAAGGCGCTGATTATCCCGAGGGTTTCCTTTCCTAAGAAAGTCGCCTTTTCAAGGGCGGAAAGAAGCTGCTTTTTCCTGTCGGGGAAGAACTCGGTGTCACATTCCTTGGAGAACAGCTCCTTCGCCCTTTCGCAAAGGAATTCCGCCATTTCTTCGGTCTTTTCCGGAGAGTCATGGCAGATTTTCGAGAGGGATTTTTTCCCGGCAATGCGCTCCGTAATGGTTCCATAAACCCCCGACACCCGGACAATTTCCTTCATCCGGGGAACGCTCAGCCCTGTTTCCTGCACCTTCCGGGAGACATTATACTCCTTGGTCACCGCCTCCAGCGTACTGAGGCGGGAGTTGTTTACCTTAAGGAGAATATCGGGGTCATCCGGACAGATGTAGGTCTTGCCGTTACCCCCTTCTCCTACCTGACGCCATTTGGACAGGTCAATTTCCCTGAACTGCTGCCGGCTCATTATTCCAAGTATTTGATTCTTAATTGTTTCTTCATGTCCGATGAAAAGCCGAGGGCTTTTTCGATGTAAACATCCATCCCTCCGAATCTTTCATCGATGAGATCGAGCCCCCTCTCGAAGTTCTCTACGCTGACCCCGGCCATGCTTCGGATGAAGCGAAGCTCATTTTCGCCGCCGCCCTTCTGAAGGACCTTTTCGGACAATTGTTCCACAACCGGAGCATAGCTGATGTTAGAAAGGGCAAAATCCTCCACAATGGTCCCTCTTTCGGCGCCGAGGGCCGCAAGAAGGAAGGCCGTTCCCCATCCGGCCCTGTCCTTACCCTGGGAACAGTGCCACAGCGATCCGCCCTCCGCCTTTAGCACCCCCCGGAGAAACTCCCCGTAAAGGCGCTGCGAGGTTGTGTCTGACACAGTCAGGGGATACATCTGGCGGGAAAGTTCCTGCGCCTTTGGATTAAAAGCGAAGGAGACCAGCTGAGCCGTAAAATCTTCCGACTTTATCTTTTCACTGTCGGCCCTTCCGTCGGAAAACCCGTTCACAAGCACCTCCGGAAGAGTTGAAAGGCGGGTGTAACGCACGCCGTCACCCACCTTATCCCTTGCCGATTCGACTTCCGCGTCAAAGCGGAAGTCGAAAATATCGCTGAGCATGAACCTGTCAGAGAGAATCTTGAGATCGCCGTCCGTCGCCCTGGAAAGCTCCCCGGAGCGGATGAGCATATCCTTACGGATTACATTTCCGCCGCGCATTCTGAGACCCCCGAGGTCCCGGGCGTTTTCTATCCCTTCAAAAGGGACGTTCCTCGTGCCGGAGGGCAGTTCTCTCATTTTTGTTTCGGGTGTATCTTGCGATAGAACTTCACTCCGCTGACAATGGCGCCAAAGTCGCTCTTGTTCACATATGCGGAACGGATATATCCCTCCCTCTCCAAGGTGAACTCCAACTGCTTCGAAAGCAGGCGTTTCCGGTAGGTAACCTTTACCGTCTCCCTCTTTTCGGTCGGGAAGCCGAAGGCGAGGCAGCCCTCTGTTTCGATACTTGTTCCGGGGGCCTCCTTGTAAAGCGCCTGGAGCTTAAGAAGGGTTTCCTGGGCCTCTTCGAGAGTTTCTCCAAGGGGAATGAACAGTTCGAAGATCGGGTCGAAAAGAACCTGAACGACCTCGTCGCCGAAGCCGAGATGGCCTACTGAAAGGAAGTAGTTGTTTTTGTCGCCTTCCGGCATGTTGAAGACCTCGAGGGTTTCCTCCACTCCTTCCTCTCCGGAGGTGACCGTTATTATTTCATTCCTCTGGGGAATCTTTGATTTTTGTGCTGAAGATAAAAAAGGGATTGCGGCAAGAAAAAGGACCGCGATTGTTTTTTTAATTGCGTTCATGGCATTTTGTTTTTTTTGTCCCAAACAGAAACGCGTCAGACGTGCTTCCAAGTTCAAAGTTATACATTATTTTTAAAACCTCAAAAGGTAATTATCGTTTTCCAAGGAGGGTGCCAAAACCTCGAGTTGCGAGGACAAAGGGGTGGGGGTGAGAGTTTTATTTTAGTTATGGGTTTTATAATATATTGAAAAACAACCATTTATAAAATTTCTTTGCGAGTTTAAAAATTCGAGTGGTTTTTGCGTCTTCGAAATCTCTACGTAACTTTGTACCGTAAAACAATACCTAAAAAACGCGTATTATGGAAATCAAAAAGAGCGAGAAAGCCAGCTTGGAAAACAAGAAGCTGCTTTTCACAGAGATCGGTCTCGTGGTTGCCCTCGGCGTGGTTTACGGAGCGTTCAACTATTCGACGAAGGACTCCGAGGTAGCCGTTCTTGAGGACACCACCGAAATGGCCGACGTTGAAGAGATGGTCGCCATCCAGCAGGAGACCCCTCCGCCGCCGCCTGAGACTCCGAACATCCCGGTGCTCTCTGACGTCATCGACATCGTCGACGATGAAATCAAGGTCGATGATGTGTTCCAGACCCTCGAAGACGACGCTTCCCTCGGTGTTGACATCGTTGATTACAGGGAAGAGGAAGTCGTTGAGGAAGAAGTTGAGGAAGAAGCCATTCCGTTCCAGCTCGTTGAAGAGAAGCCCTCGTTCAACGGTGGTGATGCCAACGAGTTCTCGAAGTGGGTCAACTCCCGCCTCGTCTATCCTGAAATCGCCAAGGAAAATGGTGTTCAGGGCCGTGTAACCCTCCAGTTCACGGTTGAGAACGATGGCCGCGTGACCAACGTCCGCGTACTTCGTGGTGTTGACGAGTCCCTCGACAAGGAAGCCGTTCGCGTTGTTTCCAGCTCCCCGAAGTGGAAACCCGGCAAGCAGCGTGACCGCGCCGTCAAGGTTACCTACACCTTCCCCGTTATCTTCCAGCTCCGCTAAAGACGCTGCTGTAGAGCCCGGAGGCGCACAGTATCGTAGCGGCCTTCGACCTCGTCAGACAATTTTAGAAAGCGGCCTGCAGTCAACCGACGCAGGCCGTTTCTTTTTGCCCACGGCCCGCAGTCAACCGACGCCGGCCGTTTCTTTTTGCCCACTTGCGCAGCGCGGCGGCAGGCCTCCGGGCTGTCGTCGGGAAAGGGCGGGGCATTTCCGCCTCGGGTCGCTGCGCGGCTAACTTCTCGTTTTTAGCCAGCCCCTGTCGGCGCCGTCTAACACTCGTCAGACACACGCCGCGCTGCCGCCCTGCTCGCTCGTTCCTTCGCACGCAGCACCGCGAACCTCGTCGGGCCCCGCTGACCTTTCCCTCCTATTCGCCCGGACACCTGCCGCCGCAATTCCCCACCTCGTGGGCAAAAGCCACCCTTTTTGCCCATGAACGGCCTCGAAATACCATCTCGTGAGCAAATACCGCCTTTTTTGCCCATGAATCGCCCTGTCGGGCAACCGCCGCGAAGAAGGCAGCCGGGCGACAGCCAGCAGGCGGTAGGTCGCCCCCGGAAGGTTCCGTTCGCTTCGCTCACTTCATCCCTCCCAACGTCTGCCGCGTCCGTTACACTGCACAAGGTCGAAAAACAGGTGGGGGACCTTGTGCACAAAATCCTTGCTGGAGGGTATCAGGGGGCACATTCGCTGCGCAAAGTCCCCGAGGTGAAAATCGACCTTGCGCACGTTCAGTATCAGTTTAGCTATTGTTTTGATGATCCGGAATGGGATCCAGCCGCTGGTGGACACGCCTCTCGGAGGCAGCTGCCGCCTGCTGGCGGAGGAGCACAAAAAAACCGACTGGAATTACTTCCAGCCGGTTTTTCGTGCGAATGGCGAAGCTTATTTCTTCGCCGCCTTCTTCTTAGCTTCAGCGCGGACCGTAGCGTCGAACATAATCGGAGTACCGATCATGATGGAAGCGTAGGTACCGATGATGACACCGAGGCAGAGAGCAACCGCGAGACCCCTGATGGACTCACCGCCGAAGATGGCGATTGTCAGCATCGGGAGGAGGGTCGATACGGAAGTGTTAACCGTACGGGTCAGCGTGGCGTTGATAGCAGTGTTGACCGTCTTCCGGAACTCGTCATTCGGGTGGAGACCCTTCTGTTCACGGATACGGTCGAAGATAACCACGTTGTCGTTGATGGCGTAACCGATAATCGTCAGGATAGCTGCGATAAACGTCTGGTCAACATCGAGGTTGAACGGAAGGATACCGTTGAACAGCGAGAAGAAGCCGATGACGATAATGGCGGTATGGGCCAGCGAAACAACGCCGCCGAGACCCCATGTCCAGCCCTTGAACCGGATGGCGATGTATCCGAAGATAACGAGGAGGGCGAGGAGGACGGAGATGATTGCGCTCCGCTGGATGTCGCGGGCGATGGTCGGTCCGACCTTGTCGGAAGAGATGATACCGTTCGGGTTCTCCAGCGTAGAGGTAAAGCCCTCGAGGGTGATATCCTCGGTGTAGAACGGCTTTAGGGCGTTGAAGAGGAGGGCCTCGATTTCAGCGTCCACCGCGGCGTCCTCGCTGTTCACCTTGAACTGGGTCGTAACCTTCATCTGGCTTTCACCGCCGAACTGCTTGACCTCAACCGAATACTGGTCGATATCCTGCTCCTGGGCGGCAACCGCAAAGGTTCCTTCGACTGCTGCGCGGACATCTTCTGCGGTGACGGCCTGGTCGAACCGGACGATATACGTACGGCCACCGGTGAAATCGACACCGTAGCTGAAGCCCTTGAAGCAGATGGAAAGGATCGAGATAAGGATCAGCGCACCGGAAATGACATAGGAATATTTCTTCGCCTTGATGAAGTCTACCTTGGTGTTCTTCAGGAAGTTCTGCGTGGCCTTGTTGGAGAGGGAAACGGTCTTTCCGGCCTTGATGCGGTCGTCGAAGATAAGCCGGGTCACGAAGATCGACGTAAGGACGGAGGAAATGATACCGATGATAAGGGTTGTTGCAAAACCCTGGACGGGACCGGAACCGAAGAAATAGAGGATAAGACCGGTGAGGAGGGTGGTTACCTGTCCGTCGATAATGGCGGAGTAGGCGTTCTTGTAACCGTCGGCAACGGCCTTTGAGAAGCCCTTGCCTGCGGCCAGCTCTTCCTTGATACGCTCATAGATAATAACGTTGGCATCCACAGCCATACCGAGGGTCAGGACGAGACCGGCGATACCGGGCAGCGTCAGGACGGCTCCGAAGGAAACGAGGATACCGAAGAGCAGGAGTACGTTGCAGAGCAGAGCGGTATCGGCGATGAGACCGGCGCCCTGGTAGAAGAAGATCATGTAAATCAGCACCACGATGAACGCGATGATGAAGGAAATGAGACCGGCGCGGATCGAGGCGGCACCGAGGGAAGGTCCGACAACCTGCTCCTGGATGATGGTCGCAGGGGCGGGGAGCTTACCGGACTTGAGGACGTTTGCAAGGTCCTCTGCCTCCTGGGTGTCGAAGTTACCGGTAATCGAGGAGTTACCTCCGGTGATCTCGCTCTGGACGTTCGGATAGGAATAGACGAGACCGTCGAGGACGATCGCAATCTGCTTTCCGATATTGTCCTTGGTGAGACGGGCCCATGTGCTGGCGCCTTCGGCGTTCATGGACATGGACACGGACGGGTTACCTCCGTTGGTCTGGTTGAACTCGACGCGGGCGTCGGTAACTGCGGAACCGTCAAGCGGGGCCTTCCCGTCGCGGGAAGTCGCCTTGATGGCTACGAGTTCATAGACATTGGCGCCCTGGGCGAACTCGGACGGCTTAACTGTCCACATGCCGCGGAAACCCTGCGGAAGGACATCCTGCGCCATTGCGAGATACTTGTTAACAGTCACAGTATCAACACCCTGGGCAAAACCGAGGCAGGCGTTGTTCCATCCGCTCGGCGAGAAGACCGAAAGGAGCGGGTGCTCCCGGGCCATCAGCTGCTCGGCGGTAAGGGAATCGGGCCGGTCCTCATCCTCGGAGAGGTTCGCGAGGACTTCGGCGACACGGCGGTCAACCTCGTTGATGTTGACCTCATTACCCTGGAAGGTAGGCCAGAACTCGAGGGAAGCGGTTCCCTGGAGGAGTTTACGGACACGCTCAGGATCCTTGACGCCCGGGAGCTCGATGAGGATCTTGCCGCTGTTCTCGATACGCTGGATGTTCGGCTGGGTTACGCCGAAGCGGTCGATACGGTTACGGAGAACGTTGAAGGAATTGTCAATGGCGGACTTGGCCTCACTCTTGATGACACCGATGACCTCATTGTCGGAGGACTCGGGTTTCACCTTGTCTCGGAGCTCATAGGTACCGAAAATCTCGGCGAGACGGCGTCCGCCGGCATTCTGGGCCCAGGCCTCTCCGAAGAGGGCCACGAAGTCCTGACTGGAATTGACATTGTTCTTCTTCGCTTCGTCCATGGCCTTGAGGAAGTCGGGATCCGTGCTGTAGCCGGAAAGAGCCCTGACGAGGTCTTCAAGCTGGACCTGGAGCATGACGTTCATACCGCCCTTGAGGTCGAGGCCGAGGTTGATCTCCTTCTCCTTGCAGGACTGGTAGGTATATCCGAGATAGACCTTTTCCTGGCTGAGGGAGTCTACATAAGCCCTGTTACGGACGGCCGCCACTGAGTCAAGGACAAACTCCCTGAGTTCGGCGGGAACATTGTTTTCATCGACAAACTGCTGGGCCCTGGCCTCGGCGACTTTTGCCGCCTTGCTCTCCTGGATGCGGGAAACCGCGGTGAAGGAGAGCTGCCAGATGCATGCGATTCCGAGCAGGATAGCGACGAATCTGATAGCACCTTTGCTTTGCATTGTACGTTATTTTTTAATTATTTGTTTTCCATTTATTCCACACGAATAGGGGCGGGTTTCGCCCACCTTCGGCAAAATAGGGTACAAATTTACGATTTTTTTCTTAGAAACATAAATTCTCCTACTTATTTCTTATTTTTGTACGATTGAAACGTCCGGAAGAGAAGTGAGAATAAAGTTACCGGTCATCGTGACGTTCCTTCTTGTCTTGGCTGTGTCGGCGCAAAAAAACGCCATGGCGCAGTCGGATACTTTAGTGTTCCGTCGTGACTCGATAGATATCTCCCGGGGACGCGTCGGAGTCCGTTCCGACACCATTGCAGTGACAGTCGATACGGCGAAACTGATTGAAAACGTCCCCCTTGACCCCGAGCGTTATTTCCGGAAAATCGAAAACCGCACCGAGACGGTCACCACCGTCGCCCGTAAACAAACGGCCGCAGACTTTATTGCAAGAGGGGATTCCCTTCGGCGGGAGTGCGCCTTCCGCGCCGCCATGGACAGTTATCGCCGGGCCATGTCCCTAAGCGACAACGCCGATGTCCACAGGAGGATGTCCGAAACCCAGAACGCCCTGACCCTCTCGGAGTTCTGCTCCGACCCCGTCCCGATTGCGAGGGCGCGATTCTCCGTACGTGACTTTTATCTCTTCTACCCGATGAAGGGCTCCTCATGGCGGGCCGCCCCGAATCCTCTCGATTCCCTCGCTTCGGGCCCCGTCAGCGCTACGTATGTGCCTAAGGATGAGAAGAATATCTACTTCTCCGCATCCCGGGAAGGAGGTCCTAGAAACATCTATTTTACCCGCAGTAACGATACCCTCTGGAGCGCGCCGGTCCTTGTGGACGCGAAGATGACAACCTCCGGCAACGAGATTTATCCGGTGCTTTCCGCCGACGGAAAGACTCTTTATTTCTCCTCCGACGCCCTTTACGGAATGGGCGGCTATGACCTGTACCGCTGCGACTGGGATGATTATACCCACCGCTGGAGCGAGCCGATCAACATGGGCTTCCCCTATTCCTCCCCCGGGGACGATTTCCTCTTTTACAATACTGAGGACGGGAAATATTCGATTTTCGCCTCCAACCGTGCCTGTTCGCCGGACAGTGTTTATCTCTATGTCCTCAACGCCGCCGCTCCGACCGGCCGCCGGGCAATCACGGCCCCTTCCGCGCTCCGTGACCTTATCGCGCTGAAGCCAGTCGCCGACCCGACCCTCCTCGACACCGGTTCCGCCGTCGAGAGCGCCGACCCGGAGAGCGACAACACCCGCCTCTACCGGGAAAAGGCCGCGGTGGTGAGCTCCCTCAGAGACTCTATCTATCTCGTGGAATCCTCGGTGGACGGGCTTAGAATGGATCTTCCTACTGCTGGAGACCCCTCGGTAATTGCCGCCAGGATATCCGCCCTCGAAGCGCGGCTGCCGGGACTCCGCTCCCGCCTTGCCGCCGCCCAGAAGGACGTCCAGGACATTGAAATGGCCTTCCTCAGCGAAGGCACCCAGAAGCGGAACCGCATCCGGAGCGCCTCCAACCGAGAGGTGGTCGGCGCCGGCAGCGCATATACGTTCACAAAAAATTCATTAGGGCCCCGGCTGAAGATGAAATTCGCAGCGTCCCCGTCCGTGACCCGCCCCGATTTCCGGGTCTCCCCGGTCGGTCGTTTCGCCCGTACGACGACCCTCCCCGGCGGCCTCGTCTTCCAGATTTACATGTTCTCGAGTCCCTCCCACGCCAGCGTCGAGGACCTCGGCGGCCTGAGCCCGGTTTACGAACGGCTCACCTCGTCGCTGCAATATACCTATTCAGTGGGAGTTTTCTATACTTACGCCGACGCCCTCGCCGAGCTTAACACCGTCCGCTCCCTTGGCTTCCCGGACGCCCACATTGTCGCTTACCGCGACGGCCGTCAGATCCATTACGAATAGTTTCCAGGATCCGAGGCGTAGTGCGAAACTGTGTGGTGCGAATAGCGTGATGCGAATAGCGTGGAGCAAAATCGGCACAAACATCGTGGCACGGCAGCGTCTCCGCGATTATGTCTTGATGCGTGGCTGCATGCAAGCTTTGCGTTTTACCGGCATATCTGGTTGTGGCGCGTAAGTATCTTATAGCCAACATTTTACTAAAAACGACATACCTGTTTTCAGGTATGTCGTTTTGCATAAATCGCTGTATGGCAAGTAGTTATGCGCCACGGCTTCAGTCCGCGAGTGTCCTTCGCTCCACGGCGACCGTCCTTCGGTCTGCGGCAACAGACCGTCCTTCGCTTCATGGTCTGTGTGTAATCCCTTTCCGGGGTCGCTATCTGGTCAGAGAATCCAGCAGGGCGGCGAGAGAGTGCGCCGTAGCCCTTCGTGTATAGGCGGTGATGTCCCCGGATGTCGCAGGGACCCCATGGAACGGGTCCCCGGGGCCAAGTCCGCCCTCCTTCGAAGCATCCCCGGAGCGGTATTCTTCCCAGCGCTCGGAGAGGAAGGAGCGGATGGCCTCCTCGTCATCCCAGTTGCACATTTTCCCGGCTGCGGTGTCCCGAAGGACCTCCGCCATGGCTCCGTCTGTCTGGCCGATTCCGAGAACCGGGCGGCGGGCGGCGAGGTATTCAAAGAGTTTCCCGGGAAGGATAATCGCGTACTGGGGATCATTCCGAAGCGGAAGCAGCAGCACCGAGGCGCTTTTCTGCTCCCGGACGGCGGAATTATGGTCAAGATATCCGAGGGTCACGACATTATCCCCCAGCCCGGCCCCGGAAATGGACTCCAGGACCGCTGCATCGACCTTTCCAGAGAGGCGGATCCGGAGGGCGGCCTTCATGGACGGGTCCTTCCCGACCATGTCCCCGAGCACCTTCCAGAGGGCTCTCGGGTTGCCGTCTTCGGCGAGGAAGCCGGTATGGGTCAGGTTGAAAAGCCCGTCGGGAGCGGCGTCTATGGAGGCGAAGTCATCCTCGTCGAAGCCGTTTGTAATCATGGCGACAGGGGTCCTTGTTTTCCCCTGGAAGTCCCTCTGTACAAAGGGAGTAACGGACAGAACCGTCGTCGAGTCGTCGAGGACGCTCTGTTCCATGGAGCGGAGTTTCCGCCATGTCCCCTTTGTCAGGGGAAGGTGCCGAAGGTAGTACATCCTGGTCCATGGATCCCTGAAATCACTGACCCAGGGGAGTCCGGTCGCCCTGGCGAGCCGCTGTCCGATAAGGTGCATGGATTGAGGGGGACCGGTCGTGACAATGACGTCCACGGGGTGTTCCTTGAGGTATTTTTTCAGGAAACGTACAGACGGTCTTACCCACCAGACCCTTGGGTCCGGAATGAAAAGATTTCCCCGGATCCACAGCGACACCCTTTCCTTGAAGGACTTCTGCCCTCCGGAAATCGGGGTCACAAGCTTTGCCATGTCCGTCGAGGAGCCCCGTCCCATGAGCCGCCGATAGAGGTTGTAGGGCTCTGTAATCGGTCTTTTTACGACTTCGACCCCTTCCGGGACATCCCCCGCGAGGGACTCGTCCCTTGCAATCAGCTCCGGATTCTCGGGAGTATAGATTACGCTCTGCCAGCCCTCCGGGAGGAGATACTTCGAAAATTTGACCCAGCGCTGCACGCCGGATCCGCCGCTCGGGGGCCAGTAGTAGGTAATTACCAGGACTCTTTTCATATTCATGCAAAATTAGTAATTTTGCGTGTTATGAACAAGACCGTCAAGACAATACTCATCGCCGTCGGCGCCGTACTTTTTTTCCTCGTCCTCTCTTACGGGTTTGTCCCGCAGGTGCTTGAGGGCAAGATTGTGAACCAGTCAGATATCTCCGGCTACCAGGGCATGGCCCAGGAGATGATCCAGTGGAACAAGGCCCATCCGGACGACCCGACCTATTGGACGGATTCCATGTTCGGGGGGATGCCGACAACCTCGATTTCCACCCGCAACAAGGGTGACTGGACCCAGGGGCTCTATGACCTCATGCTGACCGGAAAGCGGCCCGCGACCTATCTGTTCATAGCCCTTCTCGGCGCCTTCCTCCTGCTTCTGGCCATGGGCATAGACTGGAAAATAGCCCTCGGCGGGGCTGTCGCAATGGCCTTCTGTTCATATAACTTCCAGATTATCCAGGTCGGCCACAATACCAAGATGCAGGCCATCGCCTTCCTTCCATGGGCCCTTGCGGCCCTCGTATGGACCTACTCCGCCGCCCTGAAGGGGGAAAAATTCTCCCTGTCGAAGACAATTCTCGGCTCGGTGCTCTTCGCCCTTGCCGTCAGCATGCAGGTTAAGGCCAACCATCAGCAGATAACCTATTATCTTGCGCTCATGATCCTCATCTATGCGCTTGCCCTCCTCGTAGATGTCCTCGTTCGGCACAGGGACCGCTTTGCGAGGTTTGCCATCGCCTCCGTCCTGCTCCTTTTTATAGGCAGCGCGGGGATAGCGACAAACGTCAACAAGCTGCTTCCCCTGTATAAATACACCGCCCATACGATGCGCGGCGGCTCGGAGCTCTCCACTGCCGGAAACGGCGGCACGAAGGGGCTGGACCTCGAATATGCGACCGCATGGTCCTACGGCTGGGAGGAGCTACCGAACCTTATGATTCCGAATTTCAACGGGGGTTCATCGTCCATGGCCGTCGACCCCTCGAAATCCGAAACCATAGCGCTCCTTCGCCGTTCCGGGGCCGGCAATATCCGGGAAACGGCCGCCCATCTGCCGATGTACTGGGGCCCCCAGCCCTTCACGGCCGGTCCGATGTACATGGGAGCGATTACCATCTTCCTCTTCGTCCTGGGGCTCTGTCTGTGCCGGGGGAGGGATAAGTGGTGGATAATCATAGCGACCCTCCTTGCGGTGCTGCTTGCGGTAGGGAACCATTTCATGGCTTTCACCGCGCTCGCCTTTAAGGTCCTTCCCTTCTACAATAAGTTCAGGACGGTGTCGATGGCCCTCATCGTCCTTCAGTTTACCCTTCCCCTCCTCGGTTTCCTCGTTCTGGATAAGGTCATAAAAGGGGAATTCCCGGCCCTGAAGGTTCGCCGCGCGGCCCTTATCGCCTTCGCCGTTACGGGTGGATTCTGTCTTCTTTCTGCCCTTTTCCCCTCAATCGCCGGTAACTTCGAAGCAGCTTCCGACGCTTCCCAGCCGGAGATTCTGGTCGATGCCCTCGTTGCCGACCGGGTTCATCTCCTCCGCTCGGACGCCCTCGGCTCCTTTATCTGGATAGCCCTGACTTTTGTACTCGTTCTCTGGTCATTGAACCCGAAGGGAAAGAAGTACGCTGGAATCGGGATAGGTATCCTTGTGGTAATCAATATGTTCTCTACCGGTAAAAGGTATCTTAACTCTTCGGATTTCATAACCCCGAAAGATTTTTCCAAGCCCTTTGCCGAGCGTCCTGTTGACCGGCTGATTCTTCAGGATCCAGCCCCTTCGTACCGGGTTCTGGACCTTACGGTAAACGTTTTCAACTCCTCGGTTCCGAGCTACCGCCACAAGAATATCGGCGGTTACTCTCCGGCAAAACTCCAGCGATATCAGGACCTTATCGACCGCTACCTTTCTGCGGAAATCAATTCTATATATAAATCGCTTTCCGGAGCAAAGACCGTTGCTGAAGCGGAAGAGTCCCTTCCAGTGACTCCTGTACTCAATGCGCTGAATAACAAATACATAATAGTCGGCGGAGAGAATGCCCCCCTTGTGAACCGTGGAGCCCTTGGAGCCGCCTGGTTCGTGGATTCGCTCGTCCTGGCGCCGACTCCGGACGATGAAATCGCCCTTCTCGGAAAAGTTGACCTGAGCCGTGAAGCGGTCCTTTCCTCTTCGGATTCAGACCTTCTTGAAGCCCCTTCCGGAAAAGCGTCCTCCGAAGACCGGATTGAACTTACCTCATATGCGCCTAACGAGCTGAGCTACAGTTACTCCTGCTCCTCTAAGCGCTTTGCGGTATTCAGCGAAATATGGTATCCCGGCTGGAAAATAATCTCCTTCGACGGGAAACCCCTTGGGGATGAGCTTTCGGAAGACCCGATCCGGGTCGACTGGACCCTCCGCGGTGCCCTTCTGCCAGAAGGGGACCACGCCCTTGTAATGCGCTTTGTCCCCTCCTCCTACCGTATCGGCGAGAGAGTATCCCGCGGCTCCTCAGTTCTTCTCGTCCTCCTGCTTCTTTTCTCCCTACTCTTCTTCGCCCGCGAGCGCAGAAAATAAAAGCCAAGAGGCTGACTAAAAAGAGATTCTTCGGCAGGCCTTACCTGCCTCAGAATGACATCAGGCTGTCATTCTGAACGTAGTGAAGAATCTTTTTGGTCAGCCTCTTGACACTAGGGGTTATTCGTCGAATACAGGATATGCCGGGTCACCGGTTCCGGCTTTCCATGGAAGATATGTGCTTGTGCCAAGAACTTCGCGCTCTGCATTCAGCAAGGTAAGAATGGATGTTCCCACAGGATACTCAACCTCATTTATGGTCACTGCGGCAGATTTGGCACCTCCAGTAACCAGTGTGGATGCATTGAATGCTGAGCTGTTTGTTCCGTCAGCCCCATAGGTAGTGGAAGTTCCGTTTACATAATAATCATTCGCTTTTGATGCCGTCTTAAACCCGACGCCGCGTAGGACATATGAAGACTCATCCAATGTGGCATCGGGATAATAACAATACTCCATGGAACCTTTATAGGAGACACCACTATGACTAATCATGCTTATAATGCCACCCTCACAGCGGCCATAGCTCCAGCCGCTTCCTGTCCGGGAACTGCGCATTGTAATCAGCGCCCCGGTGCTATAGCAATTTGTTGCGGTCCCGTTCAGGCCGCTGATGCCTCCTGCCAAGGGCTTGCAAGTGTAATTCACATCATCAGTGAATTCTCGGCCGACCTTAGCGGTTATGTCACCAAGATTATAGCAGTTCGTGATTGTTGAAGCTGAACCGCCGGCTTCTCCTGCTATTCCTCCGGCTATGCTTCCGGGGTAATAAACTTCTGGGCCATACGCTGTTACGTCTCCAGTGTTATAGCAATTTCTGATATACAGATTATTGTATCCTGTGATTCCCCCTGTGCGGACACGGTTATCTGCTTGAGAGTTGCCAGTCGGCGTTGATGACACAATATTTCCGGTATTATTGCATTTGTCAACATAGTATCCGCTTCCGGCGCTGGTTACATTACCGGAGATTCCTCCACAGTAGCGAATATTATTAGCGGTGATATTCCCCGAGTTACTTGCTGTTATAATTCCTCCGCTTCTGCCAACTATACCACCAACGCAAGAATAGTCAGACCTCAATACTGTTGAAGTGACCGTTATATTTCCGGAATTATGGCAATTCTCCAGCGTGCCGTAATGTCGTCCCAGCAAACCGCCGACATCAAGCGGACCGGAAGAATTACTGGTTGTGACGGAAATGTTGATACTGTTATGACAGCCCGAAACCGTTCCGCTCTTAGTGCCCCAATAGCCAATCAATACTCCGAAGGCCTCAATATTTGTTGTTTCATAGGCCGATAAGGTTACGTCCGGACCGGCAATGTTCATATCAATCAAGTTGCCGGAAAATTCGGAGAAAAATCCTGCGTGTGCAGGGTTGGAAGACATATCGAACCCACCGGAAAGGGTAATCACGCGGTTGCCACCGTTGAAGGTATTGCAAGTCAAAGGTCCCAGAGGAGTGTGCGGCTTTGTGATTGTAATATCATTCAGAACCTCAAAGTATTTACCGGAGAAACTGGTGCCAATATCAATTAATTCACGAAGAAGATCAATATCCGCTTCGTTCTTAAGCGTGTAGGGATTGTCTTCCGTTCCGTTTCCGGAAAGGGACGCAACCGGCGTGTCCAGGGTGAGCGAGGTCAGGTTAATAGTGGTAATTCTGCTTCGCTGCACCACAATGGCGCTTTTTGCGGTTTTGAGACTATAGGAAGTGTTGTCACTCTTATAGACCTTTATAGCCAGATTGGTGTAAGAACCCGCTGGAACAGGAAGCCAGAGGTCACAGCCCTCGGAAATAGTCCTGGCCGAGCCCGAGAGGTTAACTGTCAGCTTGTTGAGTCCAGTTGCCACTGCCTTGTAAGCCCCTCCGTCGGCCTCAGGTGTGAATACTCCTGACAGAGCTTCATCTGCAGATATGACGATTGTCCCTATTTGGGCATCTCCGGTTCCGCTAAGTTGAAGGCGCAGCACACCACACAAGTTCTTGAAACTGAGGTTCTCATCAGAGGAGTATGCATACATCGGGAATTCTGTAAGGACTCCGTTGGTAACGGAACGCTCTATAGGAAGGGAAGCGACCCCTGCTCCTTTTGTATAAAGGGTGCTTGGGTAATATGCCTCCACAGGATATCCTGTAACGCCTCCATCTAATCCGGTAACATAAATCAAACTTGAGGTAGCTGCCTCTTCGGAAGGTCTGTACATGCTATATCTGGACGGGCACTTGATACCGATTCTGTCCGTCGCCGCCCAAAGTATGTTATATCCCCCTTCTCCGTCGTTAGAGAGAGTAGTTTTAGTCAACTGCGGTTCCTCGATGCTTGCTTTGAAAACGATGTCGGAAGATGTAGCCGGGGCAGGATCATCAATCTCAAACTGTTCGGCTTTATCGCACGCAGCGAACGCAGTTAAAAGCACAAGAAAGGAAAAATACTTTTTCATAACTACCTCCTCCGTTTAAATAAACGCATCGTCCCCATAAACGTTGCCGCTGTCGAGTATTGCTTCATTGGGGCTGCCAATGAGCATGACACATTCTCTCGGGGAGATTTCCACCACCTCGACTTCCGGTGCGAGGTATTCACCTTTTTTAATCACAGTCATGGTTTTCTTTAGTTGATTTAAGTTTTCCTAACTGCAAAGTAACAGAACAGCGGGCACAAAAAAACCATCCTAAAGAATAGACTTTACTATCCTTTGGGATGGTTTTAGGGGTCGGGGAAACTTATACGAGCCCTTTTTCCTTGGCCTTGGAGATAAGTTCGGCGGTATTGGCCGCCTCGAATTTAATGAGGAGTTTCTTACGGTACCACTTTATGGTGGCGGGGCTGAGATAGACCTTGTCGGCAATCTGGGGGCTGGTGAGGCCGGAGGCGATAAGGGAGAGGATTTCCTCCTCCCGCTCGGAAAGGAAGGGTTCCCCCTCTTCGGGGACAATCTCTCCAAGGGCCTCATTGATAACCGCTTCCGCTCCTTCGTTCTCCTTTTGCAGACGCCTTATCCTCATGACGATAAGCATTAAAAGCAGCATCACCAGCGCAAGGGCGGCCGCCACGGCGGCAATCCAGGTCCGGCTGCGCTTCTGGACCGTGAGCACCTGCCGGATAAAATCCAGATTCTCAAGTCCGCTCACGAACTCCTGGTCAGCATGAACGGAATAATACTTGTCCGCCTCCTCCAGACACCTCAGGGCCTTTCCGGTCTTTCCCTTTTTGAGGTACACCCCGCCGAGCCCCTTCAGGGCATCGCTGATCTTCAGGGAATCCGAAGCAATGCGCCCGTATTCGAGGGCCTTTTCATAACACTCCTTTGCCTTGTCGAGGTCCCCATCGTCGAACCATGTCTCGCCGAGGTTGTACCACAGCACCGAATTGCTCTCGTTCCAGCCGTATTTTTCGAATATCTCCCCCGCCTTCTGATAGTAATCCATGGCGGTAGGGATGTCGCCCATCATATTGTAGACATTGCCGATGGCCCCGTAGAGCCCGGAGTAATTGTCATCGACCGTGCTCTCCGGATAGTGTTCATCACTGGTAAAGGAGGTTTCCCCCGCGGCCATCCTGTCCGTGACCTCAAGAGCCCTGAAAAGATAGACGAGGGCGCTGTCATAACTCTCCTTGCCGTAGTGGATGATACCTATGCCCTCGAGTCCGTCCACCATCCTGGAAAGCCAGTTCCAGCGCTTTGCAAGGTCATACTCCTTTCGGGCGAAATACATGGAGCGCTCCCCGTTGATGTTGCGGTAGCCCTGCATCAGCCCGTGGTATGCATATACAAGCCCCGAACTCTCCTCCTCGCCGGCGAAGGCGTCCTTTCCGCCAGTCCACATGGCCGCGACCCTTTCAAGGGAGTCGATATTCCGGCCCCTGTGGTCCGTGTATTCGGCTCTCGCGGATGTTGCGCACGCGATGAAAACAACTATGATTAGAAAAAACCTTTTCATGAAAGCGAAGATAGTCATTTCCTTCCAAATCTCCCCAAAAGGGTTGAAAATCTATCCTTTGGGATAGTGGTTTCTATCCTTTGGGATGGTGTTTTTCGACTTTCGATTGACGAACTTTGCAATATAAGAATAAACTCTAACCGATACCATATATGAGAAAGTATGTAATTATTGTGCTCTCTTTGCTGCTCTCGTGCGCGACGGCTTCTGCGCAGGGAGCCCTGCTTAAGAAGCTTGGGCAGAAAGCCGTAGATGCAGCGGAGAAGAAGCTTGGCCAGAAAGTCGAGCAGACTGTTTCCAAAAAGGTAGGAGACGCCCTTGGGGTCGATAAATCGGCGGCGGCTTCATTCAACACAGGGGCGGTTTCCGCAAGCGGCTACGCCGAAGGCCTTCTGGATGCCAATTCCGGCAGCGGTTATTTCGCTCCAGACCTTGAGAAGAGCTCGTTTTCTTTCAAGAGCTACTCTCAGGCCATAGGCGGGAGGCCGGCATGGGCCACTGACGCCGAGCTGTCAAACAAAGAAGGACTGGAAGCATACATGGCCCGTCTTGCCGACTACGAAAAGGCGGTAAATGAAATGTGCAGCGTCTATATGGCCCGGCAAAATGACCTTTCGGAGCAGTCAGTCCAGGGGAGTGGAACCGATGCGCGTTGCGACACCATCGCAGTAAGACTGAGCGAAATCTATGAAAAGCAGTTCGAGGGAGCGCTCTCGCAACTTTCATCCGGAGTCTCTTCGCTGCAGAGCCTCCTGCTCGGCGGGAAGGCCGCAATTGACGAGAACACCCTTGCGGGTGCCCTCTATAAACTCAAGAAGCAGATTGTTTCATCCTGGCCCCGCTCGCAGGAATGCCACCAGGTGAATGTTCTGGAGAGTAAATCCCAGGGAAAAGAAAGCCGGCGAGGGCAGAATGAGATTATCGACAGGTGGAACAAGCAGCAGCTTCAAAGGTGGCTTTCCACCCTCAGGCGTTTCGACGAAAAAGAGGGCACGGCGGCACTGCGCGTTGCAGAATTGGACGCTGAATTGGAAGGCATGAGCCCCGCCGTGAAAAAGACCTCCTCCTGGGCAAGCGCCAAGTCGATGGCCGCAACCCTCAATGGTTTGATAATCAACTATGCGGCGATGCCTCATCTGCTTTATGACTGTCCGCTGGTGAGACACGCATGGGAGGATTAGCCATGGAGCAGGAAAGGATTCGTCTGAGCACGAAAGAGAAGCTTGTCCTGGTCCTTATCTCCGAGGGAAAGACAAGCCCCCAGATAGCGGAGGAGCTGTGCCTTAGCGTTCCCACCATCAAATGGTACCGGAAGAGAATACGCGCGAAGTTCGACGCCTCCACGATGGTCGAGGTGATAAAAAAAGCCCTTGTGCAAGGGCTTATATAAGCCAACCTACCCGTAACAGGGTAGGTTGACACTAGACAACAGAGACTAGATACTGGATACCAGCCGGGTGGCGAGGTTCACGAAGGCGACCCCGTCGGGGCGGGAAGAAAGCGCCGCGGGGGTGCCGTCATCACCGCTTTCGCGGATGCTCTGAACGAGCGGAATCTCTCCGAGAAGGGGAAGCCCCAGCTCCGCGGCCATCTTCGCGCCGCCGTCGCGTCCGAAGATATAGTACTTATTCTCAGGTAGTTCCTCCGGTGTAAACCAGGCCATGTTTTCGACAATACCGAAGATCGGCCGGTCGATGTTCTTGTTCCGGAACATGTCCACCCCCTTGATGACATCGGCGAGGGCGACGCTCTGGGGGGTTGTGACAATGATGGCTCCTTCCATCGGAATGTCCTGGACCAGGGAGATATGGATATCTCCCGTTCCCGGGGGCATGTCGATAAGAAGAAAGTCAAGGGGACCCCACTCGACCTGGAGAATCATCTGTTTCAGCGCGCTGCAGGCCATGGGCCCCCGCCAGATGAGGGCCTGTCCGCTCTGGGCGAAATACCCGATGGACATCCATTTGACCCCGAATTTCTCGATAGGGACCATCAGTTCCTTCCCTTCTGATTCATAGGCCTCGGGCACCTGGCCTTCGGTTCCTGTCATCATCGGGACGGAAGGTCCATAGACATCCGCATCCGCGAGGCCGACCCTGTACCCGAGCCGCGCAAGGGCGACGGCGAGATTGACGGCGACGGTGGATTTCCCGACCCCGCCCTTTCCGGAAGCGATTCCGATGATATGGCGGACCTCGGCAATCTGGTCGAGCCCGAGCTCATTCACGCCCTTCTTGTCGGAACGGGGCTCGGTTTCTTTTACAATGGTTTTAACCTCCACCTCGGTGCCGCCGGGAGCCAGCCGGTAAATCGCAGCCCGGGCGGCCCCGGCGAGGTAATTTTTCAGCGGATCCGGTTTTTTCGGAAAGGCCAGAGTGACGGTGATCCGCCCCTCGTCGATATTTACAGAATCGACCATTCCGAGCTCCACAATGGATTTTTCACCCTGCGCAGGATGGACAACCGTCTCCAGGACGGAAAGTATTTCAGACCTGTCCATTAATATGCAAAATCAAGTTCGTCAATTATATTCTTCGCCCCGCCAAGCTTCTCCACGAGGAAGAGCACGTAGCGGATATCTACGCAGATACACCTCTGGAGATCCGGCTCGAACATGACGTCCGAACTCATCGACTCCCAGTTCCCGTCGAAGGCGAGACCGATAAGCTCTCCATTTGCGTTGAGAACGGGCGAGCCGCTGTTTCCTCCGGTGATGTCGTTATTGGTAAGGAAGCAGGTCCTTATCATTCCGTCCTCGGCGTAGCGGCCGAAGTCCCTGCTGCCGTAGAGCTCCTTAAGCTTCTCGGGCACGATGAACTCGGGGTTTGTCGGATCTTCCTTTTCCATGACCCCGGTAAGGGTCGTATAGTACCTGTAGAGGACGGCGTCCTTCGGGGAATAAGGGAGCACATGGCCGTAGGTGAGGCGCATCGTGAAATTGGCGTCAGGGTAGCTCGGCTGCCCTTTTTCCCATTCCATGAGCCCTGCCGTAAAGGCCTTGCTTCCCTTCTGGAGGAGCTCCTGCGGGCCCATGATGGCAGGATAGAGCCCGGCAATCTTCGAGATAATTGCATCCTGGAGGACGGCGGCGGGGTCGGCGCTGACCTTTTCAACGCTCCCTGCCGCGGTGAGCTTTTCAAGGGAGGTAAAGGCGCTCTCCTCGAAGAGCCAGGAAGCATAGCGCTCAATATCAAGTGTTTCGAAGTCCTCGAATCCGTTTCCGAGGGAATCCAGAGCAAAGCGTTCGTCCGCCCTTTCGCGGTAGAATTCCAGGAGGGCGACCGCCTCTTTCCTGTCAAGGGTGGGTTCATAGTCACGGTACAGCCCCTTGACGGCATTTACTCCTGCGGCAAAGGCCTCCTCGTCGCTGCATTCCCCCTCCTGCTGCTTTTTCGAAACGCCCCTGAAGAATCTTCCAACGAATCCTACAAGCTCAATCCCGTACGGGGCTTCCACAAGGAGGGTATATGCAGCCATCGGCTCCCTGGCCTTTTCGACGGCCTCAGAGATTTCCCCGAGGGCGGAGCCGTATTGCTCCTGCCGTTTCGGTTTCTTTGCGACCCACTCCATGAACCGCTCTTCCTTTTCTTTTTCGCGCGCTACGATACCGAGCTTTTTGAAGGCGAGTTCCATTCCCTGCCACTTCTTCCAGCCGTTTGCCGAGGATGCATATTTAGAGGCATACTCGAGCTGGACCTTCGGATCGGCGCACATCGCCTCCCACATCAGGTTCTGGCGGACGGTGCGGGCGTCGATGCGGATCCGGTTCTGGGCGACCATGTCCTCGAGCTGGGCGGCCGTCTGGAAGCGCTGGGTCCTTCCCGGATAACCCATAATCATCGTATAATCATTCTCATGGACCCCCTTGAGGGAGATTTTGAGGTGGTTTTTCGGCTGGAGCGGCACATTGTCCTCCGAATATTCTGCCGGGGATCCGTCGGGGGCCATGTAAACCCGGAACATAGAGAAATCGCCGGTGTGGCGGGGCCACATCCAGTTGTCCGTTTCTCCGCCGAACTTACCGATGGATGCCGGAGGGGCCCCGACGAAGCGGACATCGTTATAGACCTTATAGACAATGAGATAGGTAACATTGTCATTGTAGAAGGTCTGGGTCAGGACCTCGCAGTCAGGATTCGCGTCCCTGGCGGCCGAGGTAAGCTCCTTCAGCTTTTCTTCCACCTGGCCCTTCTTTTCCGCCTTTTCGAGCGGCTGGGTGATATCCTTCATCTCCACGAGGAAGGTCACGGAAAGACCCGGGCAGGGTATTTCCATGTCCCTTCTGATGGCCCAGAATCCGTCCATCAGATAATTGTGCTCAGGGGTGGAGAGCCGCTGGATTGAGCTGTAACCGCAGTGGTGGTTGGTAACTATGAGCCCTTCGCCGGAGATGATTTCCCCGGTGCAGCCGCCCCCGAACTGGACAATCGCGTCCTTCAGGGAGGTATTGTTGATGTTGTAAATCTCTTCCGGGGTCAGTTTGCAGCCGGCTGCGGCGAGATCTTTCTTGTTCATTTTGTTAAGGAGCGGCAGCAGCCACATTCCTTCGTCGGCAATTGCCGGGACGAAGATCAGGGCCGCGACGGCCAGAGAGAGGAGCTTTTTCATATACAAATAATCCTATGGGTGCAAATATACCTAAAAAAATTCCCGCGCGGGAGAGCCGCACGGGATTTTTTAAGACAGAGTGAAGAGTTAATCCTCTTCTTCTTCCTGTGCGGCGTACTCGGCGAGGAGCTTGGACTGTACGTCGGCGGGAACCTGCTGGTATTCGGCGAATTTCATCTGGAAAGTCGCGCTGCCACCGGTCAGGGAGCTGAGTACGGTCGAGTAGCGGTAAAGCTCTGCGAGCGGAACGCGGGCATGGAGGACCGTGAAGCCCTTGTCCATATCCTGGTTCATGATCATGCCGCGACGGGTGTTCAGGTCGCTCATGCAAGGTCCGACATAGTCGTTCGGAGTGATGATATCGACATTGTAAATCGGCTCGAGGATCTTCGGACCGGCGTTGCGGAAGGCCTCCTTGAAGGCGTTACGGCCGGCGATGATGAAGGCGATTTCCTTGGAGTCCACAGGGTGCATCTTACCGTCATAGACATAGACGCGGATGTCACGGGCGTAGGAGCCGGTGAGCGGGCCTTCCT
>JAFSSE010000006.1 GCA_017445755.1 Bacteroidales bacterium | reverse complement strand
GATGCTGTCCTCGCGCGTTGGTCTTGCCATGGTGTCCGTGTCTTGTATTAATTATACAAATGTATAAATAATATTCGACATAAACAAGCCTTTTACGCACTTTTAAACGTTAATTGTACAATTTGTTGAAAAATTCACGTAAATCTACGCCTTACTCTTAAAAATTTCAATAAGTTTCTCAAAAAGAGAAAAATCAGAACACCCGAAAAGCCGTTATCAGCGCTTTTCTTTCAGTAAAACAGGTGAGATTAGGATTTGTTATTAAAAAAATTTTTTACGAACTTTCGCACCAATTAGTCAGTATTGTAAAACCTTGAATTCTGAACATCTAATTATACACAATTATGAAAGCATCTCTAAGGACTATTTTCACGGCTGCTGCTGTAGTTTTGACAGCCGTGTACTGCACCCCTGCGAGCGAACTCGATGAGATCAACGATCGGATCGACGGAATCGACAGCCGGGTGACTGCCCTCGAGGACAAGGTCCGGGAACTGAACGACGTTACCATTCCCGGTCTGAGAAACCTCGTAAATGCAATCAACAATGACAATGTCTTTGTGACTGCCGTCGTTGAGAAAGAAAACGGTTACGAAATCAAGTTCTCCGACGGAACTTCCGCAACCATCCAGAACGGTAAGGACGGAAAGAACGGAGAGGACGGCGTAGACGGAATCGACGGAAAGGACGGAAAGGACGGAAAAGACGGTGTCGATGGTAAAGATGGCACCGACGGAAAGGACGGTACCGACGGTAAAGACGGTACCGATGGAAAGGACGGAGAAACTCCGGTCATCAGCATCACCCTCCTCGAAGGCGTTTATGTCTGGACTGTCAACGGAGAGGTTCTCCTCGATGGTGACGGAAATCCGATTCCTGTAACCGGAAACGACGGTACCGACGGCCTGACGCCCCAGTTCGGCATCATGGACGGCCACTGGATTATCTCTTACGACGGCGGCGAGACCTGGAAAACCCTCGGGCTTACCAGCAGCACCGACTACACCGCCTACCTTGCCCCCGACGAGGAGACCGAGGATTACATTGTATTATATGTAGGTGCGACACGGGTCGAAATCCCGAAGGAGAAGACCTTCACGCTGACCGTCACCATCGGCGAGAACAACGGTGTCAAGAAGGGTGAAACCCAGGCCTTCGCCTACACCGTCAGCGGCGTCACCGCTACCGACGAAGTCGATGTCGACGTCATCGGCGTCAGCGCCGGCTGGGATGCCGAAGTTGTCGCTGCCGACAACGCCTCCGGTGTCATCAACGTCACCAATACCGATGACAGCAACGGTAAGGTTACCGTCTATGCCGCCAACCACAAAGGCAAGACCGACATCCGCACCCTCAAGTTCGAAGGCGGCCAGCTCTCGGCTGTCATCGAGACCCAGGATATCACCTCCGACGGTGGTGACATGGCTCTCGAAGTCACGACCAACCTCGACTACTCCATCGTGATTCCCGACGAGGCCAAGTCATGGATTTCCTACGCCGAGACGAAGGCGGTCCACACCGACAAGTACACCATTACCGTAGCGCCCAACGAGACCGGCGCATACCGCAGCGCGACCGTCCAGGTTGTCGACGCCGAGGGTAACTCCATCAAGGACATCGAGGTCTTCCAATACCCGAATCCGACCGTTACGACCAGCATCGCTTCCGTCGTTGAGCTCGCGGACAACACCCCTGCGAACCTCTTCAACGTCACCGTGGTAGCCGCTTCGAAGGTAAGCACCATCGTTACCGACGGTACCGACTATACATATGTCGCCGACACCACCCTTACTGCCGGCACCGTGGTCAACATCACCGGCGGTACCAAGAAGACCGACGACCTCGGACTCGCGTACCTTGACGGAGCAAAGGCCGAAACGGTTGACGGCGCAACTCCAGTCGTAATCGACGAGAAGGCGGCCTACAGGTATTTCAGGTATACCAGCTTCCAGTATTTCGTAACCGCAACGAACGGTACAATCACCAAGTCCGGCGACGACTATATCTTCAACAGCGCAGTTTACAGCGGATTCAAGTTCGTTCTTGAAGCCCCTGTGGACGAGCTCAACATCGACAGCTACCTCGGCAAGCTCGTTTCCTTCAAGGGCTGGGGCAAGAGCCGTATCACCGGTTCCACCGTCGCTACCTATACTTTCAGCGTCATCCCTACGGAAATCAAGGAGGTCGAGATTGCGGTTGAACCCTCCTGGACTGTCAGTCACGAAGGCGACTCCGGCGACGCAGACTACCCCGAGCAGGTAAAGAACACCGTAGCTTCTCCCCTTACTGACGGCTACTATGCTCTTCTTACCGTCAATGAAAAAGAGATTCCCGACGGCGCTTCGGTCAATGACGTCGCCCTCAGCAAGGCACTGGATCTCGCAGACGATATCCAGTACTACGCCACCTACTATCGCCGCAGCAGGACCTTCGACGAGGTCCTGGCTCAATACACGTACAATGACACGGCAACCGAGAATTTCGAAGAATTCGACTATGGCAAGACTTACCTTGTCGCCGTCGGTATCGACACCCTCGGCCGCGTAAACGGCAAGTACTCCGCCTTCGAATACGACAAGGTCGATCCGGCCCTGAAACTCGCATACGAGGATTATCTCGGCGCCTGGTTTGTTAACGGCACAGAGTGGACGATTACAGAGAAAGATAAAGGCAAGACCTATAATATTGAAGGAATCCCCGGTTCCTCGTCCCTTGCTTCCCGCGGCGGCAACACTCTCGTGAAAGCCGACTACGACTCCGAACTCGGCCGCCTGACTGTTTCCGAACAGGTTCTCTCTACTTATGACGATCCTTCCGGCAACGGCTACGGAGAGCTTAAGGATTACTTCAGCGGCGTATTCGCCTCCGGAACCAGCACCTATCGCAACTATCCTGTCAACGGAGACTCCTGCGTGGTATTCAGCTTCGTGAAGTACCCGGATGAAAGCTACGAATTCCGTCCCGGCTACTGCGACTATGGCAAGTTTACCGCCTTCCAGTTCCAGTGGATCATCCAGACCGGAACCAACGCCGGAAGGGGCAATACTTACGGTACTGCCATTACCCTGCCCGTCACCGAGATTGAGAAGGCCCCCAATGCAGTCGACGCAAAGTATGAAGACTTTATCGGACAGTGGAAACTTGAAAACTCGATTATAACCATTTCCGAAAAAGACGCAAGCGAGAATACATACTCAATCACCGGGTTGGCTGAAAACTATACTGACGCTCCCGTAACGGGTGTTTACGATAACGGAACCTTCTATGTCATGGATCAGCAGATTGCGACTTACACCCATAGTACTTATGGCGCCTGCATATACGTGTTTGAAGGTGTCTTTACCCAGGGCACAACGAATTATGGATATTGGTACTTCAACAGCTCCAGTTACAATGATGAGCCGGCAAAGGTTTTCACTGCAACCCTTTACGACACCGGCATAATCCGTCTTGTCGGAGGAACATGTCCTTTCGGACAGTACACCGGTATGCGTCAGGCATGGGTAATTGTCGAAGAAGGAAGCGCGAACTACCACAGAGGTAATTATCCTTCTACATTCCCCGCCCTGCCCGCAACAATTGAAAAGTACGTCCCCGAAACCGACGACACGCCTGTCGTGAAAGCGGCCTACACCGACTTTGTCGGCACATGGACCCTCGGAGACAATACCTGGACTATTACAGCAAACACTGACAACGCCACTTATTCCATCGTCGGCCTCCCCGACAGCGAATACTATGACCCTGTCCAGGCAGTCTACGATTCCGAAAACGGAAACATCTATATTGAAGACCAGAAACTCAGTACATGGACCAGCGACAGCTACGGAGCGTGCCAGGACCTTGTAGCCGGAACTTTCAAGGATGGAGGAGAATATCCATTCTATCTATTCGAGTCCGAGACTCCGGGCAGAATTGTAACCATCAATCTCAAGGAGAGCGGCAACTTCGTGTTTGTCCCCGGCACCTGCACTTACGGCGAATATGTCGGTATCCAGTATGCCTGGATCATCACCGAAGAAGGTGACAACAAGGGTCGTGGCAACTGGTCTACTCCCCAGTATTTCGACGGCGTAGTCGGAAAGCACGCTGCCGGCGGCACTTCTGCGAAGGCAGTCCGGACTCCTGCAAGGGCGAAGTCCACAAGGAAGGTCTACTCGGCTGAGAAGGTCAATCCGTCCTGCACAAAGGCGATCATGCCCGCTCCAAAGGCAACACCCATGAACAAAATTGCACAGACAGACAAGAACGTTGCAATAGCAGAGTAATATGAAGTATCTGAAATACATACTCTCGATACTAGTACTCTTCGCGTCGCTCAGTATCACGAGTGCCCAGAACCGGAAGGTGACGGGCACCGTGTACTTCGCGTCCGACAAGAGTCCGGTAGTGGGCGCCTATGTCCAGGTTGAAGGGACCTCGACGGGCACCATTACCGACCTTGACGGACGGTTCGAGCTGAACGTCCCGTCGAATGCAAAGTATCTCATATTCTCCTTCCTCGGAGCGAAGGACGTCCGCGCGGCGGTGGCTCCCAAAATGGAAGTCTACCTCGAGGACGATTCCGAGGTCCTGGAAGGAGCCGTGGTGAACGGTATGCAGACGGTCGACCGGCGTATGAACACCGGTTCCGTGGTCAAGGTGAATGCAGATGAAGCCAGGATCAGCGGTATGGCCGACATTTCCCGTTCACTTGAAGGAAGGGCCGCAGGTGTCTCGGTGCAGAACGTTTCCGGTACTTTCGGAACGGCGCCGAAGATCCGCGTCCGTGGCGCAACCTCAATCTACGGTTCGTCCAAACCCCTCTGGGTCGTTGACGGAGTCATCATGGAAGATGTCGTCAACGTCTCGGCCGACGACCTGTCGTCAGGTGACGCCAATACCCTGATTTCATCCGCCATCGCCGGACTGAACTCCGACGATATCGAATCCTTCGACATCCTCAAGGATGGTTCTGCGACCTCTATATACGGCGCGCGCGCAATGGCCGGCGTTATAGTCGTCACGACGAAGAAAGGTAAGGCAGGTCAGAGCCGTATCAGCTACACCGGTGAATATACCTACCGGCTGAAACCCTCCTACAGCACCTTCAACATCATGAACTCCCAGGACCAGATGGAAATCTACCAGGAGCTTCAGCAGAAGGGATACCTCAACTACGCCGAGACGGCCAACGCCTCCAACAGCGGTATCTACGGAAAGATGTACCAGCTCATTACCCAGTACGACGCGACCAACGGCACCTTCGGCCTCGCCAATACCGAGGCCGCCAGAAACGCCTACCTGAGGGCTGCGGAGTACAGGAACACCGACTGGTTCGACATCCTGTTCAACAACAGCATCCAGCACAACCACTCCGTCAGCGCCTCCGGCGGTACCGAGAAGGGAACCTACTACGCCTCCCTCTCCGTACTCGACGATCCGGGCTGGACCAAGCAGAGCAGCGTCAACCGTTATACCGGAAACCTCAACGTAAGCTACCGGCTCTCCGACAAGCTTACCGCGAACCTGATCAGCAACGCCTCGTACCGTAAGCAGCGCGCTCCCGGTACAATCAACAGCGAAACCGACATGGTATCCGGCGAGGTCAAGCGCGACTTCGACATCAACCCTTACTCCTACGCGCTGAATACTTCCCGCGCCCTCGACCCTGACGTGTTCTACACCCGCAACTACGCCAAGTTCAACATCATCCACGAGCTCGACAACAACTACATCGACCTTGCGGTGACGGACATCCGCATCCAGGGAGAACTTCGCTACAAGCCGTTCAAGACCCTCGAAATCAGCGGTCTGGCTGCTTACAAGGCGACTACCACCTCGCAGGAGCACTATGTCAGGGACAACGCCAACCAGGCCCTCGCGTACAGGGAGATGAGCACCGCGGCGATCCGCGACGCCAACCCCTTCCTCTACACCGACCCGGACAACGCATACGCCCTTCCGATTTCCGTACTCCCTGAAGGCGGTATCTACGACCGTACGGACAACAGCATGAACAGCTGGGACCTCAGGGCCACCGCCCAGTACAACAATACATTTGGACGTGACCATATCGTCTCGCTCTTCGGCGGTACTGAGGTGAACAACATCGAGCGCCACGGCATCTGGTTCCGCGGCTGGGGCATGCAGTACGACTTCGGCGAGATTCCGAGCTACGACTACCGCGTGTTCAAGAAAGGTGCAGAGGAGAATACCCAGTACTTCTCCATGACCAACACATGCAGCCGCAGCGTGGCCTTCTTCGCCAACGGAACATATTCATACCAGGGCAAGTACACCCTCAACGGGACCTACCGTTACGAGGGTACCAACGGCCTCGGCAAGGCCCGTACGGCACGCTGGCTCCCGACATGGAACATATCCGCGGCATGGAACGCCCACGAGGAAGACTGGATGAAGGGTCTCTATCCCACCATCACCCACCTCAGCTTCAAGGGTTCCTACTCCCTGACGGGCGACCGTCCGAGCGTAACGAACGCCAATGTCGTCATCGGCGCGACCAACCCCTGGCGTCCCTTCGCGGACGACAAGGAATCCGCCCTCTACATCTCCGATATCGCGAACGGCTCCCTGACCTACGAGAAGAAGCATGAGCTCAACTTCGGGGCTGAACTGGGACTCTATGACAACCGTGTCAATATCGTCGCGGATGTTTACAAGAGAAACAACTACGACCTTATTGGTCCCATCACGACCCAGGGTATCGGCGGTTTCCCGGACAAGCTCGGAAACGTCGCCTCGATGGCATCGAACGGTTTTGAACTCTCCCTCACCACCCGGAACATCACGGAGAAGAACTTCACATGGACCTCGAACTTCATCTACTCCCACTCCAAGAACAAGGTGACCGACCTGCAGAGCCAGGCACGTGTGTTCGACCTCATCGCCGGAACCGGTTTTGCCCTCGAAGGGTATCCCGTCCGGAGTCTCTTCTCCTATAAGTTCGACGGACTCAACGAAGAGGGTCTCCCTACCGTTATCAACGAGCAGGGCGTCAAGACAATCTCCGAGGTCTACTTCCAGGAAAGGGACGAAGAGTGCATCAAGAACCTCGCCTACTCCGGCAGCGTGGACCCGACAGACGTCGGTTCCTTCGGAAACGTTTTCACATGGAAGGGCTTCACGCTGAACGTTTACCTCACCTATTCCTTCGGCAATGTAATCCGTCTGGATCCTGTATTCCGCAGCTCCTACGACGACCTCGACTCGATGCCCCGTGAATTCAAGAACCGCTGGACGGTCCCCGGCGACGAGGCGAAGACCGATATTCCGGTCATTGCAAGCCGCTGGCAGAACCGGGTCTACTCCTCTTCCGGAGCATACCTCAGCTATGCCTACAACGCGTACAACTATTCGGACGCGCGTATCGCACGGGGTGATTTCATCCGTCTCAAGGAACTCTCCCTCAACTACGACTTCCCGGCAGCATTTTCGAAGAAACTCGGAGTCAACACCCTCGGCATGAAACTCCAGGCGACCAACCTCTTCCTGCTCTATGCCGACTCCAAGCTCAACGGACAGGATCCTGAGTTCTTCAACACCGGCGGCGTCGCGGTTCCCCTTGCCAAACAGTTTACGTTCACGCTCAGAATCGGGCTTTGATACCAAAGGAGGAAATGATTATGAAAATGAATAAACTGTATATTTTTGCAGCGACCATTGCCGCAGCGGGACTTCTCTCCTCTTGCGACGACTTCCTCGACAAGATGCCTGACAACCGTGCCGAGATCGACTCCCAGGAGAAGATCCGCGCACTCCTCGTATCCGCTTACCCGAACAACACCTACCTGATGTTCAGCGAATACATGTCCGACAATGTCGACAATATCGGGGACGACAATCCGGGAACTACCCGCTTTGTGGATCAGTGCTACAGGTGGGAAGATGTAACCGAAATTACCAACGACTGCCCGAAGTACTTCTGGGGCGGATCATATGAGGCCATCGCCCACGCGAACCAGGCCCTCCTGGCTGTCCAGACCCTCGCCGGCTGCGAGGAAAAGCTCAACCCGGAGATGGTCTCCGACGCGGGACTGGGTCCCGAGATGGCCGAGGCCCTCCTTTGCCGTGCCTTCAACCACTTCATGCTGGTCAATTTCTTCTGCCTCAACTACAACGCGGAGACTTCCGACAAAGATCTCGGCGTCCCGTACATGGAAGGGGTTGAAACGGAACTGAATCCCCAGTATGAGAGGGGCACCGTAAAGGAAGTCTACGAGAAGATCGACGCCGACCTCCAGATCGCCCTCAAGTACGTCAGCGACAGCTACTACAAGATCCCAAAGTACCACTTCAACACCGGCGCCGCCTATGCCTTCGCCGCCCGTTTCTACCTGTTCTATGAAAAGTGGGAGCAGGCCGAATACTATGCCACGCGCTGCCTCGGCGCCCAGCCGGCCCAGGTTCTTCGCAACTGGCAGGAGCGGAGCACCATGGAACACGACCGCGAGGTGCTTTCGAATGATTTTATCAAGAGCAATTACGACGCCAACCTGCTGATGCTCACCGGGTATACCCAGTTCGGATACTATTTCGGATATCCCGGACTTACCAAGTACTCCCACAACTCCTTCCTCTCTTTCACAGAGGTGTCCTACGCCCTTAACATCTGGGGCAACACTTCGAGCGGATGGCGTAACGTGAGCGGATGGTTCTGGGATCCGCCGGTATGGTACAGCGGAAGTACCTTCGACCAGATTGCCTTCTGGAAGATTCCGTACCTCTTCGAGTATACCGATCCTGTCGCCCGGATTGGCTACGCCCATGCGGTCTATCCCGCATTCACAACGGATGAGACCATCCTCACGAGGGCCGAGGCCAGGGTGATGCAGAGGAAGTTCGACGAAGCGGCTGCAGACCTCGACATCTGGGTCCACAACATCATCAAAACGGCGAATTTCTCCGGCACCCTTACTCCGGAGTATATCCAGACCTTCTATAACGGCGTTGACTACTGGACCAAGGATGTGCCGACCATCAAGAAGCACCTCAACCCCTCGTTCTACATCGGGGAGGAAGGCGGCGTGATGGAGGCCATGCTCCAGTGCTGCCTCGGATTCAAGAGAATCGACGAGGTCGCACAGGGACTCCGCTGGCTGGATATCAAGCGTTACGGTATTGAAATTACCCGCCGAACTCTCCAGCCGGACCCTTCCGCAGGACAGTATGACGCCGGATTCAAGCTTCTCGACGGACAGGTGGACATCCTCACCAAAGATGACCCCCGTCGCGCAATGCAGCTTCCTGCGGACGTGATTGAGGCCGGTCTCGAAGGAAACCCTCGTAACAAGTAAAAAGGAGAATACAAGATGAAAAGATTTCTATACATCATAGCAGTCGTTTCCCTTTGCTTTGCAGCAGCTTCCTGCGCCCAGGAAGATCCGCTCAAAGAGAAGAGCGTCATCGTGGATTCCCCGCTGACGATGAACGACTTCGACCGCTGGCTCGAGGCCAACTACCTCAAGCCGTACAACATCGAATTCAAGTACCGCTATGCGCTCAACGAGTCGGATATGGGATATTATACCGTACCCGCAAAGTATGAGGCGGCGATTATCTATGCCCACCTCGTAAAGTACCTCTGCATCGACACCTACGATGAAATCGCCGGCGTGGACTTCACCAGGGGATACTTCCCGAAGATGTTCTTCCTGATCGGGGCATGGGAGTACCGCAATAACGGCAGTTTCGTACTCGGAACCGCCGAGGCGGGAAAGAAAATCATGCTGGCCGGCGTGAACGACCTTCCGCTGTACTTCGAGAATTACGAAGGCGACGAGCTTGGCGACAAACTGAATTACTACTATATCAAGACGATCCACCACGAGTTCACCCACATCCTCAACCAGAACAAAGAGTTTGCGGATGCATTCAAGCAGGTAACCCCTTCAACTTACGTTTCGGACGCCTGCTTCGATACGGACGAGTACTGGCGCGGCCGCGGTTACATTACCGCATATGCCCAGAGCGAACCCCGTGAGGACTTTGCCGAACTGCTTTCGGAATACGTCACCCACACTGCCGAGTGGTGGGCCGAGCAGATTGCCGCGGCAGACAGCGAAACCGCCAATGTGCGTGAGAGCAATCCTTCCGCCCCCAACGGTGCGACGCTGATTGAGAGCAAGATTGACATCGTCCGCAACTACATGAACGACAGCTGGGACATCGATATCGACAAGCTCCGCGATATCATCGGCCGCCGTATGAACGACGTCGTTTCAGGAAGGGTGGATCTAAATACGGTTGAACTTTGATTTTGAGGAGATGAACAATATGAAAAAGACACTTATTGCCCTTGTGGCCGTTCTCCTTATGGTTCCCGCCTGCCAGACATTCGAACCGGAAGTGTTCGAAGAGTCCTCCGCGGCGAGGATGACCTCCTTCCTGGAGAGCATCCGCAGCGCGTTCACGGCCGAAGAAAACGGCTGGACCCTGGATTACTATCCCGGATCCGCTTACGCCGGAACGACCTACGCCCTCAAATTCACCGACCAGAACGTTACGGTCCGCCACGAAAGCGACCCTGACGAGTCTGAGACATCGACCTACAACCTCAAGACCGACGACGGTGCCGTACTTTCCTTCGACACCTACAACTCGATCATGCACATGTATGCCACGCCCTCATCCCGCCGCTACCAGGCCATGGGCGGAGACTTTGAGTTCGAAATCCGGTCCTTCGACCAGGCGACCAAGGAGATTGTGATGGTCGGGAAACGCTCCCGCAACACCTGCACCCTGCGGCCCCTGAAAAAAGATGCCGTAGAATATCTCAAGGCCATTTCCACTTTTGAGAAGAGCTTCGCCTTCCCCGCCGCCGCCGCAACAATCGACGGCAAGGAATACGAGGGCTTCCTCGATTCCGGAACCCGCTCCATGAGTATCGGCGAGAAAGGTGCTGAAGGAGATTCCCTCCAGACCGTCCGCTATGTCCTCACGGAGAATTCCCTCCGTTTCATGAAGCCGTTCACGCTCGGAGGAAAGGAATTCACCGAATGGAGTTTCAACGCTTCTGAAGAGACCCTCTCCGGATCCAATGTCAGCTTCAAGAAGTTCTTCCCTCCGGGATACGTCTCCTATGAAGACTTCCTCGGAAGCTACACCATGAGCTACGGCAGCGGAAGAGGGACTTTCACCGTGAAACTCTCCGAAGAGACTCCCGGAAGCAGCTTCAAGATGGAAGGTCTGTCCACTTTCTTCGAGCCCGTCATCGGGTACAACGGAGGACGCGGACGTCTGACCTGGGAGAAGCAGACCATCGGCGGAAGCGGTTCCCTCGAGTACATTCTCGCTCCCTGGGACAGCAACGCCGGCTACCTTACCTGGAGCGACGGCGTAGGAATGGTCGGATATGTTGAAGACACCTCCGTCCCGAATTTCCTCGTCCAGTTTACCGACAACGGCGTCTGGGAAAACTACAAGGTCAGCGGATGGCTTGTCTGGTCCATTAATAACGGAAGCAGCGCCGGAGGCGTCTCTTCCTGGCAGATGGCCAGCGGCAGCTACCAGCTTCCCGGAGACATTACCATGACGAAGATTGTCGAATAACGGTTAAGCATGTTTGTTATGAAGAAATATCTGAATATGATGCTGGCCCTCTCGGGCACCGTCCTTCTCTATTCCTGCTCGACGCAGGAGCCGGACGGGTCGCAGTATGCCGCCAGCCCTTCCATTGAGATAGTCTCCAAGGACGACGTCTTCCCGAGCGAAGGCGGAACCGGCACCATCGTTGTAAACACCCGCGAAACCGTTACGGCGGCTTCCGACAGGACATGGCTCACGGTTTCCGTCAGCGGACGTTCCATCTATCTGACGGCCACCGAAAACGAGACGCTTGAGTCCCGCTACGCTTCGGTTTCAATCAAGGCCGGCGAGGCCGCGTCCGAAATCACCGTCCAGCAGTTCGGAGTAACGTCCGAGCTTATGTGGGAATCCTCCTACGACTTCCCATACGGTGGCGATGAACTCTCCCTCGGGTTCTCCGAATCAGGAGTAATCCGCGTTACAGTACCTGAAGGAAAGGATTGGATAAGCGTCGACGTTGACGACAAGGTCCTTACCATTACGACTTCGCCAAACGCCTACAAGGCGTCCCGCGAAGGGAAAGTGCGCTTCAGCGCAGGGGAAAAGGTACGTGAAGTAGGCGTTGTCCAGGCGGGCAACCCTGGCGGCCTGAATCCCGACGACCCCACCCCGCAGGAATTCATCCTCCAGGAGGGCTGGACACCGAAGTACATCGGACTTTCCGAGGACGATGAGACAAAGGCGGTCATCGGTGTTGACGAGGCGGAAGGCGCTTCCCTCGGCCGCTACTTCATCAAGGTGGTTACCGCGGCGGAATACAACGCCGCCGGGAACCAGTACATCTTCCTGAACATCAACGCCCATGCATGGGCAGCGGCGAATCCCGAGATTCACAGGGGAACATCCACCGAGGAAATCGACGCCCTCGCTTTCGGCGACTATTTCATCTATGCCATCGGCGTCAACAACCAGGGCGCGGTGAACTACAAGTACGCCGTCACGCCGGTAACCGTATCCAAGGTCCTCTCTCCTTACGAGAAGTTCCTCGGAACGTGGTCCTTCCCCCGCGGGGACGGAACGGATACCTGGACCGTCACCGAGAACGTACCCGACCAGAGCTACTACATCACCGGTATCGACGGCAAGGCGGACAACATCAAGGTCGTCGCCAACTTCAACGCCGAAACCGGAGCGATTACCGTCTCGACCCAGACGAATCTCGGCGAGTCCACGGTGAACACCTCCAGCGGGCAGCTCTCCGGCCAGACCAACCTCCTCGGCAAGATCGACTACAACGGTACAATCTACCGTATTACCGGTAATTATCCCATCTTCACTGTCAAGATCAGCGAAGACGCCTCCAAGGCGGATCTCGTTCCCGGCACGGTGAACATCGCCTCCCTCGGAGGAGAATTCACGCTCATGGGATTTGCCATCTACACCGTTGTCGGTGACAGCTGGTATGCCCTTACCACGGGTTCGACCCTCCCGAACACCATCACCCACCTCTCCCAGGGCTCCGGCTCCGGCGGCGGTGGTGGCGATACCGCCGGCTACAACGGCTGGATAGGCACATGGGACGCCGGCTCCGGAAGGACGGTCACATTTGCCCAGAAGACTGCCGGAACAGATTATACCGTTACCGATTCCGGGTATGGCGGCTTCGAGTACGTCGCAACCTATGACGCCTCCACCGGCGGCATCCGCCTCAACATGCAGATGGTTGACGAGTACGATATTGACCAGTACTATTTCATCGGAATCAACGGGAACAGCTTGATTTCCGGAGATCCGGAGAACGACTATCTCATCGCAACCGGCGCCCTTGGAAGCAACGGCAGTTCGGCCACCATTACCGCCGTAAGCTACACTACTTCCAACGGAAACGCCCAGGCGGCCGCCATCACCATCCTGGATTACCAGACAGAGGACGGCGGCGGCTATGAAAAGGGCTGGTACGGGCTGAACGGAATCGACGACCTCTCTCTCCCTGCGACGCTGACAAAGGCCTCCGGCAGTTCGCTGTCGGTCTCCCGGAGCGACGCGGCTGTAGAGCTGTCAACCGGCGAAATCAGTGCCACCCCAAGGGCCACCTCCAAAAAGCAGGATAAACGAATCAGAATCCGGTGAAAAAAAATCTTTTGATGCTGTCGGCGCTTCTCCTGCTTGCAGGAAGCTGCGCCAAGGAGTCCCGCTCCACGGAAACAGTCGAAACTGAAGAACCTGAAGTTCAGGTAATTGCAGAAGAGACGCCGACATACATAAATGTATTGCTTGACGACGGGCTGACCTCCCTTGTGGAGGATCAGCTCGCCTCGGGCATACTCAAAACCAAATCCGACGCCCTCAACAGCGTCACTGAAGAACTTGGGGTAGAGAGCATGGAACGCCTCTTCCCCTTCGCCGGGGAATTCGAGCCGAGAACCAGGAAGGAAGGGCTCCACAGGTGGTACAGGGTACGCCTCTCCGGGAAAACGCCCGTTACAAAGGCCATGAACTCATTCCGGGACACCCCGGGAGTGGAATTCGTGGAAGAGCCGCTTCCCGTCCGCCTCGAGACCAACGACCCCTACTGGGCAACCGACCTCTGGGGACTCAACAATGTCCAATACCCGGCATATGATGTCAACTGCGACAGCGTCTGGGAGGCATTCACGACGGGCGACCCGAAGGTCGTTGTCGCCGTCATCGACGGCGGAATCCAGCTGGACCACCCGGACCTTGCCTGGAACTGCCTCGAAAGCGGGCACAAAAGCTATGTGTCCGGAGTATCGGATATCGTAGGGCATGGGCACGGAACGCATGTCGCGGGAACCATCGCTGCGGTTTCCAACAACCGCATCGGCGTTGCCGGCATCGCCGGAGGCGACTATGCCCGCGGCCGAAGGGGGGTAAGTCTCCTCTCCCAGCAGTGTTTCTACGACTATACCGGGTCCGACGGAGAAGTGCATACCCGTTCCGGAAGCTTCGAAACCGCAATGAAAGAAGCGGCGGACAAGGGCGCTGTGATTTCCCAGAACAGCTGGGGTTACAATGCCGACTCGAACGACGACGGGAAACTCAGCGACGAGGAGATCCAGCGGATACAAACCATCTTCAACAACATCCACAACTACGCCATCGCCTCGGCCATCGATTATTTTATCAAATACGCCGGTTGTGACAATGACGGAAACCAGCTCCCCGACAGCCCGATGAAGGGCGGCCTCGTGGTTTTCGCCGCAGGAAACGACAACCTTCCCTATGGACCGCCGGCAAACTATGAGCCCGTCGTCGCCGTAGGGGCAATGAATGTTTCCGGTACAAAGTCCTCTTTCTCCAACTACGGGGACTGGGTCGACATCTGCGCTCCCGGCAGCTACATCACCAGTACATATCCGACGGGTACATATACCCGCCTTTCCGGGACCTCGATGGCGTGCCCCCATGTCAGCGGCGTCGCGGCTCTTATCGCATCCTACTTCGGAGGACAGGGTTTCACGGCGGACGACCTCAAAAAGCGGCTCCTCGAAGGAGCCCGTGAAATCGGCCCCTCCGGCGGAGAGAGGCCGATAGGACCGATGGTAAATGCCTACGGATCCTTCATGGCCGGCGAAACGGCCGTTCCGCCTGCGGTGGAGGATTTCACCGTGACGCCGGTCGGCCACAATGTCAAAGTCAGTTTCCAGGGTAACGACGCCTACGGATACCTTGTAATGGCGGCCCCCTCACGGAAAGCCATCCTGGAGGCAACCCTTACCAATCCTTCGGGCAGCGGGCTGGTAACCGGAAACATCGTTATACCGGTTCCGGAGGAGAGGAATAATGCTCAGGAATTCATACTCTCAGGATTGGAGCAGGACTCCGACTACTACGTCGCCATCGCTGCGTACAGCTATAACCGCCGCTTCTCGGACCTCTCGGTCCTGAAAACAGTCCACACCAATGTCAACGCGGCTCCGACAGTAAATACTTCCTACAACGGGCGTTTCCGTTTCCGCAATTTCGAGGACGTGGATATCGCCTATGTTATTTCCGACGCCGACGAGGACCCCCTGGACGTCGACTTCCAGACCGACGGCAGGGCCAGTTTCACCCTTGAGGAAGACGGTGCATGGCATTTCCGCATCTCCTGCCAGCTGGTACGGGCTCCCGCCAGTTTCTCCGCGTCCCTCGTCGTCACCGACGGATTCGGCGGCCGCTACAGCGAAAAATTCACCTACAATATCCTGGAGAATGTCGCTCCGGTGCTTTCCGGCGAGATTCCGGGCATCCTTCTCGGGAAGAAGGGCGAAAGCAAGGTCATCGACCTTAACGAGTGGTTCTCGGACGAAGACGGTGAAACCCTCAGCTACCGGGTATCATCTTTCGATGGTTCGGTCATAAGCGCGGAAATTACTGAAGGGCACATACTTTCCGTCACCGCCATTACGGATGTCCTCTCAATGACCGAGATCCGAATCACGGCTTATGACCTTCTCGGCGCAAGCGCCCGCGCGGACATCCCGTGCATAATCCGCCCCGAAGGAGAGCCGGTATCCCTGCTGGAAGGACGGGTTGTGACCTCGCAGCTGACTGTCCTTTCCGGAGAAACGCCCGAAAAGATAACAGTCCGGCTCGTTTCGTCTTCAGGAGCCATCGTCTATCAGACCAAGGGTGAGTACAGCGCCTTCAGCCCGCTCGTTATCGACCTGAAGGGCCTCGCTCCAGGGGTCTATACCCTCATTATCACCGACGCATCGGGGAATGAAACCCGTTATCCAATTGTCAAGCGATGAAAAAGTTACTCCTGCTTCCAATCATACTCTTTGCCGCAGCGTTCTCTTCCATCGCCCAGGACGGGGCGGCGGAGAGTGAAGCCATGGGCTTTCTCCGAACGGAAAGAAATCCCGAAAGGGTCGCCATGGCCGGGGCCGGAGCGGCCCTCGGAAACGGAGGAGGCGCTTTTTCCGCCTTCGGCAGCCCTGCGATCGGAGTCAGGACAGGTAAAAAAATCGAGGCCGGAGGGTCATATGCCATCTGGGCCCCATCCATCAACGGGAGCACAAATATCGCCGGAGGAGTCAATTACCATCTCACCAGCGGTCTTGCCATTAGCGCCGGCTATGTAAGGGAGCAGTTCAAGGAGCTGGATCTCGGAGGAGGGGAAACTTATGCCCCCTGCAACCAGATTATTGCCGCAGGCGCCTCCCTCCTTCTCACTCCGTCCCTCTCGCTAGGGGCATCGGTAAACTTCGCGACGCAGCAGCTGCTGGAGGACTATTCCCTAAGCGGGACCTCCGTTGATATCCAGGCATGTTATTCAATATCAGGTTTTTCCGTCGCTGGCGGAGTACGCTGCCTCGGCGGGAAGGTCGCCGACTCCTCCCTCCCGACCTCGGCGAACCTCGACCTCGGCTATATCCTCAGCTTCGGGAGCGTGGACCTTGCCATGGCGGCTGATGCGGATTACTATTTCAGTGGGAACTACTCCGCCGCCGCAGGGGTGGAGGCCTCAATCCTCAATCTCGTGCAGCTCAGGGCCGGATACCGCTTCTCCTCCCCCAATGCGGTTATCCCTTCCCACCTCGCCCTCGGCGCAGGCCTCAGCTTAGGCCCCGCCAGAGTCTCACTCAGCTACCTCACCGCCTCCGAGTACCTCGGCGGCACCCTCCTATTCGGACTCGGAGTCGGGTTTTAGACCTTGCGCACTTTTTGATACTTCAGTCTATTACGAACGTGAAATCGCTTAAGGGATCCTTGAGCGAAGAGAGGTGGCGGGTAAGGGGGGAGATGCCGAAGAGGGGCGAATAAGTCCGGAAATGGATGGTCTTTCCGTCGGGAAGGAACTCCAGTATCCTCACCCATCCGTCGCCGCCGTTACCTTCCCAGCCGCCTCCGAGAGTCTGGACATTGAACATCATCTGCCCGACCTCCTTTCCGGAATCATTGCGGTCGGTGCGCCAGCCCATGTTGTCGGCATAATTATCCTTTCCGCTTCGACGGAAATCGCTGTGCCCGTGATGGCCGCAGAGTACAAGACGGATGTTCGGGACCTTTCGGATAAGTTTCTGCCAGATGGCTTCACCGTAATTATTTGTCGGATCCTGGCAGAGAATATAGCTCTCGGGCTTTGAGTAACGGACATTGCCGCAGGTTCCAGCGCACTTCAGGTAGGAGTGGGTCATGAAAATAACATAATCGTCAGGGTACTTCCTGCAGACTCCCTCAGCCCACTGCAGAACGCCGTCCGAAGGGGAAAACTCGGAGGTGATGACGAGGATCTTGTGGTCCCAGCCGGGAAGTTCATATTCGGTAGCGCTGTTCTCGATAGAAGCCCTTCCCTCCCGGTTCGGATACTCGGAAACAAGGTGGTCGAGAAGGACCTTCCCCTGCCGCTCAGCAGGGAAGTAATCGGGATAGAAGGTATGGATATCCTCGGAACGCTTGAAACCATAATCATGGTTCCCGGGGCTTGTAACATAGGGAACCACCCCGTCCAGACGGGCGAAAGAACGGGATACCGACTCCCACATCTGGCGGGACGTCTGGTTCAGCATCCGACGGTCAAGGGCATTGTTGTCATTCTGCTCGACAAGGTCACCGGTACAGAGGACGGCCTTGATGTTAAGGTGGGAGACATTATCCGCAATCCAGCTCGTACAGAGCTCGAATATCGGCTGGTTGAGATCATATTTCACATACCCCTGGGGGTCTCCGAGAAGGATCATCGTGGAAGCGCCTTCCTCGCTGAGGGACTGGCGGTCAGCCCTGTCCTGGGCTGCAGCAGCCACTCCAAAAAGAGCAAGGACAACCAAAAAGGGAATTCGTTTCATTTCTGTTGAATCTTATGGACAATGTTTATAAGGATGCTGCCGAGGACACCGGCACATATTGACCCCATGAGCACGGCAATCTTTCCGGCATCGCGGAGACGTGCCGTCAGTTCCGCTGGTACGTCAGGTCCCCCGAAGGAAAGCGTATCCACAAATATCGACATCGTAAAGCCGATACCGCCGAGGCACGCAACCGCAAAAAGCATCGCCCAGGTGCCTCCGGAAGGCATTTCTCCGACCTTGAACTTGATGGCAAGCCAGCTTGCGAGGGTAATTCCTATCGGCTTTCCGAGAAGTAGGCCGAGGAAAATGCCCATCCCGGCGGCACCGACACCGGCTTCATAGTGGAACACGTTGAAATACGACAGGTCGGTGATCTCAACCCCGGCGTTGGCGAGGGCGAAAACCGGCATGATAAAGAAATTCACCCAGGGAGAGAGCAGGTGCTCAAGCCGGTAGGCGGGTCCGATGGACCGTTTTGAAAGCCCGCTCAGGCGGCGGAGGTAATAGCGCTCAGGACCGTTCGGGAAGGGTTCGTCCGGAGCATCCGCCTCGCTTCTGGCAAGCCCGTCGAGAAGAATACGGCTCCGACGGTGGAATTTCGCCTTGTTGTACCTTGGCTGAAGGGGGACGAGAAGGGCCATGACTACCCCGGACATGGTCGCATGGATTCCCGAGTAGTAGAACAGGAACCAAATGATTATCAGAGGGAAAATATAATACTCCGTCCGCTTCTCTCCGAGCCGGTTGAGGATGAACACGAAGGCGACCACAACGGCGGCAATACCGAGTAGGAGGAGATTGATTTTCCCTCCGTAGAAAAGGGCGACGACAAGAATGGCAATCAGGTCGTCCGCGATTGCAAGGGCTGTCAGGAAAACCTTCAGTGAAACCGGGACCCTGTCCCCCAGAATAGAGAGGATTCCCACCGCGAAGGCGATATCCGTCGCGGTCGGAATGCCCCAGCCGCTTGCGGAAAGGGTGCCGCGGTTGACGATGGTGAAAATGAGGGCGGGAACGACAACTCCTCCGAAGGCCGCAATGACCGGCATGACGGCTTTCTTAGGGGAAGAAAGTTCCCCGCAGATTACCTCCCGCTTGATTTCAAGACCGACGTTGAAAAAGAAGATCACCATCAGGATGTCGTTGATGAACTTCTCGACCGTCATCCCCCGGGGAAAGACCCAGTCTATACGGCTGGCTCCGTCCGCCCCGGCAGGGCTCTTTATATGAATTGAAAGGTCCGTTTCCAGGACAGCGTGGTAGATGTCTTTGGTGAAAGGAAGGTTTGCGAGCAACATCGCGACCACTACGCACAGAAGGAGGATTACCCCGTTCGCCCAGGGCTGTTTTGAAAATTTATCCTGCGAAACCCGGAAGTTATGGACCTCCTTGTTCCACCAGTATATAGGAATCAGTTTCATCCGAAAATATATCTTTTTTGCTCCGGGGTAAGCGCATCTATGCTCACACCCCAGGCGTTCAACTTAAGACGGGCTATCCGCTCGTCGATTTCCTTCGGGACATTGTTCAGCTTGGCGGAAAGCTTCCCCTTGTGCTCCAGGAGGTAGCGGGCGCTGAGGGCCTGGATGGCAAAGGACATGTCCATGATTTCCGCCGGGTGGCCGTCACCGGCTGCGAGGTTCACGAGGCGGCCTTCGGCAAGGACATAGACCGTTTTCCCGCTTTCAAGCGTATAGGCGTCAATATTTGTACGCGCCTTCCGGCAGGAAACTGCTTCCTTCTTGAGTCCGGCAACATCCACCTCGACGTCGAAATGGCCGGCATTGCAAAGGATTGCCCCGTCTTTCATCGTCCGGATAATATCCATCGGGATAACCCCCTCGCAGCCGGTAACCGTTATGAAAAGGTCTCCTACAAGGGCGGCTTTTGCCATAGGCATGACCGCGAAGCCGTCCATGACCGCCTCCATCGCCTTTATTGGATCTACCTCTGTTACAATCACTTCCGCTCCGAGCCCCTTTGCCCTCATGGCAACGCCCTTGCCGCACCAGCCATAGCCGGCGACAACGACGCTCTTTCCGGCTACAATCAGATTCGTCGTACGGTTGATTCCGTCCCAGACCGACTGGCCGGTTCCGTAGCGGTTGTCGAAGAGGTGCTTGCAGAGGGCGTCATTGACAAGCATCATCGGGAAGGAGAGCTCCCCGGAGCGGTCCATCGCCCTAAGGCGGAGGATTCCTGTCGTCGTTTCCTCGCAGCCGCCGATGACTCCCGGAAGGAGTTCCGGATACTCGCTATGGATAAGATGGACAAGGTCTCCACCGTCGTCGATTATTATGTTAGGACCTTCGGAAATCACGGCCCGGAGTCCCTCCTCGTACTCCTCAGGGGTCGCCCCGTGGACGGCGAAGACATTGAGCCCCTCATGGACCAGGGCCGCGGCGACGTCATCCTGGGTCGAGAGCGGGTTGCTCCCGGTGATAAACATCTCCGCGCCGCCGGCCGCGAGGACTTCGCAGAGGTGGGCCGTCTTTGCCTCAAGATGGACCGAAAGGGCGATTCTGATGCCTTCGAACGGCCTTTCCGCAACGAACTCCTTTTCAATCACTTCGAGGAGCGGCATATGGTCCCGGACCCAGCGGATTTTCATCTCTCCGCTCTCCCAGAGGGACAGGTCACGAATTTTACTCTTTTTCATAATCATCCAGATTGAATGTCTTTTCCTTTTTCTTGTTAATCTTCCCGGAGAACTATCGCTCGTAATAATCCATTCTTCTCCGGAGGGCTTTCATCCTTTTTTTCGACGCGGGGTCGAGGGAGAGGTTCCGCATACATTCCAGAGCTGCAATCCTGTCAAAGCCAGGTGTTTTCACCCATGGGCAGCCGTAGGCGCCGGCGTGAGGATAGGACTGGTCGTCCGCGACAATGAGAAGGAAAAACCGCGATTTCATTGTTCAAAATTATAACTATTTTTTGACAAAAACCGTTTTCTAAAAATACAAAGGTACGAAATTTCTGCTTTCCGCTTCTTACGGCCACAAGATGCGCTTCGACTACACCGACGGAGACGCTGATCTGGATTTTATGTCTCGCTAGTGATTTAATCCTTTTACAAATTATCCCATTTACTACAATAAGGAGTGAGTATTTTTTGTGGAATCTGAAGTTCTGATGATACCTTGCGCCAGTCTTTGACTGCAGTGCGTACCTCCTCTATGATTTGGGCTGCTTCTTCCTGTTCAATCATATAGTTGTCTGAAGCCGATAGCAGGGCGTTGATGTCCGACTGCTCAGTGTACTGATCGATGAGCAGGCATTGGTGCAACTTGACTCCAGGGTTAATATCGTATGCCGGAGAGAGAGTCCAGCCCTTAGGGGT
>JAFSSE010000040.1 GCA_017445755.1 Bacteroidales bacterium | reverse complement strand
AGACCATGTACAATACCGTGTGGAAGAAGTTGCTCGACATAGGCGACATCGTCGGCATCAAGGGCTTCGCCTTCCTCACCCAGACCGGCCAGCTCAGCGTTCACGCCCGCGAGCTCACCCTGCTCAGCAAGTCTTTGAGGGTGCTTCCCATTGTGAAGGAGGCAGACGGAGTGGTGCATGACGCCGTGACCGACCCCGAGCTCCGCTACCGCCAGAGGTATGTGGACCTGATCGTCAACCCCCAGGTCAAGGACGTCTTCGTAAAGCGCTCCAAGATTGTCGCGACGATGAGGGAATACTTCAACGCAGCCGGTTGCCTCGAGGTGGAAACGCCTATCCTTCAGAGCATTCCTGGTGGAGCCACGGCCCGTCCGTTCATCACCCACCACAACGCCCTCGACATCGACATGTACATGAGGATAGCCAACGAACTCTACCTCAAACGGCTCATCGTCGGCGGCTTCAGCGGGGTATATGAGTTCGCAAAGGACTTCCGCAACGAGGGCATGGACAAGACCCACAATCCGGAATTCACCTGCATGGAGATTTACGTCGCCTACAAGGACTACATCTGGATGATGGAATTCGTCGAAAAGATGCTCGAGAAGGTCTCCCTCGCGGTTAACGGGACCACGAAGGTGAAAATCATGGGCAACGAGGTCGATTTCGGCGGGACCTACCGCCGCCTTCCGATTCTCGACGCCATAAAGGAATATGCCGGGGTTGACGTCAAGGGAATGGATGAAGCCACGCTCAGGGCGACCTGCGGGAAGCTCGGCGTAGAGGTCACTCCGGAGATGGGCGTCGGGAAGATGATTGACGCGATCTTCGGGGAGTACTGCGAGAAGAACCTGATCCAGCCGACCTTCATCATCGACTATCCGGTCGAAATGTCCCCCCTCACAAAGCGCTGCCGCCACGACGAGGCCCTGACGGAGCGTTTCGAACTCTTCGTATGCGGCAAGGAACTGGCGAACGCCTATTCCGAGCTGAACGACCCGATAGACCAGCTGGAGCGCTTCGAGGAGCAGGCTGCCCTCAAGTCCAAGGGCGACGACGAGGCGATGTTCATCGACTATGACTTCGTCCGCGCCCTCGAATACGGCATGCCCCCGACCTCCGGGCTCGGCATGGGCATCGACCGGCTTACCATGTTCATGACCGGGACCGAAGCCATCCAGGACGTCCTCTTCTTCCCCATGATGCGTCCGGAGACCTTCTGACGCCACTCTAATATGACAGAGACAATTACTTCAGCCCAGAACCCGAAGGTTAAGAAAGTCCTTCTGCTGCAGGAGAAATCCCGCGCCAGAAGGGACGAAGGGCTTTTTGTCGTTGAAGGACGGCGGGAGCTGGAGCACTGCGTCGAAGCCGGATTTACGGTGGATTCACTCTTCGTATGCCCGGAGATTGGCGGAAAGGCGGAGGGTATTCCGGCGGAGAGAGTTTTCTCCGTTTCGAAGGAGGTCTATGCGAAGATGACCTACCGTGACGGGACGGAAGGTGTCATAGCCGAGGTGAGGACAAAGGAAAGGGGGCTTCAGGACCTTGTCCTCCGGGAAAACCCGCTCATCGTCGTACTCGAGTCGGTCGAAAAACCCGGAAACCTCGGGGCGGTCCTCAGGAGCGCCGACGCGGCCGGGGCCGACGCCGTTATCATCTGCGATCCGCTGACGGACCTTTACAACCCGAACCTTATCCGCGCAAGCATCGGGGCGGTCTTTACCGTGCCGCTTGTCGCGACTTCCTCGGAAGAGGCCATTTCCTGGCTGAAATCGCGGGGAATCCGCATCCTGACCGCCCAGCTCCAGGATTCCTCATGGTACTATGACACCCCGATGGACGGGCCCACAGCCCTTGTGATGGGAACCGAAGCCACCGGCCTGACAGGACTGTGGCGGGAGGCGGCGGACAAGCATATCCGCATCCCGATGATGGGGAAACTCGACTCGCTGAATGTATCGGTTTCGGCCGCAATCCTGCTTTTCGAAGCGGTAAGACAGAGACAGGCATGAAACGATTCGGTATCATAGGAGACCCCATCAGCCACTCGCTGAGCCCCCTTCTCTTCCGCGCCGCATACGGAGAAAAATACCCGTACGAACTAATTGAAGGATCGGATTTTACCCTTTCATGGGAGAGGTTCATCTCGGATTACGACGGTATCAACGTTACGGCACCCTTCAAGGGACTCGCCGCCGGGAAGGCAGACATCCTCTCGGACGCCGTCCGGAGATCCGGGGCAGCCAACCTTATCGTCAAGACCCCGGAAGGCATTTTCGCAGAAAACTCCGATTATCTCGGCGTCATGATGACGCTCCATCGCCACGGAATCTCTGCCGGGAAGGCGCTTGTCATCGGAGTCGGCGGCGCCGGCCGGGCAGCAGCCCTCGCCGCGCTCGATTCCGGCTGCCGGGTGGGCTTGATGAACCGGACAAGGGAGAGGGCTGAGCGCTTTGCGGCAGGACTCCCGGAGGCGGGATTTACCGTCCTGGATCTCTCCGACATGAAAGCTGCAATCAAAGAAGCCGACCTTATCCTCTACACCGCTACCTTCCCCGCAGAAGGCCTGGGAAAGCTTTCCCCGGAGGATTTTGCCGGAAAGACCGTCCTCGAAGCCAATTACCGCTCCCCTTCCCTCACGGAAGAGCTCCTTTCCCGAAGCCGCGCGATAAGCGGCCGGGAGTGGCTGCTTGACCAGGCAATCGCCGGATACAGGATCTTCACGGGAGAAGACCCGGATACAGAGAAAATGACTCAAACACTGAATCAGATATGAAAAACCTATTTTTGGCGGCCACCCTTATGCTGCTGGCCGTCGCCTGTTCTGAAAAAGAAATACCCGACGATACCGGCAAGAAGGAGACCGGAATCGTGACGCCTTCGGAACCCTCCGCCGACGTCCCTATAAAACTCGGCTCCCTGAAACAGACGCTCTCCTATACCTACGATGAGGGTTCGGACACCTATACCATCACCCAGAGCGGGAACGACCCCTTTGTCGGGACCCAGCGCTTCGGGAAAAACCTTCCCGACGATATCGGCGTCCTGACCTTCGACTATACGGCCTCAAGGAATATCAATAACTTTAAGATTTATTTCCTCGAGCCGGCGAGCGAGGGGAGGTCCAGCGCCTTCGGAGCCCTTCCGGCGAGCGCGGCTTTCAGGACGGTGAGTTTCAATCTCATGGCGGACCGGGACAAGCACAACTGGGGCTATGCGTCGAACTACATGCGCCTTGACTTCGGCGATGACGGGGACAACACGAACACAATCCAGATCCGTAACATGAGAATGAGGACGATGACGGAAAAGGAGAAACAGGATTATGAAGCTACGGTCGGGAAGCAGACCGGAAACACCGCCATTGCAAGGAGGATTAAAGAATACCTTGAAAAGAGTTACTCGGGGTCCATTTCTTCCGTGTCGGTCAGCGACAGCGAAATCACAATTTCCGGCTCCGCTCCGGAGGCCTCGGGATACTCCCTCGCCGAAATAGCTCCATATGAGGACATTACCGAGATGGAATCCTTCCCAAACGCCACTCCCCTTACATCAAAGTCCTTCAGCGTCAAGCTGCCGAGGAAAGTTTCAAAGGACGGGTTCACCTACGACCGGCTCCTTTCCAAATGGGCGCTTGTAAACGGCTCAACCCTCGCTTCCCATGCCCGCTACGCGGATGAGTTCGATGTTGCGAACGCTCCCGCAAAGGCGGTTCCCTCAACGAAGAAGGGACTCGGGGGATACTTCGGCGAATCCACCCAGCAGGTTGACCTCTCGGATCTTGCAATCACTTCCGTGACGGTCAATGTCGTAATCAATACTATGATCAACACCGTCAAGACCGGTAATTTCACTACGGAATACAATTACGGCGGGAAGACCTACTACATAAGCACCAGCGCCCAGACCTCCTACGACGCCATAATGAGGCAGTGCGCCAACAAGGGGATTATTGTCAGCGTAATCATTCTCAACCGTCCGGGCGACTCTACCGCTTCGACCGCCATAATGAAACATCCGGAAAACAACGGAGGAAACTACAGTATCCAGAACCTTACGACCGCGGAGAGCGTCAATCTCTTCGCTGCTGTCATAGACTATATGGCCAGCCGCTACAACGGTGGTTCCAGGGGACGAATTCACCACTGGATTATCCACAACGAGGTCGATTTCGCCTCCGAGTGGACCAACATGGGCGACCAGCCGGAAATGAGGTATATCGATACCTATATCAAGGTCATGCGCGTGTGCGGGCTCATCGCGAGGAAATATGACCCGAACGCCTCGCCGCTGATTTCCCTGACCCACTGCTGGAACAGTGCCGACGGCCAGTACGCCCCGAAGGACCTCCTAGAGGACCTCAACAAGTTCTCGGCCGCGGAAGGCGATTTCCGTTGGGGTGTTGCGTACCATCCCTATCCTCAGAACCTTGCCCTGCCCGCATTCTGGAAGAACGATACCAAATCCACCTACTCCCTCAATTCGGACTACTGCACTTTCAAGAACCTGGAGGTTATCAACGCATGGATTCTCAAAAGCGAAAACATGTACAAGAAGTCCGAAAAACGCATCCTCTTCCTCTCCGAGAACGGGACAAACTCCCCTTCTTACTCGGACAGCGACCTGGCCCTGCAGGCGGCCGGCGCGGCCTGGGCCCTGAAGAAGGTCTATGCCCTCAGCGGCATCGATGCCATCCAGTGGCATAACTGGAGGGACAACAAGGACGAGGGACTCCGGATAGGGCTCAGGCGCTTCCCTGACGACAGCACCGACCCCTCCGGGAAAAAGCCGGTCTGGTACGTCTATCAGGCCGCCGGCTCTTCCTCCGAATCCGCGGTCTTCGACCCCTATCTCCCGACCCTTGGGCTCAGCTCCTGGGACAATCTTATCCAGAACGTGAACTGACAAACGACTAAAATAATAAACCTATGGCACTCAACAAAGTAATGCTTATCGGAAACGTCGGACAGGATCCGACTGTCCGCTACCTCGACCAGGGGCCCCAGAACCCTAACGGAAACACCAAGGTCGCAACCTTCACCCTCGCAACCAGCGAACGCTACCGCGACCGGAGCAACGAGCTCCGTGAAAACACGGAATGGCACAATATCGTCGCCTGGAGAAACAGCGCTGACATCGTGGAAAAATACGTAAAGAAAGGCACCCCGCTTTACATCGAGGGAAAACTCCGCACCCGCAGCTGGACCGACCAGACCGGGAACAAGCGCTACACTACCGAGGTTGTGGTGGATTCTCTCCAGCTCCTCGGCCGCCGGAGTGAAGGCGAGAACATGCAGCCCTCCCAGCCGCAGTACCAGCCCCCCCAGCCGCAATTCCAGCAGCCGTCGGAGCCCCAGACCACTCCTCCTGAGGACGATCTTCCTTTCTAGAACCGCCTTGCGTAAAGCCATTATCCTTCTCCTGCTGCCCCTTTTGCTCCCCGTTTATTCCCGGGCGCAGAATCTTGACGGCGCCGGGTGGATCGGCGCCCCATGGTTCGATGAAAAAGGGGGCGATACAAGTCTGCCGGCCCCGGAATTCAGAAAAGAATTCCATGTCCGCGGCAAGGTCAGGGAGGCCAGGATTTCCATTTCCGGACTTGGGTACTTCGTCCTCTCTCTGAACGGAAAGAGAGTCGGTGACGACCTCTATTCCCCGGCGTTTACCGATTACGGACCAAGACCGTCTCTCCGGAAATCAAAGATTCCGGTTCCCGGGACAGTCAGGGGCCACCGGGTTCTCTACGTCACCTATAACCTTAAAAAGGAACTCAAAAAAGGGAAAAACGCCATCGGGGTACTCCTTGGGAACGGTTTCTACAATACAGATGCCTCCGATCCAAAAACCTGTCCCTATGGATCTCCCCGGCTTATCTGCCGGCTGGAAATCACATACCGGGACGGGCGGAAGGAAACTGTCGTCAGCGACAGCACATGGTATGTCCGGGAATCGGCCCTCCTAAAGAACGGCATCTACGGAGGGGACGTCTACGATGCCAGGAAGGACAACGGACCCTGGGAGAGGGCTGTCCCGAGAAAGGCCCCCGGAGGCCTTCTGGAGGAGGTGAATTATCCTCCTGACAAGGTTGTGGAGCGGATTTCTCCTATTTACGTGGAGAAACGGAAAGACGGACTCTGGACAGTAGATTTCGGAAGAACGGTTACGGGGCGCATCTCGGTTGAAGGGATGAAGGGCAAGCCGGGTGACTCCCTGGAGGTCCGCTATGTAAGCGAGACCCTTCAGAAGCCGGACCTTTATATATTCAAGGGCAGAGGAAAGGAGTCCTATGCTCCGGAGTTCCACTGGAATGTCTTTACCGGCTGCATAATCCGATCCCCCGGGAGGCCTTCCGTCATGGCGGAGGAAATCCACAGTGACGTTAAGCCGAACGCTGCTTTCTCATCTTCGGAACCAATGCTTGAGCGCATTGAGCGCGCATACCGGAGGACCCAGCTCCACAATATGCACAGCGGTTTTTCAAGCGACTGCCCCCACCGCGAAAAACTCCCCTACACCGGCGACGGCCAGGTTGCTGTTGCCGCAGCCCTCGGGAACTTCGACGCGGAAGATTTTTACCGTAAATGGATCACCGACATCCGTCTCTCCCAGGATACGCTGAGCGGTTATATCCCGAACGGAGCACCATATGAGCCCTACTGCGGCGGAGGCCCGGCCTGGGGCGCGGCGATTGCCATCATGCCGTGGGAATTCTACCTCCGCTATGGAGACCTCCGGATACTCCGGGAGAACCTTCCGGCAATGAAGGACTATCTCCGGTACCTGCTTTCATGGCAGAGGGAAGATGGGGCCATCTGCTCTGAGCGGGGCCGTCCCGGGGACTCCAAACCTTATAAATGGTACAACCTCGGCGACTGGTGCGCCCCAGGAGACAATCCGGACCCGGCCCTTGTACATACCTTCTATACATGGTATGTCGCAGATATCGCCTCCCGGTCCGCCCGGCTGCTGGGAACTCCGGATCCGTATCTGGAAGAAAAGGCCGGGGAGCTTTCCAGATCATTCCACAGCGTTTTTTACAATCCCGCGACCGGCTCTTACGGTCCGTCCGGAAGCAATGTATTCGCCCTTGTAATGGGAGTCCCCGAAGACCACCTTGAAAAGGTCCGGGAGGCCCTTCGCGCCGAATGTGCCGACGGACATCTCCACTCCGGCATCTATGCCACCCGCTTCCTTCCGGAAGTTCTATCCGAAAACGGAATGGGAGAGCTGGCGTTCCGGATCATGACCGCCACCGACTTCCCGTCGATCGGGCACTGGTTCTCCCAGGGGGCTGATACCCTTTGGGAGCAGTGGGACGGGATGAACTCCCACGACCATCCGATGTTCGGCGGCTGCCTTACATGGTTTTACAGGGTCCTCGCCGGAGTCCGGACCGACCCCTCCGCCCCTGGATACCGGCATTTCACCATCCGGCCCGTCCCGGTTCCGGAACTCCGGGAAGTTCGCTACGAAACGGATTCCCGGTTCGGAAAAATCGTTTCAGAAGTCTCCCACGACGGATCAACGGTTTCCCTCCGTGTCACCGTCCCGGATGGCTGCAGCGCCGCCGTTTACCACCCGGTCTCCGTGGAGGCCGCCTCTCTCCGGCCCTATGATCCTGCCTCCTGGACCGTCCACTCCGTCGGCCCCGGGGTTCATGAATTTTGAAACTTCTATTTCCCCGCAGGGGCGTCGAGCCGGAGCTCGGGATGACGGCGGGAGGAACGGCTGAATAGGAGGGAGATCGCAACGGCGGCGATGCAGAGCGCCACAAACATCAGTTCGACGTAGAGGACGCCGGTGCCGGATTCGCCGGCATGGTCGCCGAGGATATTACCGGCAATCATCTTGAAGCTGAGAAGTCCCAGATTCTGAACCCAGTAAATCAGCGAATAAGTCGTACCCAGAACCTTCTCGGGAACTATTTTCGGAACCGAAGGCCAGAGGGCCGCCGGGACCAGAGAGTAGCCGAATCCGAGGAAGACCATGGCGAGATATCCGTAGAAGGGCACCCCCGCGGGCGCAAAAGCCAGGAGGAGGTGGGCCGCCAGGGCGAGGAAGGATCCGACAATCATCCAGAAGGTGCCGCGGCCCTTCTTATCCACGAGGATACCGAAAAGGGGCGAGAAGATGACCGATGAGAACGGGAGCATCGAGACCATCCAGCCTGCCGTGGAGGCGGGAATGTCAAAACGGGGTATCAGGATTGAGCCGGCGAACTTCTTGAAGGCCACGATACTGCTATAGAAAAGCACGCAGAGAAGGGCCAGGAGCCAGAAATTGCCATTTCCGAAGACCTTTCCGACATCGGCGATGCGGAATGGCGGCTCGGAGGATTTCTCTTCAACCATCTCGCGGTCATACCGGGCATCCAGGGCGACGAAAAGCGCCCAGAGGATGAGTCCGACGGCCATGAGTCCCATGCCGAACATGGCCGGACGGGCCGTCTCGGAAAGGGTATAGACATGGTTCGCCTGCTGGATAATGAGCCGGGGTGAAATCACCAGGGCGACAGCGGTGCCAAGCCGGGAAATGGAGAGCTGAAGGCCCATGGCAAGGGCCATGGGACCGCCCTTGAACCATTTCGCGATAGAACGGGTCACCGTTGTTCCGGCAATTTCGCTTCCGAGTCCGAAGAGCATGCAGCCGACATAGGCGACTCCGACGGAACCTCCGGTAAGGAGGGTATGGAGCACAAGACCCGCACCCGCGACCATCATGCCGACAAAGATGGAACCGGTCACCCGTATGCCCCACTTGTCGAGGAGAATACCGCAGAAAACAAGGCCTCCGAATACACAGAGCACGGAATATCCGCTCGTGTACAGACCATAATCGGAGGCGCTCCAGCCGAGGGCGGTCAGCGAAGGATCGTCGAAGAGGTAGGATACGCTCGAGAACATGTCGTCGAAATAGAACGACGCGAACATCGGAGCGACAAGGCAGAACAGGGCCAGCCAGGGAAGGATAGCCTTTCTACGGGCAAGCTTTTCTGACATTATTCTTCCTCCTTCTTAATGTTAGGAAGTTCAAGGCCATAGCCCTTCAGGCGGTCCTCCCGCTTCAGCAGGATGCTGAAGAAGAAGGCCAGGACGCCGAAACTGGCGAAGACTATCATCGGGACGAGGTAGCCGCCGGTCGACTGGCGGAGGGAGCCGATAAGGAGCGGAACGAGGCAAAGACCGATGTTCTGGACCCAGAAAATCAGGCAGTAGGCACTGCCGAGTATCTTCTCGTCAATAATCTTCGGGACCGAAGGCCAGAGGGCCGCCGGGACGAGGGAGAAGCTGACGCCGAGGACGACTATGAGTATGAGGGCCAGGGCCTTCGAAGGGAAGACGGGAAGTAGAAAAGCGAAGCTCAGGTGGCAGACAATCATAATCAGCGCACCTACCATGAGCATGGTCGCACCCTTGCCCTTGCGGTCGAGGAAAATGCCGAGGACCGGAGTCAGGCACATGGCGAGAATCGGGAAACAGCTGAACAGCTGGGCCGCCGAGGCCGCCGGAATCGAAAGGGTTTCCTCGAGGAAATTGGTCGCATACCTCTGGAACGGGAAAATGGCGCTGTAATAAAGGACGCAGAGGAGGGCTACCATCCAGAACATCTTGCTCTTGAAAATGGCGCCGAGGTCGGATACATGGAATTCGTCTTCGGGGCTCTTTTCCGCAGTGGCGAGACCGGCTTCGACAAGCTGGCTGTCAAACTTCCGGTCAAGGAAGGCAAAGACAATGAAATTGATGAGCCCGATGCAGAGGAGGGCGCCGCAGAAACCGACCGGAGCAACGACCGAGCCGCCGAACCTAGCGGAGATAACCGGGGCAATCCACATGACCCCAAAGACACCGAGGCGGGCGATAGCCATCTCGAGCCCCATTGCGAGGGCCATTTCCTTGCCCTTGAACCACTTGGCGAGGATCTTCGAAACATTCGTTCCTTCCATCTCGCAGCCGCAGCCGAAGATCATGAAGCCGAGCGAGGCCATCTTCGCGCTGGCGGGCATCGTGACCCACCAGGAGTTCAGCCAGGCGGCGAAGGCCGTAGTCTGGAACCACTCGCTGATGCCTATGAACTTGATGGCGGCTCCGATGACCATGATGGCTGCGGAAAGGATGCCGGAGAAGCGGACCCCGAGCTTATCGAGAATCACGCCGGCGATGATGAGGAATCCGCAGACATTGAGGATGTATTCGGAGGCGGCATAGGTACCGAAAACGCCGCTGTTCCATCCGAGATTGCTCTCTACCAGGGACTTAAGCGGGGACATGACGTCTACGAACATATAGGCGAAGAACATCATGAGGGCTACCAGGATGAGGACGGTCCACCGTGCCACGGGGCTGTCGTTCATCAGTTTCTGAACTTTTTCTGACATAACACTACTTTTTTCAACTGAAATGCGAAGATAAGGATTTTAATTGAGAATCCGCCAAAATTGTTCTATCTTTGCCCGAAGAACATGGAACAGGATTACACTTTATTATATAAGGTAAACTCCCCGGAGGATCTCCGGGGTCTCTCAAAGGAAGAGCTCGGGACCCTCTGCGGGGAACTCCGCCGGTACATGGTGGAGTGTACGGCCAAGAATCCCGGTCACCTCGGTTCCTCGCTCGGAAGCGTGGAGCTCATCGTCGCCCTTCATTATGTTTACAATACCCCTGAGGACCACATCGTCTTCGACGTCGGCCACCAGGCCTATGCCCATAAGATACTTACGGGCCGCCGGGACGAGTTCCGCAGAGTCCGCACCAAAGACGGAATCAGCGGTTTCCCGAAGCGGAGCGAAAGCCCCTATGACGCCTTCGGAACCGGGCACTCATCCACTTCCATTTCCGCAGCGCTCGGATTCGCCGAGGCGGCCAAGATGCGCGGAGAAAGCTCCAGGGCGGTTGCAGTCATAGGCGACGGGGCCATGACGGGAGGCCTCGCCTGGGAAGGTCTCAACAACGCGGGGGCATCCAAGAGCGACATCCTCGTAATCCTCAACGACAACGACATTTCCATTGACAGGAACCTCGGCGGACTCCACAACTACCTACTGCGGCTGACAACGTCCGCGACCTACAACCGGATGAAGGGTAAGATATGGAACGTGCTCGGGGAAGGGAAATTCCGCCGCTGGGTCCAGAAGGGAGTTACGGACGCCAAGTCCAACCTCGTCCGAAACTCCGGCGGTGCCGTTTTCGAAGCGCTCGGCTTCCGCTACTTTGGCCCTATCGACGGCAATGACCTCGATCAGGTAATAGACACCCTCCGGCGCCTTCGCGACCTCAAAGGGCCCAGGATTCTCCATGTCCACACCAAAAAAGGAAAGGGCTACGCCCCTGCGGAGGCGGACCCGACAGTATGGCACGCCCCCGGTCAGTTCAACCCGGAAACGGGAGAGCGAATCCGCCCTGTCTATCCTGCCGACAGGTATCAGGATGTCTTCGGAGAGGTTCTGACAGAACTCGCCGCCAAGGATACCCGGGTTGTCGGAATCACCCCTGCAATGGCCTCCGGCAGCGGAATGAACCGCTTCGCCGAGGAATTCCCGGATCGCTTTTTCGACGTCGGCATAGCTGAAGAACATGCAGTAACCTTTTCCGCAGGGCTCGCAGCCGGCGGTATGCGTCCCTTCTGCAATATCTACTCCTCCTTCTCCCAGCGGGCCTATGACCAGATTATCCATGACGTAGCCCTTCAGGGGCTCCCGGTGGTGCTCTGCTTCGACCGCGCAGGCGTAGTCGGGGAAGACGGGGCGACCCATCACGGCTGCTTCGACCTCGCCGCTTACCGTCCGATTCCCGGTGCCATTGTCGCCGCTCCGAGGAATGAGACTGAACTTAAGAACCTGATGTTCACCGGACTCTCCGCCAGTACAGGCCCCTTCATCATCCGCTACCCCCGCGGCTGCGGCGAAGGAACTCCATGGAAAGAAGCCCCGTTTACCCTCCTCCCTCCCGGCAAGGGCTGCTGCCTCAGGAAGGGCTCCGATGTGGCCATCCTCGCCCTCGGTCCCGCCGCCAACCGTGCCCTGGAAGCGGCTGAACGCTATGCCTCCGAGAGGCCCTGGGGACCCGCCGTCTATGACATGAGGTATCTCAAGCCGCTGGACACGGAGATTCTCGAGGAAGTCGCCGATCGCTACCGCAAAATCATCACCGTGGAGGACGGAGCGATGAAGGGCGGTCTATTCTCCGCCGTCGCCGAATTCTTCGCCTCCCGGGAGGAGCACCCCTTCATCAAGCCGCTCGGCATCCCGGACGAATTCATCACCCATGACAAACAGGCCGCACAGCGCGCCTACTGCGGAATCGACACCGACGGAATCTATGAGCTCGTAGAAGCGATGATGCAAAAATAATCCGAAAACTTTTTGCAATTTCAGAAAAATCAACTAACTTTGCACTCCCTTTCGAAGAGGAATGCTTTGAGCAAGCCGATATAGCTCAGTTGGCCAGAGCACGTGATTTGTAATCTCGGGGTCGTGGGTTCGAATCCCTCTATCGGCTCAAAGGGGCTCCGGAGTATTCCGGAAGCTAAATATGGGAGGTTCGCATAGTGGCAATTGCGGCGGACTGTAAATCCGCTCCCTCAGGGTTCGGTGGTTCGAGTCCACCACCTCCCACTCGATTTTTTCGAAGCGGAAGTAGCTCAGTTGGTAGAGCATTAGCCTTCCAAGCTAAGGGTCGCGAGTTCGAACCTCGTTTTCCGCTCAACATTGAAAAAATTGCCGGTGTAGCTCAGGGGT
>JAFSSE010000005.1 GCA_017445755.1 Bacteroidales bacterium | reverse complement strand
TCCTCGTCCGGGGGTGGACACGCCCCCGGGCGGGTATCCCTTCCTCATTGCTAAGCGGCTGGTGGCTATCGAATAACGCTGAGATCTACCTTGCCTTTAATGCCGTGGACTACCGCTCTGTCGGTGAACTGCCACATAGTCCAGTTTTTATACTCCGGTGCGTCCTCCCCGTAACGGGCTACCCAAATAGGATATCCGTCCCTTATCTTTTTCGAGAGTACGTCCCTTACAAAGCTGTCGGAAGTATAGACAATTGGCTTTCTGCCATAATGCCTTTCGATTACTTTCAGCCAGATTAAGGCGTTGTCATTCAGTTCTTTTGATGTACTTCCTTTATGTATTTCTTCAACATCGAGGACTGGGGAGAGGTCACTGTGACGGAGGGGGCCGACGGTATGGATGAAGTGTTCCGCCTGGCGGAGAGGGTCCTTGTCGGAGCGGAAATAGTGGTAGGCACCTCTTTCAAGGCCGGCCTTTCCGGCGTCCGCCCACCTTTCCCTGAACTTATCGTCATACATTGACTCTCCTTCCGTCGCCTTCAGAACTATCCTTTTGACAGGGAATATATCCCGGGCTGCCTTAAGGTCCCGGACAGTTCTTCCGCTCCGGTCCACCGCTACATAGAGGGAGTCCCATGAGTAGGGACCAGCGTTGTGGTGGGAGAGATCGAGGCAGAATCCTCTGGCTCCCTCTGGGACGGCAGCCCCTCTTTCAGAGCGGAAGTGGAGATAGGGAAGGGTTGTGAAGAGAAGAAGGACAGAAAGTACGGCGAGGACCGCAAAAGGGGAGACTTTTTTCCTTATTTTCGGCGCTTTTCTCCTCTTTTTTGGTCGTAACTTTTTTGTTACGTTATTTAACCTTTTTGTTTTATTGGTTGTCAATCAAATAATTATATTATAATCCTTAATTATTTTCTCTTATTATGCAAAGTTAAACAAAAATTCATATCTTTGCGGTCGGACACACAACATTCAAGAATAAAAAACGCTCAATTATGGAACTCAAAGGATCGAAAACCGAGGCCAATCTCAAGGCGGCATTTGCCGGAGAATCCCAGGCCCATACCAAGTATCTCTACTACGCTTCCAAGGCGAAGAAGGACGGCTATGTCCAGATCGGCGAGCTCTTCGAGGCGACTGCCAAGAACGAGAAGGAACATGCGAAAATCTGGTTCAAGCTTCTCCATGACGGGGACATCCCCGCTACGACAGTGAACCTTGCCGATGCGGCTGAGGGGGAGAACTACGAGTGGACCGATATGTATGCGGAATTCGCCCGTGTAGCCGAGGAAGAGGGCTTCAAGCAGATCGCCTTCCTTTTCGAAAAGGTCGGTGCAATTGAAAAGACCCACGAGGAAAGGTATAAAAAACTCCTCGCCAATATCGAAGGCGGACTTGTCTTCTCAAAGGACGAGGATATGATGTGGGAGTGCTCGAACTGCGGTCACATTGTGATCGGCAAGAAGGCCCCCGAGATCTGCCCGGTGTGCAAGCACCCGAAGAGCTACTTTATGGTTCGTTCAGAGAACTATTAGGAGCGAGGGCGAAAAGGAGGTTCTCGAGGATGTAAAATCCGAAGATGAGAACTAAAGCAAAGCTCCAGTGAAGATTTAGCATCACGGTGATAATCACCATGATAGCTGAAACAGAAAAGAAGACGGTGCGTTTGATGTCAAAGAGCGCGCCGCCTTTTTTTATCTTCATCGAGAACATCGGGATTTCCGATACTTCAAGAGCGGAAAGGACAGCTGCGACAAGCGGCAGAACGATGCTTAGAAGGCCGGCCGAAAGGGCGCCGCTCTTCAGTAGGAAAAGTGCGAGGGAACCGCTGAGAAGCGCTGCCGCCGGGGTCGGCAGTCCGATGAAACTGCTGCTCTGGCGAGAGTCTGTGTTGAATTTTGCAAGACGTAAGCCGGAGAAAACGGGGAGTACAAGAACCAGGAACCTCGGCCAGCCAATCCCACCCATGGCCATTACCTCATACATCATTACGGCGGGAAGAACGCCGAAGCTGACAAGGTCGGAAAGCGAATCCAGCTCCTTTCCGATTTCGGAGGTGACCTTCAGAAGGCGGGCTGCAAAGCCGTCGAGGAAGTCGAAGCCACCGGCGGCGAGCATCAGAAGGAAGCCCGTTTCAACATGACCCTCCAAGGAAACAATCACTCCCAGGACTCCTGAGAGGAGGTTCATGGAAGTGATTGCGTTGGGAATGTGTTTTTTAACGGACATTATTTGATTCCGAGCTTTTTCCGGATATCCTTCGGAATGGCGTTTTTGTTGACCACGAAGTTCAGGGTCTTGGCCTTTACGAAATTCTCGGACATGTACCAGATACCCTTGTAGGCACCGCTTTCGCCCCAGGAGTTCTTGATAAGGTAGTACTTGGTCCCGTTCTGGTCGACGGCCGTGCCGTAGAGGTGCATGCCGTGATCGTCGGTGGAAGTCTTGTTGTCATATCCTTCCTGGCGGGATTCCTGGGTTACGGAGAGTTCCGCAGGAATGGCAGGGGCGGTTTTCGCGGGCTGTTTCTCCTCGGCTTTCCCGGTCCAGCGCTCCTGGTCGGAACCGGTTGTGGGCTTCGCGGCATCCGGATCCACGAGGACGGCGAGACCGTCGCGGGTGAAGCCGATTTCGCTCACATCGCCGCCCCAAAGGACTGTGTAGCCCTTTTCAACTGCGTTGTCGATGATTGCCATGAACTCGTCGAGCGGGACGTTCCAGGAAGGGGTCCATCTCCAGTTATCTTCCACCTCGATTGCGAACTGGGTATAGAACGGGTGGTGGGTAAAGGAGGTAAAGCTCACATAGTCGTCGGGATTGATTCCCATGGCATCGCGGTAAGACTTCGGAGTATAGGTTCCTCCGCCGGCGGTAAAGGTCTCCGGGACCTCACCCAGATAGGCGTCGAGAATACCGTCAAAGCCCTTGGGCCAGACGGGAGTAAGCTTGCGGTTGGGGTTTCTCACTACGGCCTCGACATAGCCCCTGAGGACGGCGTCAAGCTCGCCCTGGACCGGAAGGTCATAGCCGTAATTCATCCCGGAATAGGCCTCCTGGGGCACCAGGCCATAGTCGCGGACTACATCGAGGACGTCTCCGAAATCGCTTCCGGCGGCCATGTTGAGTTTTCCGTCGAGGCGGACATACTTGACGGCCCTGTCATGATAGGCGTTACGGACGATGAACATCTCGGAAAAATCCGGGAAGGAGGCCGTATCCTTGATGTTTTTCGCCTTCAGGACCTCGGACTCGAGGAAGGAGAGGGAGGAGAAACACCAGCAGGTGCCGCTCCTGTATTGGTTCTTGACGGGAGTTACGGGGTTTTCCTTCACTGTCGTGAATTCATAGGCCTTGGGCTGAGGGGCGCCCGGGCGTGCCTGTGCGAAAGCCGCTGCTGAGATGCAGAGGGCCGCTGCGAGGCAGAGGATGGTTCTGGTCTTCATATCACAAGGTAATAAATGTTTCTACTGTTCACAGAAAGCAAATATAAGCGATATTTTGTAATTTTGCAATCCTATGACAAGGAATGTACTATATCTTCACGGGATGGGCGGCGGAGGAGACAGCCGGATTCCAAAGATTCTTGCAGATTGCTTTGCAGGGAAGGATCTCAGGGTTGTGGTCCGTACCTATGATTTTGATCCTGCGGTCGCATCGGGAGAAATCTCCCGCTGGATAGAGGAACTTCGCCCCTCGGTTGTCGTAGGGGAGTCCCTCGGCTCAATCCACGCCATCAGGGTCCATGGAATCCCCCATATCCTCGTTTCCCCGGCCCTCGGTGCGCCGAAGTACCTTTCGCGCTTTGCCTGGACCGCCGGGCTCCCCTTCGTGAGCGCCCTTTACGGGAGAATCTGGAGGCCGCGGGAAGGGGACCGGCAGAAGCTGGTCTTTTCCGTCCCGGTCATGAAAAACTATGGCCCACACCTTCGGGAGGCCCTCGCAAATACCCCCGCAGCCGGCTCCAGGGACTATTTCTTCGCCTTCTTCGGGAAGCGGGACCATTATCTTCGGAGCGGGGTTGTCAGCATCAGGTCCTGGAAGAAGCTTTTCGGTGCGGACAGTTTCCTCATGTACGACGGGACCCACTTCATGGAGGAGGAGCATGTCCGGAATCTCCTTGCACCGGCGATTGAAAGGATTGCATCAGAGAAGAATAATGATTATCTTTGTCCCTGAAAAATTATATTGAAGTGAAGAAGATACGGATTTTCCTCCTTGTGGCCGCCGCTGTGCTGTCCCTTGGCTCATGTACCCGGAAAACGGCCGCGAATCGGGAACTGCTGCTCTTTGTGCGGCAGGCCCTTTCCGACTCGGCCGGCACTTTCCCCCTTATAAAAGCATATAATGAAAAAGGTTCCGCCGGTACAATCGCGGTGATCGGTGAACCGGAAGAGGCGATTCTCCTTGCTGAGCATTTCGTCTCCGTGGACCGGATGAACAATATCGACGGGAAAGAAGCCCCGGACGGACTTCCGGATTTCTCGGGAGAGACCTTTGACGTCATCATGGACTCCTACGACGCCCCCTATGTCCGCTTCATCGGAGGCGATACCGACAGTCTCCGCGAGGCCACCGTCAGGGGAGTCCTCTTCGCCCTGGATACGACCTGCCTCGTGACTCCGTACAGTTTCGAGGTGAAAAAGCCGAAAACGCCCTCCAAGGTATTCGTGCTCGCATCATCGCTGGCTACGGCCTACGGAAGACATGATGTGGACACCCTCTTCCGCCTCGCCGGGCTGAGCGGCCAGGTGGTTTCCACCGCCGACGCCTCCATGGCCGCCGCTTTCAAGGGCGAAGGCCCCCGTAACGTCGTGGTGTGGGCGGACAGCGATGTCGCCCTTTCAAGTACCTATGACAGGGCCTTCCAGCTTTATTCAAAGCCCGGATCCTCCGTTTCCGTCCTTTCTCCGGATGGTGGCGGGGACGCCTCCGCGCGCCTTCGTTCGCTGCTGACAAAGTATCTCAGGAGCGGGAAGCCCATGCCTCTCAACGCCTTGATTCTGGACGATTTCGGGGTTGATACCGACTTCCTTGACGATGAACTTCAGCGGATCAGGCAGAAGGGCACGGACGAGGATATAGTCCTTTCTAAGGTGGTCGCTCCTGATTTTGAGATTATCGACCCGCTCGATGAGACTACGGAAGCGTGTTACCGCCTGCTCCGCCGGGAGAACCGTTTCACCCATAACATCGCCTACCCCAAGGCCCGTTTCTATGAGGTTGAGGAGAGCATCGACGGCTATCCTGTGTTGACAGGGGTCTCGAACCGGTACATGGCCTCGGAAATAGGGGACTTTGTCGATGTAAATACTGTCGCCATCCGCCCGTTCTATGTTTCAGAGTAAGATTACCGCAGAGGAGATAGCAGCCCTGGAGCTGCGTTCATTCGGAGGGGAGACGGTGGTCATAGATTCGCTCGGAGACGAGTTCGGAGATGCAATCCGCTACCTTAAACGCCAGAAAGTCATTGGCTTTGATACTGAGACGCGTCCTTCTTTCAGTCCGGACGCGCCCCATTACGGGATATCGCTCCTCCAGCTTTCCTCTTCGGAGAGGGCCTTCCTGTTCCGGATCAACAGAATCGGCATGCCCCACCGCCTATGCGCCCTGCTTGCCAACGGCAATATAGTGAAGGTCGGGGCGGCGGTCCATGATGACATAAAAGGGCTACAGAAGGTTCATGGTTTTACGGCCGCCTCCATGGTGGACCTCCAGAAGGAAGTGGGCCAGTATGGCATCCAGGACCTCTCAGTCAAGAAAATGACCGCCATAATCCTCGGGTTCAAGATTTCCAAGACACAGCAGCTCTCCAACTGGGAAAATGAGACCCTGACCGAGGCCCAGAAGCGTTATGCGGCGACCGATGCCTGGGTCTGCCTGGAAATGTACCGGAAGCTGCAGACCTGCGAAAAAATCTCCGAAAACAATGGTTAAAGTTATTCTTCGGAAAGGACGGGATTCGTCGATCCGCCGTTTCCATCCCTGGGTTTTCTCAGGGGCTGTAGCCGAAGTGGTCGGCAATCCTGCGGAAGGGGATATTGTCGGGGTCTATTCTTCGGAGGGGGAGTTTCTCGCCTGCGGTCACTGGCAGATTGGTTCGATTTCGGTCCGGATCCTCAGTTTCGACGAGAATGCCCTCAGCCCTGATTTCTATGAAAAAATGCTTTCCAGGGCCCTCCAGGTGAGAATTGCCGCGGGACTCCATGGGGCATCCGCTACGACATGCTACCGGCTTGTCCACGGGGAAGGCGACAACCTCCCGGGGCTGATTGTGGACTGGTATGACGGCGTCTGCGTTATGCAGGCCCATTCGGTCGGTATGTTCCGCGCCAAAAAGCAGATTGCGCTTGCGCTGAGGAAGATTTATGGGGAAGAGTTGAAGGCGGTATATGACAAGAGTTCCGGTACGGCGCCTTTCAAGGCGGGTCTTGAACTTGTTGACGGATACCTTTACCGCCGCGAGGACTTTGCTGCCGACGAGGAAACCGTCCTCGAGGGCGGCAACCGTTTCCTCGTAAACTGGACGGAAGGGCAGAAGACCGGTTTCTTCCTTGACCAGAGGGAGAACAGGGCTGCGGTCGGGCGGCTTTCCAGGGGCCGTAATGTTTTGAATCTCTTTTGTTATACTGGCGGCTTCTCAATTTATGCTTTAGCTGGAGGCGCCGTCCATGTAGATTCGGTAGACAGCTCTAAAAAGGCGATGGACATGGTCGATCGCAATGTCGCTCTGAATGGCTTTGACTCCTCGATGCATACCTCGTACTGCTGTGATGCCATTGACTTCCTTCGGACGGCCCAGGAGGGAAAGTATGACCTTATGATTGTGGATCCTCCGGCATTTGCGAAGCACCGCGGGGCATTGGAGAACGCCCTTCGCGCCTATCAGCGGCTGAACGCTGCGGCAATCTCAAAGGTCGCTCCCGGAGGACTTATATTTACGTTCAGCTGCTCCCAGGTGGTTGACAAGGAGGCCTTTGCCCTTGCAGTCTTCTCCGCCGCCGCCCAGGCCGGACGCAGCGTTCGGATTCTCGATCGGATGAACCAGCCGGCCGACCATGCCGTCAATATCTATCATCCGGAAGGAGAGTACCTTAAGGGACTCCTTCTGTATGTTGAATAAATTATTTTTGGAGTTCGGAAAAAAGATTGTATCTTTGCAATCCGTCCTGGTGCGATGGCCGAGCGGTTAGGCACAGGTCTGCAAAACCTGGGACAGCGGTTCGATTCCGCTTCGCACCTCGAAGAAATCCCTCGCAGAAGGTTTTCTGTGGGGGATTCTGACTTTTATGAAAGAGGAAAAGAAAAGCGGATCCGGATTCTACATTGTCCTTATACTCGCCGTCATATCCCTGGCGGCGGCCGGCTGGTTCTATCTTTCGAACCGTTCCGGGAAGGCGGAGCCGAAGGCCCCTGAAACAGAAGCGGCGATTCCTGTTCCTGAAGGGAACTATTCGATGAGAATTGTTTCCGAAGGGGAGTCGGCCTGGTCGACGGCTACGGTTCGGCGCCTGACCGGCAGCGGATACAGTGTCGTCCGTGTAACAGTTTATGGGCCTGTACATTATTCTTTTACTGTTTCCGAAGGAAATTCTCTTTTTTCCGAAGAACTCGGCACGGGTTATGTAGCATATTCTCCTCGCGTTGGGAAGACAACGTTGCACTTTGAAAAGGAGAACTTTATATGCGAACTCTCGAAATAATTGTCCTGTGGCTGCTGTTTGCAACCGTTTCCTGTGTGAATCATAATGGCTATGTGCCTCAGAGTGAGTATGATGAGCTCATGACTGAATATACGACCCTGAAAGAGAGCTCAGAGGCGACCATGCAGCAATATGTCCAGGAGGCGACAGCCATGGACGCCATACTTCAGGAGCTTTCCGGTATCTCCGGGAAGACTTCTGCCCTCAGGAGCAATCTGGAACAGGGGACTGCGCGCCTTACCCAGGCGGAGCAGATAGAGGGCAGTCTGAAGGCCATAAAGGCGAAACTCGCGACCCTCGAGAAGGTCAGCGCCCAGAACGAAGGATATAAGAAACTGGTTGTCAGTCTCCGCAAGGTGAGTGACGACAAGGAAGAGGAAATCCAGACGCTTAAAAAGGCAATCGGGGAGCGTGACCGCAAGATTTCAGAGCAGACCGAAACGATTACCCGCCAGAGCGGCACCATCTCTTCCCAGAGCGAGACTATCTCCAGTCAGCAGGAAAAGCTCAGCCTGGCTGTTCAGGAACAGGCGAAGCTTCTGTATCAGGCCGGTGTCGATTTCGAGGAACTCGGCGATTCTTCTCCTTCAGTTTCCTTCCGCCGCAATCGGGAAAAGGTCAAGAACCTTACGATTGACATGTACGAGAAGTCGATTCTGTACTATTCCAAGGCGATGGAAACCGGATATCCTGAAGCCGAGTACCGTATTGCCTCGACAAAAGCCAAACTCGCAGAGACGGAAAACAAGAAGTAGCTCTACGAGAGAATCGCGTCGGCGAGGGCTTCCAGCGCCGGGATGTCTTGCTCCTTCATGCGGGATCGGATTGTGACTACGGGGTCCACAATCTCTATCTCTTTCATTCCGGCGAACATTTCTTTCATCACTCGTGCCGCTGAAGGGGCCCAGGATCCGTTTTCGATCAGGGCCACCTTTCGTTTCTGGTATGCCTTTGTCGCGAGGATATGGAGAAAGTGATGGGCGGGAGTAAAGAGGCCGGCGTCATAGGAGGCCGCCGCAACTACCATTTTCCCGTAGCGGAAGGCATCTTCCACCGCCTCGGCAACGTCGTCCCGGGTAAGGTCCGAAAGGGCGACTTTGGGGCAGCCCTTTGCTTTAAGGATTTCAGCGAGGCGCTCAGCCGCGGCCATGGTCCCGCCGTGAATTGAGGCGCAGGCGATGAAAACCCCCTCAGTTTCAACTCCATATGAACTCCAGATACGGTAGAGGTTAAGATACTCCCCGAGGTTTTCCCTTAGGATCGGGCCGTGGAGCGGGCAGATCATCGCGGGGGAAAGCGGGGCGACCTTTCCGAGAAGGGTCTGGACGGGACCGCCGTATTTCCCGCAGATATTGAAATAGTAACGTCGTCCTTCGCAAGCCCAGTCATCGTCCTCTTCGCCGTAGAACCCGCATTTTCCGAGGGCTCCGAACTTACCGAAGGCATCGGCGCTGAAAAGGATTTTCTCCGAGGTCTCAAAGCTGACCATGACCTCGGGCCAATGGACCATCGGAGCCATGAAAAACTTCAGCGTACGCTCTCCGAGGGGCAGTTCATCCCCTTCCTTTACGGCGATGGTCCGCCCCGGGAAGGTCTCCCCGCCGAGGAACTGGGGCAGCATGGAAACGGCCTTGGCCGTTGCGACGAGCTTCAGCTCCGGCCACTTTTCCATGGCATAGGCGATAAGTCCCGAGTGGTCCGGTTCCATGTGGTGGACAACGAGGTAGTCCGGCTGCCTTCCGGCAAGGGCTTCCAGGAGGTTCTCTTTCCAGAGTTCTCCTTTCCGGGCGTCCACGGTATCCAGAATCGCGATTTTCCCGCCTTCGAGAAGGTAGGAGTTGTAGGCCATCCCTTCGGGAACGATGTATTGGCTTTCGAAGAGGTCGAGGTCGGTGTCGTCAACCCCGATATATTTAAGGAAGGAATTGATTTCTTTCATTTTACGCAATAACTTTCAGTTCTTTTCCAACTTTTATGAAAGCGGCGACGGCCTTGTCCAGATGCTCCCTGCGGTGGGCGGCGGAAAGCTGGACACGGATTCTGGCCTGACCTTTCGGTACTACAGGATAGTAGAAGCCGGTCACGAAAATGCCCTCCTCGGCCATTCTGGCGGCGAATTCCTGGGATAGTTTCGCATCATACAGCATGACGGCGCAGATTGCGGACTGGGTGGGCTTGATATCGAAGCCGGCGGAGAGCATCTTCTCCCGGAAATAAGTTACGTTTTCAGCGAGGCGGTCGTGGAGGGCATTGCTCTCGGAGAGGATTTTGAAGGTTTCAAGCGCCGCTCCGGCAATCATCGGAGGGATGGAATTCGAGAAGAGATATGGACGGGAGCGCTGGCGGAGCATTTCAATAATCTCCTTACGGCCGGTCGTAAAGCCGCCCACGGCGCCGCCAAAGGCCTTTCCGAGGGTCCCGGTAAAGATATCGATACGACCGTAGCAGCCGAACTGCTCGGCGACTCCGTGGCCGGTCGGGCCGACTACGCCGGCGGAGTGGCTTTCGTCCACCATGACAAGTGCGTCATATTTCTCGGCGAGGTCGCAAATCCTGTCCATCGGGGCCACGTTGCCGTCCATTGAGAATACGCCGTCGGTCACGATGATGCGGAAGCGGCAGCTCTGGGCTTCCTTGAGTTTTTCCTCGAGGTCAGCCATGTCGGCGTTGGCATAGCGGAAGCGCTGTGCCTTGCACAGGCGGACGCCGTCGATGATGGAAGCGTGGTTGAGGGAGTCGGAAATAATCGCATCCTCAGAGCTGAAAAGCGGCTCGAAAACGCCTCCGTTGGCATCGAAGCAGGCAGCGTAAAGAATCGTGTCTTCTGTCTTGAAATAGTCCGAAACGGCCTTTTCCAGCTCTTTGTGGATATCCTGGGTCCCGCAGATGAAACGGACTGAAGACATTCCGTATCCGCGATTCTCCATGGCTTTTTCCGCTGCCTTTATAAGCCGCGGATTGTCGGCGAGGCCAAGATAGTTGTTCGCGCAGAAGTTAAGGGCCTTGCCGCCGCCCTCCAGCGTTATTTCCGCAGTCTGGGGAGAGACGATGTTTCTTTCATTCTTGTAGAGGCCGGCCTCCCTGATGGAGGCGATTTCGTCCTGGAGATGTTTCTGGAAAGATCCGTACATAGCTTTTTGTGTTATCGATTCAATCTTCAAATTTATTGATTTTTCCATTGATTTCCTATCTTTTTTTCACAATTACCATTATCTTTGTGATGCCTATTACCGTTTTGGGATGAAAAACGTACTGATTATCGGATCGACCGGACAGATTGGCTCCGAGCTGACGCTGAAACTGAGGAAGGAAATCCCCGGATCGACTGTCGTTGCCGGCTTTATAAAGGGATATGAACCGAAGGGGGAACTGCTGGAGAGCGGCCCGGCAGAAGATGTCGATGTCCGGGACGGGAAGCGTATCTCCGAGATTGTAAGGAAGTACCGGATAGATACGGTTTATAATCTCGCGGCCCTCCTTTCCGCCGTCGCTGAAAAGAAGCCGCTCATGGCCTGGGATATCCAGATGAACGGTCTCCTCGCTATACTCGAGGTCGCCCGCGAAGAGGGCTGTGCGGTCTTTACACCGAGCTCCATTGGTTCCTTCGGCCCCGAGACACCCCATGTCATGACCCCCCAGGATACTATCCAGCGTCCGCGTTCGATGTACGGGGTGACAAAGGTTGCGACGGAACTTCTGAGCGATTACTATTTCCACAAATTCGGCGTAGATACCCGCTCGGTGCGTTTCCCGGGGCTTATTTCCCATATGACCCTTCCCGGAGGCGGCACGACCGACTATGCGGTTGAAATTTATTATGCCGCGGTAAAGGGGGAGGAGTTCGTCTGCCCGATTGCCGCCGGTACCTTCATGGACATGATGTACATGCCGGACGCCCTGAAAGCCGCCGTACAGATCATGGAAGCCGACCCTTCCCGCCTGGTCCACCGGAATTCCTTCAACATCGCCTCAATGAGTTTCGACCCTGAAATCATCTCCGCAAAGGTCCGTGAGCTGGTTCCAGGTTTCCGTATGCACTACGAGGTTGACCCTGTCCGTCAGGCAATTGCTTCCTCATGGCCGGATTCCATGGACGACAGCTGCGCCCGTGAAGAGTGGGGATGGGCCCCGTCCTTTGACATTGACACTATGTCAAAAGACATGATAGAGCACCTCAGAGCCCGATTTTCAGGGCAATAGAGATGTTTCTTAAAAATTTTTCAAAAAATTTATAAAAAAATTTGGAAATATAAAAAAAAGCCGTACCTTTGTACCCGGGTTGAGGAATCAATGGTTCTCATCTGACGAATCAACCTATTGGTTATTAGTTTTAGTGTTATTAATTATGTGGTTAGTATGAGTGGTCCGCCTGGGAAGGTCGACACTCATTTTTTTTTGCCCTTATTGCTCTTCAAAAAGATAAAATCCCTCCTGCTGGATAAGGTTTCGCTCTCCCCGGATTTCCCAGTTCCTGGTTTTTACAACCTCCTTTGGCACCGCTCCGGAGAGCCGGTTCCCTCCAATTGAGAATACTTCAAAACGGGAGCACCATGACGGTACCGGCCCTTCCAGGTCGAGTCCGGTCAAGGTTACGGATTGTAAGTCGGGGAGGTCCCGAAGCGCTTCCGGAATGGGACCGGTGACGGGCTGGTTTTTAACCGTCAGATGCCTCAGGGCCCTGCACTTTGAGATACTCTCAGGAAAGGGGACCGGCTCATATACGGAATATTTGGAAGAAGGATCCCCGTTTGCGCGAATCTCCGTAAGGGCGTCGAAGGCGCCGATTTCCTCCGGCAGAGGCCCGTCGACTTCGTACCAGCGGACCTTTCCCGAGGCCCAGTAAATGACCGGGAGGGCGTTTGCGTGAATGTTTTCAAGTGTCCATTTCCTTCCAAAAGCGCGCTTTACCTCCTCCGGGAAGCCCTCGTAAATAATCATAAGCGCTTCATCGTCGGTCAGGGAGTCTATATAGTCCAGGGTATCCTTCTCTGTGTACTCCGCTTCCTTCTCCGGTTCGGGAAGTATCTCTTCCGTCTGGAGGGAAAGTGTGCAGGAGAAGGCCGAGAGCGTGGAAATGATTAATACAGAGGGCCTCATGGCAGGTTCAGCGTTATATCCAGGGCGACGGAGTCGTACAGCTGGGGATTGTGATAGTCCGTAATATTGTACTCCCAGGGGCTTATGACCATGAAGGGAGGAATGGGAGTGATGGCTACAATGGCCCCGTCCCAGAAAGAGGACTTGTCGGTGTCTTTGGTATGGGCCCAGCTGCAGTTCCCGGTTCCGTTAAGGAAGGAATATTCCTGGAGGTGCCTCCAGTTGAGGACTCCGGTGTTGAAACCGATGGCTCCGTTGTTTTTGAGGGAGGAATTGTCACCCCGGTCCGAAATTGTCCATGGAGAGGTGTGGGTCAGGATGGAAGCGGTGGAAACAAGGTCCGAAACTATCAGTATCCGTCCTCCGGTGGATGCCACATTGCTGCACTCCGCGGTCAGGGTCATTTTAGCGGCCACAGGATGGATATGGTGGAGGAAGCAGCCGTAGCATCCGTTGAAACCGTTGTCATTGAGATAGATCCCCTCTATTGTATGAAGCCCCGCTTCCTTCAGTTCGACAAGGTCCACATATGGATTCCCGTCAGCGTCCGGATTGGTGTATTCATATGAGTTGAGGACAAAGAGTTCCCCGGAACAGTTTCCGGTAAGGCGGTGAACTGTCGTTGAATAGTTGTCTTCTATGGCGCTTAGAAGGGAAGAGAATTCAGTTGCCCTGTCTTCTGAGCCGGCTATCGTATTCAAGGCCGTGCAGGACCCGCTGAAGGTGTTATAATATGGATGGATTTCATCTTCAAACCCTTCCGGTATTGAGCTGTACCGGCTGATGACGGGCCCCTGATTCTCCACAATGTTCATCGGAATACCCATGACGCTCCCGCTGACAGAGAAGGAAGTGTTGGACGGTTTTACGCACTGGGCCGCACCGAGGGCCGTTCCGAGGGTGCTCTGGGTTCGGGAGTTCCCGTTATAGCGGCGAAGCTCGAAGTATTTCCGCTCCGGGTAGGAATACGTCTCATGGAGGGCCCCGTCCAGCCACATCCCCTGGAACTGTCCCTCTCCGGGGGTCCATGAGCCGCAGGTCTTGATGTTCGCATGGGAGGGGCCCAGCTGGACTGGAATGCTCCAGCTCTGGGAGCTTATCCCGTCTGCGGTAAGGAGAATGGAAAGGGAGTTGTTCGGGGAGACATGGATGGTCCTTACCGCATTTCCGTTGCCCGGGTCCGGGATTCCTGTCGGGTCGATATAGGGAAGGTCTGTCCCGATTATCTCCATCTCGTCGTCGTCGTACCTGTTCATGGCCTGTTGGAAGCGGGAGTTCATTTCGATGACGAGCTCTTTCGCAGCATTGTCAACCCTTACGTCGAGAAGGGGCCTTCCGCCGAGAAGGGAAGCGTTCCTTGCTAAATAGAACTCGTCGCTTTCCTCTTCGGCGACCGGCCCTGAAGCGTCACTCCATCTGGCCGAGAATGTCCAGCCCTCGTCAATGGCGGCCGAAGCGTCGGCGTTCAGAGGCAGACGGACATCTCCGAGATAATTGATAATCAGACCGGTAGCACTTGATGAAGGGTCGTCTCCCCGGAGTCCTGGGCTTCCGAAAGAGATGGACCTACGGCTTCCCGCCTCCCGGTACCAGCCGTCGGAAAGCAAGGAAGTCCCGGTGAAGTGCATGGTCGCATAATACTCCTTGTTCCGGTACACGTTGATGTCGTACAGGGTGCCGTTAAGGGCCGTGGAGCCGAGGATGTACCGGTATTTGCGGTCTCCATAGCTGTAGCTCCCGTCCATTCCGTCCATGGTGAATTCCAGATAGGTCGGATCCGAATCAGGACAGGCCTCGAGGGTACGGTCGGAATCCTCACTGATTGTTCCGCTGTCGAAGGAACCGGCGCAGTTTTCGAGGACATAAATCATTATTCCGTCCTCGTCGATGTCTGCGAGAAGGTTGCTGTCGGTAATATAGTCGCCATAGCCGAGGTTACTCGAAAAGACGGAAGCGGGGGAGGGAGCGATGGAGAAGGGCTGCATGGTCCTTGCCGCGTTTTTAACCCGGAGGGATTTCGCGACAAGGGACAGGTTCAGTTCGTATGAGCATGAGGAAAAATCGCAGGTTATCCTCCAGGTGGAAACCAGGCGCCGGAAGGACCATGTCTCCGGCTCATACCCGAGGACTATCGATGAATAGGAAGCGGCCATAGGAAAGCCGTAACTGTCGAAGGATTCGTAGCTTGGAAGCGCGTAGGTATAGTTTTCCATGGAGGAGGAGGTAGTCGGGATGCCCGAGGTGATCCTCGGCAGGTTCGCGAGGAAAAACAGGTCATAGGCCACCTTGTCGGCGATATAGTTCTGGTTTAGGTCCACATCGTCGAAGACCGCTGCCGCCCGGCCCTCGCCCTTGTCCCAATAGGAGGTTCCGGCATAGGCGCCCGTGTCGTGCCTGTATGCAAAGAGCTGGACGGAGCGTATTGCGGTCCGGGAGGAGGTGAATGAAGACCGGGTAAGCTCTGAAGGCAGGGCTTCGCAGGTGAAGGAAATCCTTCTGGAGTTCCTTTCGCTTAACTCATCCTCCTTCACACAGGAGAGCCACAGAAGGGCCGGGAGGGCCAGGAATAATAGTGGAATATTTTTCATAATCTTCATCTTTAGTAGTCGTTGTCATTGTTTCCGCCGCTTTCTCCGCCGCCGCTGCCGCTTCCGGAACTCTTCACGCGGAGGGTGGCGTAGCGGGTTGTTCCCTCCACTGTCTTTGTCTTAAGGGTGTATGTCCCGGGCACCGCGGAAGCCGAGGCCGTTATAACCCAGTATTCGTCTTCATTATCTTCGCCTTCATAACTGAAGCTCAGCCCTTTATAGGTTAAACCTTCGTAAATTCTCCGATTGTCTATATAGAACTGCCAGGATCCGTCATAGAAAGAGCTGGAAGAAGACCAGGCGACGCCTATGAAATCATCCGAACTGTCATAATAGTCAATATCGACGGTGACGCTCTTCCCCTGGACGAGGGAGTAGGTGGTACGGTAATAGAATTCCGCGTAGTCGTCCCCGCTTCCCCCAAGGTGGGTATAGACGAAGGTGTCTGAGACCAAGGCGTTTTCGTAACTGTCTCCTATATAGGCGGTTACCTTTGCAATCCTGTCCTCTCCGGTTTCGTTTGCCTCGTCCCATATCATTATATAGTACCCATCGTCGTCGCAGAGTTCGATTACGTCTTCAAGTCCGCTCCAGTCTCCTGACATAGTATAGTGGATTTTAGGGGCGGAAGGCCCGCGCCAGTCCTCTATGTTCCAGCGGTACCAGTACTCTCCGTTCCAGGGAACGGTTACATTCCGCGCATCTCTCTGACTTGAGACCTCGTCTCCCATATCGTTATATACCTGGTTTTCAAACCAGATATAGCCGTGCTTAAGGGTAACGGAACAGTCCCCGAAGCTGTCCCCGGTTATCGAGGGGACCCTTGAGCGGAAACGGAGGTTATAGGCCTGGTCGTTCCAGGAGAGGGCCTGGCGGTTTGTCCTGTCGCTTCCGACAAGGGGATCATAGGCGGTCAGGATACAGGTTCCACGGCTTCCCGCCGCGGCCCCTTTCTCGGCGGAAAGGCCTCCTCCGGTACTTTCCGGAGTTCCGGAGTTCTGGCTTTTCGTAAGGTAGTACCAGTCCAGTCCAAGGTCGGTCTCGGAGGAGGAATAGCCGAGTGAAAGGGTCTGCCCTGTCCAGATGACAAGGGAAGACCTGTCCCAGGAAATATCCGCGTTCCCGGAGGACCAGGAAGAAGTGTCCACCCTCCAGTCGTCCGTAATCCCGAAGCCGTCCCATGAGAGGGTCAGCGTTATGTTATAGACGGTGTTCCGGCAGATAGAGAAATTGTTTACGGCACTTCCCGGGAAATAGCGGTAGATGACCGTCCCCTCGGCTCCGACCATGCTGGAATAGGCCACTTCCACCTCAATGTAGGTTGCATAAGGGTAGCCGCCGCTTATATATGCCTGGTATTCCATGCCGCCGGAGTTCGAGGGGCTTTTGTCGATGTCCTCCATGTCTTCGTCGAGGTCCGGGTCGTCCCCGTACAGGTTCTCCGGTACATAGAGGATATAGGGTCCCGCCCCGGTAGTTGTGCGAAGATCGTCCGGGCAGGAAATGGCGTCTCCAGTTTCGAAGATGAAATCCTCCGGGGCGGGAGAGAAGCTGCCTCCATCTATGTACGAAGAGGTCGTCAGAGGATTGTACACGCCGCAAAACCGGGGGATGGTATGGGCGCTTACAGAGATGATTTCGATATCTTCCATCCATTCGGAAAGGAGGGAATCGAAGCGCAGGTTCAGGTTCAGCATGGCAAACAGGCGCTCGGCCTCGAGGTGGAGAAAGCCGTCCTCGCTGCCATCGGATAAGTCCAGTTCCACCGGGGTCATGTTCATGTAGCATCCGGCGACAGGGACGGAGCCGCCATAGGCGCCGGAAATAGCGTGATACCACCTGTCGCTGCCGTAGGAATTCCATGTCGAAGAGCGGAACGCTTCCCCGTAATATACTGAATTATACATCTGTTGTGAGTTTGCGGGCGGGAAGGGGGCGCTTCCGTCAATAGTCGCCCCGGAATATCCTGAATCCAGGTAATAATCGTATTTCCGGCTCATGTTCAGGCGGACCGGAGCCCCTGAAGAAAGAGGGAAAGTCCCGAAGAAGGCCCCGTTATGTTCGTAGATATGTACCCTGAGGGGGACGCCTGATGAAGCGTCGGAAATGGAACTCCGGGTTTCCCGGATGGAGTATTCCAGATTCCTAAGAGAGAGGCGGTACACCCTCTCTTCTTCCCCTCCCTCGGGACGTTCCGGGGAACATGATGCAAGCAGCCGCAGTACAAGCGCCGCTGCGGCAATATATCTTTTATAGGATTCCATGGTGGTTTTCATAAGGTAACCGGCATTTCGCTGACCGTATAATCTTCGACGCTGACCTCTGCTGATATGTCGAGCCGGCCGAGGTTTGATTCCGGAGAATCCCCTCCGTAGTAACCTATGCTGACGCTTACCGAATAAGCGCTGTTAGGGCTCATTCCGGGGAGGTCTATGTGGTAATGGCAGGTATTTTCATCATCCCCGGCGGATACTTCGAGAACCAGCCGGGTGCAGCATGGGAGGACGTCCGAAGTCCTTACCGTCGAGGGGTTCGGGGTACAGTAGAAATACTGCCTGTCGCTGCATGTGGTCCCGTCGGCGACCGTCGTTGAAAGGGCGGCATAGATGAGCTCGTCCGCTGCTGAAGTGGAGTAGCCGTGGAGATTGTACCATGACCCTCCTGCTGAAGGGACCGTTGCCTCCGGAGCCGCTCCGGAGGATGCGGCTCCGAAGGAACAGCTGCCCCAGACATTGCTTAGGTAACATTTCCTGAGAAGGATGCTTTTCCCTTCCAGGTATGTGCCCGAAAAGTCCACCGAGACGCTTTGCAGGGTTACCTTCGAGGTGTGCCTGAGGACAGGAACGGCCACTGTCCCGGAGGAGGAAATGATTGCCTTTACTGATCCGCTCATCACAAGGGCGGAGCGGCTGTTGTCGGTCAGGTTTGATGTCATGGAGGCGATGTCGGAGGGTCTTGTGGATGAAGTCGGGGTGAACGACGGGAAATTTACAATTGCATAGACGGTATAGGTGCCGGAATCGATGGAGAGGGGAAGGGAACCGCCGGAGATGCTGCCGAAGGCATAAGGAAGGGTGGTTCCCTCCCGGTAAAGGAGGATGCTGAGGTGGGTCACTGCGTTCTCGGATGCTTCGGAAGGGCTCCTGGTCTCTTCTCCAGGAGTGAAGATTACGCTGAGAAGCGGCTCGGGGCAGCCGGCCTGGTTGTCCCAGACGGAGCAGCCCGCAAAAGCGAGAAGCAGAATTATCAGCGCCCTTTTCATTACAGCTCCCCTCCAAAGTCTATCTCCGAGGAGACGGAGTCCCAGGGAGTGATAAGCAGTTCGAAAGAGACAGGATTCCTCTCGATTCTCATGTCCGGTCCGGCTGCTCCCGGCCCTGTTATGACGAGTTCTGTAATCCTGTAATGGCAGTTTCCTTCCATACCCGGCAGGTCAATTGGATACCAGTATGAGCTCCCGTCAGCGAGCAGTTCGACGGAAAGGCGGGTATTTCTCGGACACCACGAGGCGGCGACGGAGGAATTGATATCGTTGTCCGTCGGGTTTGGAAGGGCATAGAGTGTAGTCTGAGAGGAGAAGAGTCCGGAGGAGGGGATAAGGATTCCGCCGTAGTCCATTGTAAGCAGGGGAGAATAGTTCTCAAAGCCCGCCTTGTTGAACCAGAGCTCTCCGGCGAAGGGGACGGCAGAGTATGGACAGGTCCCGACCGCATTTATTACGGCGACCCTTCCGAGCCGGATTTCCGAAGGAGCCCCTTCGCCTTCCATCCACGGGACCCTTATTGCGTCAAGGGAAATCTTGCATGGATATCTTTTGAGGCGGGCGTCTATCGCTACCTGTTCTCCGCTAAGATAAAGGTTTCCTTCCTCATGCATGGGTATCGCTTCATTGAGGTCGGACAGGGAGATCATCCCTTCCAGAAAGGCCGTTTCACTCTCGAAGGAGAGCTCCTCGGGAGCGTTGGCGACAAGATACCACTTCAGCTCCAGCCCAGAAGGGCAGAGAAGGGAGACAGAAAGGGCCCCTTCCACCCTTGTTCGTCTCTCAAGAAGGCCGTCGGAGGAGCGGAAGACAAGAAGGTCCAGGGTCCGGACTTCGTCAGCTATCCCGGCCCTTGTCGCCCCGACTACCCTGACCCTTATTTCTGAGCATGCCGCCTCTTCCTTCCCTCCGGTGCAGGAGAGAAGGAAAAGGAAGGTTGCTGCAGTAAGGAAACGCCTCATAATCAGTTGAAAGTAGCGGTAATACTATTTTGCTCCCAAGGGGTGATACTGATTGTAAAGACGATATCCTTTGCGTCTCCGGCCGGCAGGGTTGAGGAGATATTGTTTATCTTCCCGGCGACGAGGGATACTTTTGCCGATTTCGAGAAAGTTTTACTGTATGCCCCTTTAGTCAGGGTGTAGGAGGCGCTTAAGGTATATGATCCGGGAACCAGATACAGATTGTTGTCGGAAGTCGATTCCGTAGTGCTTGCAATAGTTGTCGCAGAACCGGTGCTGACTGAACTCCAACCGGTTCCGTCAGTTTTACCGTTCCCGGAGTAGAGATTGTAGGTTCCTCCGGTTTTAGGGGTTACAGTTACTGAGAGCGATGAGACATCGTATCCTTCAGGAGCGCTGATGTTGCAGGATCCGATTCTTGCGAATATATGGTTGAAAGTCAATGAATTGGACTCTGCCTTATAGGTAGGCGAAGGCAGAAAGGCGCAGACTGCGTCGGTAGCGGTGGTAGCGCTCACTGTCGGCCCTCCGGAAGCGGCGGTAAGGGCTAAGTTTGAAGCATAGAACTTATAGGAAGGGTCGCTGTCCGGCCAGAACTGCCCTCCGCTAAAGGTCGTGCTGCCGGAAAAGGAAACATTGAATTCTTGGACTTCGCCTGATCCTGCAGTCCCGGTAACGCAGAGGACGTTGAAGGAGGATAGCGAGGTTACCTCCGTCGCTTTTGTGGTAACAGATGCGTTAAGGTCATCGCCCTCGGCGGTAAAAACAATCGGTACTTTCCCGGAAGGGTCCGCAAGTATCTTTCCGGAAGGGTCCTCCATCCGGTTGCAGGAAAGGGGCAAAAGGGCGAAAAATAGAAATAAAGTATTGGTTTTCATATATTTAAAATCAAATGATGTAATTAAAGATCCTGCCGACCTGCCAGTCCTCAATCCATATTTCGAAGGAGGCGCGGACGTAATCTATCCGGACAGTGATGTCCGGGAGATCGGCCATTCCCCATGAAAAACCGGGGATATATCCGAGGTATTTTGAGAGTTCAATGTCCTCCAGGTGCCCGTTTTCGGAAGGGTTCTTCCCGTTTGCCCAGATTTCAATAATCATGGAATCGTCCCTTTGGCGCGGAACCACGGTAGTGAAGGCACCCTTGGAGGGGCTGTATGGAATTGTGCTGAAAGCTCCTTCAATTGGCTCTCCTGTCATCAGGTCCAGGCCGCAGGTATTTCCCCTTACACGGATTTCATAGATGAAGTCTTCATTCTCGTCGTACTTGAAGAGGACGTTCAGCCGGCAGAATTCCTTTGTGAGCATGACCGGGACTGTGGCCTCTTCGCCTGTGGCATCGATTCCATGGACATGAAAGTGGTAAATTGTGTCCGAAGGGGAACCGACGGGATAGGTATAGCGCGTTGAGGAAAGCTTTCCATGGGCCCCGCCGGTAATTCCGCCGACATCCACCAGGTCCTTCTTGACAGCCATCCGGTAGTCGTCGCTCCCGAGTACTTCCAGCAGCTGGGAATCGCGGCCAAGGCGGTCCCCGCTGCCTGACGAACGGACTTCGAAGGAGACGCTCCTGGAGGGCAGGAAGGCCTTGGTGTTCCGGACTTCGAAGCGGAGGGAAGCGGGACAGTCCCTCCTGTCCTCATGCACGCTGCAGGAGGGGCAGAGGAGGACGGCGCAAAGCGCCAGGACGGGGATGAACCGCTTGTTTTCCATCTTGTAAGCTTTTACATGACGACTTTTCCGTCCCCGTTGACAAGAACGACAGTCCAGTCCTCTACGCTGACCTCGACTGTTGCGGAAGCCACGGTAATCGGGTCGATTTCACCGTCATCGATGATATCGTCTCCGTTGGAATCGTTGCCGAGACGGGTTATCTGAAGCTCGCTGATTCGGTAGATGCGGTTGCTCTCAAGGGCTCCGGCGCCGAGCTGCAGTGGATAGTTATAGTATTTATCACCGATTTTCACCTCTACAATCAGCATCGTAGAGTAAAGGTCCTGGGGATTCTGGTATCCGTAGAAGGAGTGGACCGTATTGTATCCGTCCGAAGGATCCGTGCCCTTTGCAATTACGCCTGAGGAGACGCTTTTATAGACAAAGGAATTATCTGTCTGAAGGGCTCCGGTATGGTGAATAAAATCTTCAGATTGCGGGGTGTAATCGTCTATTAGCTTGTCTTTTGTGTTTACATTTGTCAGAAAGATCTTATTGACCTTGAATTCTTTTGAAGCGAGGACTGAGTTGGCAAGGTTGTTTACAATCCTGTCAATTTCTACGCGGATGGCAAGTCGGCTGATCGGAATCGGGAAGGGGTCCGGATTATTGGCGGCGAAAACGAGGTTCTTATGGCCGGCCATCACATAGTTCGAGGCGCTGTTGTCGGAGAGGGAACTGAGACTTGCCTTCAGGTCGTTTTCAGCTTCAATTCCGGCGAGGGAGGGGGCATTTACTACGGCATAGACGGACCGGCTTCCGGAAGTCGTCGAGAGGACTACTTCTTTTGTTCCGGTTGCGGAAGCGTAGGTTTCGATGCCTCCGTCCCTGAACACCAGGACCTGGAGGGAGTTTACGGCGGCTTCTTCCGCGGTCTGTTCAACGGCCCTTGTCTGGGTCCCGGCAATACGGAGGGTTACGGTTGTCCTTTGGACGGGAGCGTTTTCAACGTTGGAAACGGTTTTGTTGCAGGCGGCGAGGGAGAGGAGTCCCGCGCCGAGGAGGATAAGGTACTTTTTCATTGTTTATAATTGATTAATAGGGTTTTAAAGTCTTTCATAGTGTCTTTGGACATCGTCCCAGTCCCTTATTGTAATGACTGGGTAGAGGTCGGCTGAGGAAACTTCCTTCTCCGGATCGTCGGATCCGGAAGACCGTATTGTAAGGGAGACTTCGTAGGAAACGTTCCTTCGGAGGGAGGGGAAGGTAACGGGATAGTAGCGGATGTTTCCGTCAATCCTGAAAACAAGGACAAGACGGGTCCTCAGGGCCGTTATTCCTTCATGGATCAGGGTACCGGAGCCGTCACTTTCGTTCCAGGCATAGGTTCCGGGATTCCAGAGGGAGCCGCCGTCGCTGTTTCTCATCGCGTACATCAGGGCCGGCCCGGTCCATTTGCTCCCGGAAACCATGCTTACAGGAGATGAGGGCTGGTAGAAGGTGAGGGAATGCTCCGGGAAGCGGGTCGTAAAGTCAATCAGCCGGCTGTCCCCGGAGCTAAGACCATCCGAATAACACTCCCTGCCGCATTTGTTGTACCACATGGATCCCTTCCAGGAGAGGGCGGTCCAGTCGTCCCCGGGATAATAGCGGTTCACATTGGAGAGATAGCATCCGAGGAAGAGCGCAGTGTGGCCTCCGGGATAATCCCAGTTTATCTCCTCCAATTCTACCCGGGAAAGGGAACGGGAAACTCGGACCGAGAACTCATTTTCTCCTGAATCAGAGACGTTTATGGAAGCGGAGCCCCTCATCAGCAGGCGCTGTTCCGACGGGTCGTTCCAGTCGAGATACTCCGGCGCTTTCGCTCCTGCTCCTTCCTGGAGGAGGGGATTGTCATAGAACTCCGATCCGGAAGGGGCGTTTACATAAACGCGGATATTTTTAAGCCCCTCGCTGCAGCGGAGAATAAGGGTCGTCTCCCCGTTTGCGCTCGTCCTCGAGTCGAAGGAGCCGTCGGAGTTATATACAAAGACATCGACCCTTCCTACCGCCCTTTCAAAGTCGTAATCCGCCCTTCCGTCGGACCTTGTCGGTTTATCTTCCGAGGTGAGGGTAAGAGTAACCGGAAGGCGGCAGCCGTCGTCCAGATGGCTGCAGGCGGAAAGCAGGATTATTCCACAGAATATAAGTCTAATAGCTTTCATTTCCGTTTCTTTTATCGAGTCCGTACCGGTGGATAATGGCTGAGATTTCAGGGTCCAGATTGCCCCTGTGGATAAGGGACGGGTCCTCGGCGCAGGCATGGAGATAACATTCCACTGCCTTCCTGTCGTCCCCCTCGCGGTAGTGGAGAAGGGCCAGCAGGTAATTTACGTTTGCCGTCCTTTCCATCCCTTCCAGCAGGGCCATGGCGCTACGGTTCATATCCAGGGAAACGTAGCAGACAGCCGTATTGAAATCGGCGTAGGGACGCAGTATCGGAAGGGCCTTGTCATATTCCCGGTCCCGGAGGAGGGCTACGCCCCTCATATAGACCGAGTCGGGTACCGTAGTGTGGACAGTGTCCTTGACCATCCCTTTCCGGAGTAGATGGAAGTCGAAGCGGACTGTCCTCAGCCGGGGGTAGAGGTGCTGTCTCATGTATTTGTAGTAGCTGTCTTTCTGCATGGACCTTTCCCTTTCGTCGATGTCGGCTAAAGTGCTCTTGGACAGGTATTTCTCCTTGTCGGCCGAGGTCATGACCGTATCGGCGGAAACGAGGAAATCCAGCATTTTCCAGTTTTCCCCTCCGGCATGGGAGCGGAAGGGAATCGGCTTTTCCGTTTCGGTAACCGCCGAAATGTCTTCCTCCCCGTCCGCCCCGACGGCTATGCTGAATCCGCCTTCCTCCCGGAGGGCCCTCCGAAGAGAATCCCTGTACTCATCAATGAAATTCCGGAAGTAGTTGCCGACGGCGTCGGCACGGCGCTCCGATAGGCGGTTATTCTGCTCCAGGGAGCCCTCAGGAGAGGCGGAGGCGGTGATTACGATGGAATCGAGGTCGAATTTGGTGTCTTCCAGAAGGTCCCGTACATTGTCCCTTATCCGTCCCACTTCGGTTTCATTGTGCCCTAAGGAGAGGTCGATATCGGCCTTCCCGGAGGCAAAATCGACGTAGCAGGCGGTCTTCGCCTCGACCCGCCTTTCGATAACCTTTGTAAGGTACCGCTCCCGGTTGTCGGTAAAGGAGGAGATGGAGCTGATATAGAAGCTGAGCGGCTCGCTCCGGGACATTGTGTAGAGCTTTTCGTCCGACTTGTAAATGTCCCCTGACAGAACGATATCTACCTTCCGGAGTTTCGGCCGGGTCTGGATAGTCTGGACATACTCGTAGATGAAATCTCCGTTGACGCTGCGTATGACCGTATCCAGCCGGATGCCGCTTCCGGAGATCGGGACCTTTACGTATTTCCGGTACATGGCCTCACGCCGGGCTATTCTCCGCTCGTTCATCCGGATCATGAAACCCCTCGTATAATGGTCTATGGCCTCTTTTTCGGTTACTCCGAAAAAGCTTTTCATACTCTCGTCCGAGACGAACGAAGAATCCTGCCGAAGGGCGTAGATCTCAGGAAGGTTCCTCTCGATGAAAATCTCGAGGTTCCTGAGGTCTATGAACCTCGTGGTATCGGAGATGATGGTCGAGAGGAATTTTTCGTACTGCTGGTATCCCCGGAGCTGGGCTTTTCGATAATTTGCCCCGGTGACATGGAGGGCGTCCAGCCGGGTGGAATCCCCGAGGATGAACATGTCCGGATGGAAGCGGAGCTGCCATTCCAGGTCCTGCATCTTTTCCGGGACTATTATGTCGAAGCGGAGGTCTATTTTTCCATGCCTTTCGGCCACATTCCGGAAACGCGCCGTTATCACTGCCGCGTCCAGGGTCTCAGTTGCGACCATTTCGCCGGTTTCCTCGTCCCGGACAGCCCGCATAATAGTTACCTCATTCCCTTCCAGATCCTTGACTTTCAGCGTGTCCCGCCTTGCTTCAGGGGCGATGCGCCTTTCAATGTCCGGACCGGAGTCTCCCGGAAGGACTATCTGGGCGGATACTCCTTCGGTGCGGATGGATTCTATTTTTCCAGGACCGGAGCAGGAAAGGATAATTGCTCCTGCAATGACCGGCAGCGTTATTCTTCTCATCTTTACGGGATTTAAAACAGGATTACCTGGACGGAGAGGGAGAGGTCCGGAACCATCCAGGTCTTGCTCCCTTCCTCGAGTATCCGGCCGCAGCGGGGGCACTCGTAAACGGTATATTCTTTCGGGCCCAGCCAGAGCCCCGTGCCTATGTCCAGGTTAACCCGGTCCGTGACCATATAGGAGTACCCGAGGGAGAGTCCGCCCATCCAGGCCCTGCCTTCTTCCGTACTCCTTTCGCTTATCCCGCCCCAGTTGTATTCTATCCATCTTCCGGATCCCTTGAACCAGAATCCGGAGAAGACATGCCAGGGCCAGTAGCGAATTCCGCCCCAGAAGGAGCGGCGTTTTGCCTGGAACTGGTCCTCCGTCCCTTCCCTGAACGTCCAGGGGTCGTAGTTTCCGCCGAGGTCAGCGCTGAAATGCTGCGCGATTCCCAGGGAGCCCTCGATACCGAGGGTACCGAAGGTCATGAGATCCACGGCGTCCGAGGAGAGGCCGAGCCGCTGGGCGGAAAGGGGAGAGGAGACGGAAAGGACCGTTACCAGGACTAGAATGAAGTTTTTCATGTTTCCCATGGCAGAGTTCCGGGGGTTAGAAACTGCACTGCGCAGTAACCTGTTCGTCAAGTATTTCCACGGAGGTCGCGACGACTTCCTGGACGGTCTTTTCAACGCCTTCCGCATTTGTATAGCGGTTCTGCCTGGTCCGTCCCAGTACATGGACGGCGCATCCGCGGACGATTTTGTCCAGCTCGCTTCCGCCCTTGTCTCCCCACCAGGTAATATTGTGCCACGTCGTGTCTATGATGGGAGTTCCCTCCCTGTCCTTATAAACATAGTCGGTTGCAACGTAGAATCTGAGGACGGGTGTTTCCCTTTCTCCTACTTTGTTCAGAAAGGCCGATCCGACCCTTCCGATAATTTCCACCCTGTTGAGTTGTTCCATAGTATTTGTGCATTTATTGTTTGGACCCTCCGGCACCATGCCGCAGGGACGGGGATGAACCCGGCGGCAAAGTAAAGTAGAAAGGTCATGGAATCCTGCTCGGAAGTGTTTTCCGGCCGAAGATTTTTACGATTCCGGAGAAAAAAAGATGTTCCCGTAGAAGGTCTTCCGGAAAAAGAAAGGTCTCCGGATTTTTTCCCGGAGATGGTTTTACGGAAAAATATCCTATTTTTGCATTATGGTTGCCGATCTGATTGATAAATACGTCTGGCTCATCCAGCTTTTGAGCAATGCCGGACTCCGGGGACTGACCCTGGAGGAGATAGCCATCTCATGGAAGGACCGGTACGGGACCGAGTATCCACGGCGTACTTTCAATAACCACCGGGATGCCGTTGCAGAGCTCTTCGGCGTAGAAATAAACTGTGACCGGAAGACCAACCGGTATTCGCTTAGCGAGGTGACCTCCGACAAGAAGCAGACGGTGGACTGGCTGATCAATACTTTTTCCGTAAACTCCTTACTTTCAATAGGTAAGGAAAAGCTCAGCGGCAGGGTGCTCGTGGAGGATGTGCCGTCCGGCCATCGCTTCCTGACCCGGATAATGCAGGCGATGATAGACGGCAAGGAGATAGCCATTACCTACCGGAAATACACCAGTTCCGAGGTCGAGCTCTTCCATGTCCACCCCTATGCCGTGAAAGAATATGAGAGGAGGTGGTACCTCGTCGGATACTGTGTCGAGCGGGAGGGGCTCCGCCTCTATGGCATGGACCGGATCCTCGACCTGCTGTACTCCGGAAAGAGTTTTGTCATGCCGAAGGACCTGGATATCCGGGAGAAGTTCGTCTTCAGTTTCGGACCATATCTTCCGGAGGGGAAACCTCAGATTATCCGGCTCAAGGCCTTCGGAACGGAGGCCCTCTTCCTGAAAGACCTCCCGCTCCATGAAAGCCAGACCCTCGTTTCGGAGGATGAAGAAGGCGCCGTTTTCCGCCTGTATCTCATTCCGACGCGTAATTTTGTCATGGAACTCTGCCGCCACGGGGCGAGAATCGAGGTTCTCGAGCCGCTTTCCCTTAGGGATGAAGTTGCGGCGGAACATGAAAGGGCCCTTTCCCTCTATCGGGGTCCTGACCTGGTATTAGAATGATTATTAATTGACATATGAGTCCAAAAATCCTTATTCCAGCCCTTGCCGTCCTCTGTATGGCATGCACAAATTCCCAGATGAAACCGCAGAAAGCATATATCGGTCCCTCGGACCCCGTTATTGAAGACGGAAGGATGACCCCTGAGGTCCTCCTCGCCTTCGGACGCCTTTCCGATCCCCGGCTCTCCCCGGATGGGAAAACAGTTCTTTATGGTGTTTCCTATACCTCAGTTGAGGAAAACCGCTCCGTCCGGAACCTCTTTGTAAGCCCTGTCGGGGGAGGAGAGAAGATCCAGCTGACCATGGACGGAAAGAGTATCGGGAATGCCCGCTGGTCCCCGGACGGGTCGGAGGTTTATTTCCTCCAGGGCGGCCAGATCTGGAAGGCGCCCTTCAGGAACAACAAGCTTGGGAAAAGGGTTCTTCTCAGCGATGTCCCCGAGGGGATAAGCGGCTTTGCCCTCTCTCCGGACGGGTCCCAGGTCCTCTATGTGAGCGGGGTTCACAGCGCCGTAGAACGCCCTTCGGACACTGATCCGGCCCTTTCGAAGGCAAAGGCCTATGCGACTGAGGACCTGATGTACCGCCACTGGGACCACTGGGTTGAGGAAATTGACCATACCTTTATCGCAACTCTTGTAAACGGCAGGATTACCCGCGGGGGCTCAATCGACATCCTCGGCGGAGAGGACGTCCTTTACCAGCTTCCGAATGGCCCCTGGGGCGGCGTAGAGCAGCTTTCATGGAGTCCGGACGGCCGCTATGTCGCCTATTCATGCAAGAAGAAAACCGGAAAGGAATACGCCTTTTCGACTAATACTGAAATTTTTATCTATTGTCCTCTGACGGGGGAGACCAGCTGCGTCAAGTCCTCCGGCGGCTATGATACCGATCCCGTCTGGAGTCCGGACGGGAATGCCCTCGCCTGGCTCCATATGGACAGGGACGGGTATGAGGCCGACAAGACGGAACTATATGTCGCCGACCTCCTGTTCGACAGGCCCGGGGAAGGCCAGGGGAGCAATCCCTCCGTCCGTTCTATCCGGAACCTTACCGCGGGTTTTGCCTACAATGCGGCGGGCCCTGTCTGGGCCGGCGACAGCAGGTCCCTCTATTTCAATTCCCTTGTCGAGGGCCTTCAGGGCATTTTCAGGGTTAGCTCTGAAAGTGCTGAGATAGAGCGCCTTACCGGGGAAGAGCTGTGGTATGATTTCGGCTCTCCCTTCGGAGTCCTCGAGGACGGGACCCTTCTTGCAACCTACTGCTCGATGGATTTCCCGACGGAGATAGTTTCCGTAAAAGACGGCGTCCCCACCCCTCTGACATCCGAGAATGCCCATATCCTTTCCCGGCTTAAGGAACATAGGACCGAGGCGCGGCAAATCCGTACCGTCGATGGTAAGGACATGCTGACATGGGTCCTCTTCCCTCCGGAATTCGACGCTTCCAAGGTCTATCCTGCGATTGAAATTACCCTCGGAGGCCCCCAGGGAACCCTTTCCCAGGGATGGTCATATCGCTGGAATTATTGTCTCATGGCCCATCAGGGCTATGTGGTCGTACTCCCGAACCGCCGCGGCACGACGGCTTTCGGCCAGCCCTGGTGCGAGGAAATCAGCGGTGACTACATCGGTCTGAACATGCAGGATTACCTCTCCGCGGCGAAGGCCCTGAAGGCGGAACCCTATGTCGGCAAGATGGCCGCCTGCGGTGCCTCCTACGGCGGATACAGCGTCTATTACCTGGCGGGGATCCACGGGGATGTTTACGACTGCTTCATCGCCCATGCCGGAATCTTCAACGAAGAGCACATGTATATGACAACCGAGGAGATGTGGTTCCCCAACTGGGACAACGGCGGAATTCCCGAAGAATACGCCTACACTCCCGGAGAAATCGGTCCCCGCGGCGACGGAAAGACCTTCGGAGGCATGCAGCAGGCCGGTTCGCCCTGGAGCAGCTCCCCGAAGGCGGTTCGCCACTATTCCAATTCTCCCCACCTCCTCGTGAAGAACTGGCATACTCCGATACTCTGTATCCACGGCGGCAGCGATTTCCGCGTCCCTGTTGACGAGGGCATGGCGGCCTTCAATGCCGCCCAGATGATGGGTGTCCCTTCGAAACTCATTGTTTTCCCGGACGAGAACCACTGGATTCTCCAGCCGCAGAACGCCCTTTACTGGCATCGCAGCTACTTCGACTGGCTTTCACGCTGGCTTTAGGTCCCGTTAGGAAATCCGGCTGTAATCCTTTGTCATGTACTTGTCGGAGCGAAGAGCTTCGGCAAGGGGGATGTTTTCAATCCTGGAGAGGGCCGGGTCCAAATCCAGAATGTGAGCCGCATAGGCGCGGGCGTCCGAGAGCAGGGCTCCGTCATGGGAGAGGGAGGCGATGTTGAGGGTAATCGGAAGTCCCGACTGCTGGGTTCCCTCGAGGTCTCCGGGTCCCCGCATCTTCATGTCCTCCTCGGCGAGAATGAAGCCGTTTTCGGTTTCGCAGAGAAGGTCAAGTCGCTTCTGGCTCTCCTTGGATATCTTCTGGCCCTTCATCAGGATGCAATAGGAGGCCTCCGAGCCCCTTCCGACGCGGCCCCTTAGCTGGTGGAGCTGGCTCAGCCCGAAGCGTTCCGCGCTCTCAATGACCATAACGGAGGCGTTCGGAACGTCCACCCCGACTTCAATCACCGTAGTTGAGACAAGGATATCGGCCCTGCCTCCCGCGAAGGCGCCCATGTTGAAGTTCTTTTCATCGGCAGTCTGCTGTCCGTGGACAATCGCGACCTTGTAACGGGGCAGGGGGAAGTTCGTCACGATGTCCTCATATCCCATTTCAAGGTTCTGGTAGTCCATCTTTTCACTTTCGAAAATCAGGGGATAGACAACGAATATCTGGCGGCCAAGGGCAATCTGGTCTTTCATGAACTTGTAGAGGGCCAGGCGCTTGTTTTCGCCGAATTGCCTTGTAATGATTGGCTTCCGCCCCGGGGGCATCTCGTCGATGACGGAAATGTCGAGGTCCCCGTAGAGGGTCATGGCAAGGGTCCTCGGGATTGGCGTAGCGGTCATGACGAGGACATGGGGTGGGATTCCGTCCCCGTTCTTCGCCCAGAGTTTAGCCCTCTGGTCCACTCCGAAACGGTGCTGCTCGTCTATTACCGCGAGTCCGAGACGGCGGAAAACCACGGTGTCTTCAATAAGGGCATGGGTTCCGATAAGGATTCCTATGGACCCGTCTTCGAGCCCCGAATGGATTCTCCGGCGCTCTGCCGTCCCGGTGGATCCGGTCAGGAGGGCCACCTGGACCCCGGTTGGGGCGAGGTACTTCGATATGTTTATAAAGTGCTGACGGGCAAGTACTTCTGTAGGAGCCATTACGCAGGCCTGGCAGTCGTTCCCGATAGCAATGAGGGCGGTCAGGACGGCAACCATGGTCTTTCCGCTCCCTACGTCGCCCTGGAGCAGACGGTTCATCTGCCGCCCGCTCATAAGGTCCTCCCGGATTTCCTTTATGACCCGTTTCTGGGCCCCGGTCAGCTCATAGGGGAGCGCCTCGAAGCAGCGGTTGAAGGCGGGCCCGACTTTAGGCATCGGGATTCCGTATTCGCTCCGGCTCCGGATATACTTCTGTTTCAGAAGGGATAGCTGAAGTAGGAAGAGTTCCTCGAATTTAAGCCGGTAAGTCGCCTTGGAAAGGGCGCTCTGGTCCACCGGGAAGTGGATTTGCCGCAGGGCATAGGAAAGCGGTACAAGTCCCTTTTCCTTCAGGATATAGTCCGGAAGGGTCTCTTTCAGCTGCGGCAGGACCATCTCGAGGGCTGAGCCGACGAGGCGCTGCATGACCTTTCCGGTAATACCTCCGGTTTTCAGCTTTTCGGTACTGGGATAGACGCCGGTAAGCGTCCCTGAGACGGTTTTATCCGGGTCGTCCACCTCCGGATGGACCATGTTTATCCGTCCGTTGAAAACAGTGGGCTTTCCAAAAAAGACGAACTCCCGTCCTGCGACAAGGCGGGTTACCATGAACTTGATTCCCTTGAAAAAGACTATTTCGAGGGTACCGGTCCCGTCGGAAACGAGGGCGCTCAGGCGGTTTACCGAGCGCAGTTTCGCCGGGTCCGCTTCAAGGGTGTCGCCCTTTTTCCCCAGCAGCTTTACGCTCTGGACTACGGCCCGGATCTGGATCCAGGTCTGGTCGGGACGGAGCTCGGAAATCTTCTGGAAGCCGCTTCTGTCAATGTAGCGGAAGGGGTAGGTATGGAGGAGGTCCATGACGGTTTCGACCCCGAGCTCGCTCCTCAGAAGCGCTGCCCGACGGGGTCCGACACCGTGAAGGTATTGGATCTCCATCGCCGCCATGACCTATTCCCCGTGCATCTTGTCGTAGGCGAGGCGGTTGCGGAAAACGTCGATAGCCATGTAAATGGCGCTCATCATCGAATGAGGGTCCGCTTCGTCGCGTCCGGCCATGTCGTAGGCGGTGCCGTGGTCCGGGGAGGTCCTGACGATGGAAAGACCAGCCGTATAGTTGACTCCGTCTTCGAAGGACAGGGCCTTGAAGGGAGCGAGACCCTGGTCATGGTACATTGCGAGGGTCGCGTCGAATTTCGAGTAATTGCCCATCCCGAAGAAGCCGTCGGGGGAGTAGGGGCCGAAGGCGAGGATGCCTTCCTCCATGGCCTCGTTGACCGCCGGGAGGATAATCCTCTGCTCCTCGTCTCCGAGGAGGCCGCCGTCTCCGCAGTGGGGGTTCAGCCCGAGGACGGCGATCTTCGGCTCGACTACGCCGAAGTCCCTCTGGAGGGATGTCTTCATAAGGCGCAACTTCGAGAGTATCAGCTCCTTAGTGAGGGAGGAGGCGACGTCCTTCAGCGGAATATGACCGGTTACGACGCCTATCTTCATGCGGTGGCTGCACATTATCATGGCTACGCCGTTTTCCCCGAATTCCTTCTCGAGGTACTCCGTATGGCCGGTATAGCCGAAGCCCTCGTTGACCATGGCCCTCTTGTTGATGGGGGCGGTCACCAGTACGTCCACATCGCCGCTCCGGATGTCGTTCACGGCACATTCGAGGGAGCGGATTGCGCTCTTGGCAGATTCCGCGGTCGGCTGGCCCGGCTCGACGAAGACGTTGTCCGGAAGGCAGTTTACAATATTGATCCGCCTGGGACGGGCATCCCTGGCGGAGGAGATTACATTTGTGTCGAGCTGGTCTATTTCATGGATCAGCTTACGGTAGAAACCGAAAAGTTTTGAGGAACCGTAGATAACAGGGGTGAAGGATTCCAGAATCCTGGGGTCCTGGAGCGCCTTGATAATCACCTCGTATCCGATTCCGTTTCCGTCGCCCTGGGTAATCCCGACGACCAGTTTCCTGTCATTCTGCATATTGCTCAAAGTCTATTTGTCCCTGTTCCGAGAGGTAACCGGTATCCTCCGGCAGATCATTCTGGTGGCTCGCCTCTACGGCGAGGGCGTCGCAGCGCTCGTTTTCCGGGTGTCCGGCATGGCCCTTCAGCCAGTGGAAGCAGACCCGGTGCTTCCGGGCGACGGCATCGTAGCGGAGCCAGAGGTCCATGTTTTTCTTACCCTTGAAGCCCTTCCGTTTCCAGTTTTCAAGCCAGCCCTCGCTGACCGCCTTTACGACGTAGGAAGAGTCGCTCCAGCACTCTACGGTGGCGTTTTCCCATTTGATTGCCTCCAGTCCGACTATAACGGCGAGAAGTTCCATCCGGTTGTTTGTCGTGAGGGCGAAGCCGCCGGAGAATTCCTTCACTACGAGCCGCTGCCCGTCCGGGGTATCTACGGCACATTTCAGGACAACGCCGTATCCGCCGGGACCAGGGTTGCCGCTCGCGGCTCCGTCGGTGTAGAGATAGATCGGTTGCCTGTCGTTCATAATGCAAAGGTAATGAAATATTTTTTTGGTTTCCTTATAATAAAACGTTAATTTTGTTCCCATGAATATCCTCATTACCGGGGCGGGAGGCCAGCTCGGCCGCGAGATCCGTATTGCTTCTGCGGGTTCGCCGGACCGTTTCCTTTTTTCGGATGTAATCCGTGAAAAGGGGCTCGATACCCTGTATCTGGACATAACCGACAAAAATGCCGTCCGCCTCGTCTGTGAGTCGGAAAGCATAGACGTTATAGTCAACTGCGCCGCCTATACTGACGTGGACAGGGCTGAGGATGACCCGGCCATGGCCCGGCTCCTGAATGCTACCGCGCCGTCTATCCTCGCGGAGATTGCCTCGGAGCGGGGCGCCCTCCTGATTCATATTTCGACGGATTACGTTTTCAGCGGCAATGGCTGTATGCCGATCAAGGAGGAGTGGCCCGCAGACCCGCTCGGTGTCTATGGGGCGACAAAGCTGGAGGGGGAGAGGGCTGTTCTCGGATCCCTCTGCCGCAGCGTAATTATCCGTTCGGCCTGGATGTTCTCCCCGTACGGGAAGAATTTCGTGAAGACAATCCGCTCTCTTTCCTCAAAGCGGGATCAGCTGTCCGTGGTTTTCGACCAGGTCGGTACTCCGACCTATGCGGCTGACCTTGCCCGCTTTATCCTCCGCCTTATCGGGGAAGGGAAGGATGTCAGTGGAATCTATAATTTTACTGACGAAGGCGTCTGCTCCTGGTATGATTTTGCCTTCGCGGTCCGGGACCTTTCCGGAAACAGCTGCGAAATCCGCCCCTGCCATACCGGGGAATACCCTTCCAAATGCTCCAGGCCCCACTATTCGGTGCTAGACAAGACCAAGGTGAAGACGGATTTCGGCATTTCGCTTCCGCACTGGTACACCTCGCTCCAGGATTGTATCAGACGGATAGAAAACGGGGAGGGAGCGTAATGAAGGCCATAAAAACTCCTATAGAAGGACTTTATGTCATTGAACCGAGGGTCTTCTCCGACTCGCGGGGATATTTTTTCGAGTCGTTCAATTACCGCGATTTCGCGGAGGCGGTCGGCCCTGTGAATTTCGTCCAGGACAATGAAAGCCGCTCGGGCTACGGCGTCGTCCGCGGTCTCCATTACCAGAAGGAACCCTACGCCCAGGCAAAGCTCGTCAGGGTAGTCCGAGGGGCCGTCCTTGACGTAGCCGTGGATATCCGTCCCGGCTCTCCGACATATGGAAAGCATTTTTCCTGCGTCCTCTCCGGCGAAAACCATCTCCAGATGTATATTCCCCGGGGCTTCGCCCACGGATTCAGCGTCCTTTCGGACGAAGTCGTTTTCCAGTACAAGTGCGACGAATTCTACCACCCGGAGGCGGAAGGGGCTGTTCGCTGGGACGATCCGGACCTTGGAATCGACTGGCAGATACCTGCTGCCGATATTATTCTCTCCGAAAAAGATAAAAACCATCCATCATTCAATACCCTATGAAACGTTCCATCGTGATTACCGGCGGTGCCGGCTTTATCGGCAGCCATGTTGTCCGCCTCTTTGTCAACAAATACCCTGAATACCGGATTATCAACCTCGACAAGCTGACCTATGCGGGGAACCTGGCCAATCTGAAGGACATTGAGGACAAGCCGAACTACCGTTTCGTCAAAATGGATATCTGCGATTTCGAGGGTGTATATGCGCTGATGCAGGAGGAACATGTGGACGGAATTATCCACCTTGCCGCGGAATCCCATGTGGACCGTTCCATCAAGGACCCCTTTACCTTCGCAAAGACGAATGTCATGGGTACCCTGAGCATGCTTCAGGCCGCGAAACTATACTGGGAATCCCTTCCGGAGAAGTATGAGGGGAAAAGGTTCTACCATATTTCGACGGACGAGGTCTATGGAGCCCTCCAGATGACCCATCCCGAGGGAATCGAGCCGCCTTTTACAACGAAGGCCTCCTCCGCCGGGCATCACCTTGCCTACGGTGAGAAGTTCTTCACCGAGGACCTCAAGTATCAGCCCCACAGCCCCTACAGCGCCGCAAAGGCCTCCTCGGACCACTTTGTCCGCGCCTTCCATGACACCTACGGGATGCCGACGATAGTGACGAACTGCTCCAACAACTATGGCCCTTACCAGTTCCCGGAGAAGCTTATTCCGCTCTTTATCAACAATATCCGCCACCGTAAGTCCCTCCCGGTATATGGAAAGGGCGAGAATGTCCGCGACTGGCTTTATGTGGTTGACCATGCCCGAGCCATAGATACTATTTTCCACGAGGGCAAAATCGCGGAGACCTACAATATCGGCGGCTTCAACGAGTGGAAGAACATCGATATAATCAAGGTCCTGATTAATACGGTGGACCGCCTTCTGGGCCGCCCCGAGGGAGAGGACATGGACCTCATCACCTATGTCACGGACCGTGCGGGCCACGACCTCCGTTATGCAATCGACTCCTCGAAGCTCCAGAAGGAGCTCGGCTGGGAGCCCTCGCTCCAGTTTGAGGAAGGCATCGAGAAGACCGTGAAATGGTATCTCGAGAACCAGGACTGGATGGACAATGTGACTTCCGGCGACTACCAGAAGTACTACGAAAACATGTACGCCAACCGCTAATCCCTCCCGATGATCGGTACCCTCCTGAAGGAAGTGCGGCAATACAAGGTGCCCGCCCTGCTGACGCCGCTCTGGACGACGCTGGAGGTGATTATGTGGATTCTGATCCCGTACGTGACGGCGTCCCTGATCGACGATGGCGTCATGGCCGGGAACCTTTCGAATGTATATAAATATGGGAGCTGGATGGCCGTTCTGGCCCTTCTGAGCACGGTTTTCGGGGTCCTGGCCGGCTGGTTCGCCGCCTGGTCCAGTTCGGGCCTCGCCGCAAATCTCCGCTCGGCGATGTACAGGAGCATCCAGAGGTATTCCTTCTCCGACATTGACAAGTATTCGACGGCAGGGCTTGTGACCCGTATGACAACGGACGTCGCAAGTATCCAGAATGCCTTCCAGATGCTCTTGAGGACGTCTTTCCGGGCTCCGCTCAACATGGTCAGCGCCCTTGCGATGTGCTTTCTGATCCATCGCCGTCTGAGCATAGTTTTCCTTGTTGCCATGCTCATCCTTTCGGTTTTCCTGGCCCTTCTGATAAGCCGTGCAGCCCGGCTTTTCAAGGAAATACTCCTCAAGGTCGATGCCCTTAACGGAGTCGTCCAGGAAAACGTTTCCGCAATCCGGGTGGTCAAGGCCTATGTCCGGGAGGACCATGAGATTTCAAAATTCGACAAGGCCGTCCTGAACCTCTTCACCCTGAATGTCCGGGTCGAGACCCTTATGGCCCTTAACAGGCCGGTAATGAATCTTATAGTCAATGGCTGCATCATTGCCCTCAGCTGGTTCGGGGCCCGTTTCATAGTGGATGGCTCGCTCACGACCGGAGAACTGACCTCGCTCTTTTCCTATGTGATGACGGTTCTCTCCTCCCTGATGATGCTGTCCATGGTTTTCGTCCAGCTGACCCAGAGTTTCGCTTCCGGAAGCCGTATTGCAGAGGTTATCGAAGAGGTCCCCGACATGGAGGAGCCCGCGGACCCGGTCCTTGAAGTTCCCTCCGGCAGCATCGACTTCGACTCGGTTTATTTCTCCTATGGAAAGGGAGGGGATTATGCCCTGGAAGGAATTGATCTTCATATTCTTCCCGGAGAGACTATCGGGATTATCGGCGGCACCGGCAGCGGTAAATCGACGCTCGGGGCCCTTGTATCCCGGCTCTACGACGTCTCGGAAGGAACGGTTCGGGTCGGCGGAATCAATGTCCGTAACTTTTCCCTTAAGACCCTCCGGAGTTCAGTTGCCGTGGTCCTTCAGAAGAACACCCTCTTTTCGGGGACAGTCTTTGAGAATCTTCGGTGGGGCCGTCCTGATGCGACTGACGAGGAATGTATCGAGGCCTGCAAGGCGGCCTGCGCGGACGAATTCGTCTCTGCGATGAGCGAGGGGTACAATACTAGGATAGAGCAGGGCGGAACCAATGTTTCCGGGGGCCAGAGGCAGCGCCTTTGTATAGCGAGGGCCCTTCTGAAGCGGCCCAAGGTCCTGATTCTCGACGATTCCACATCCGCTGTCGATACGGCTACGGATGCGAAAATCAGGGAGACCTTCTCGCAGCGGATTCCGGGCGTTACCAAACTGATTATCTCTCAGCGGGTTCTCAGTATCTCCTCCGCTGACAGGATAGCCGTTATGGAGGACGGCAGGGTTATCGGCTTCGATACCCATGAAAACCTCCTTAAGGATAATTCCGTTTACCGTGAAATCTACGAAATGCAGATGAGCGGCGGAGAAGGGGACTTTGACGAAAAGAAATAGGAAGATGGCTCTGATGCAACCAAGACCGGACGGCCCGCGCGGCGGTGCCACCCTGAAGGACCTGAAAAACAGCGGGTCCGTCCTTCGGCTGCTGCGCCTTCTCCTAAAGACCTATAAGGTCAGTTTCGGCGTTGTGATAGTCTGCATTGCCGTTTCGGCAGTGACGTCCCTCGCTTCCTCCCTCTTTACGCGTTCGCTTATAGACGATTACATAACTCCGATGCTCTCCGTCGCAATCCCGGATTACGGCCCGCTCGGAGTAGCCCTCGTGAAACTCGCCGCGATAATCCTCGCCGGAATCATCGCCGGCTATGTCAGTTCCATCCTGATGATACGGGTGGGACAGGGTACCATGAAACGGATTCGGGAAGATCTTTTCCGGCATATGGAGGACCTCCCCCTGAAATTTTTCGATTCCCACTCCCACGGGGACCTTATGTCCGTATATACCAACGATGTGGATACCCTCCGCCAGGTAATCGGGAATACCCTTCCCAACCTTTTCAGCTCTGTCGTCACCATCATTGCGACCCTTGTCAGCATGCTGGTTCTCAGCATTCCGCTGACCCTGGTTTCCGTCGTCATGGCCTTCCTCATGTATAAGGTAACGACCTTTTTCGGGAAGCTCTCCAGGAAGTATTTTACCGAGAGGCAGAAGAATCTCGGCATTGTAAACGGGTTTATCGAGGAGATGGTCTCTGGCCAGAAGGTCGTAAAGGTTTACTGCCATGAGGAGGAGGCGGTCGAGGACTTTGAGGTTCTGAACGAGAACCTTCGGAAAAGCGTCTTCCATGCCAACAGGATCGGTAATATAATCATGCCTGTCAATACCAACCTCGGTAACTTTACCTATGTCTTCCTTGCCATCCTCGGAGCGGTTATCGCCCTTGGCGGCTGGCAGGGCTGGTTTTTCCGGGGTCTGGACGGGGCCCTTCTGACCCTCGGTACCCTCGTTTCCTTCCTGACCCTTCAGAAAAACTTCAGCCGCCCCGTTTCCCAGATTTCAAATGAAATCAATTCGATTGTCATGGCAACGGCTGGTGCGGACAGGATATTCGCCCTTCTTGACGCTCCGCTCGAGAAGGACGAGGGAAAGGTGAAACTGGTCCATATCGACGGGGAAGGGAAGGAGGTCTCCAGGAGGACCGGTTCATGGGCATGGAAATCCCCGGACGGGCGGCTGACCCCTCTTCGCGGGGAGGTTTCCCTCAAGGATGTGGATTTCAGCTATGTAGAGGGGAAACAGGTCCTCTACGATATAACCTTGACTGCTTATCCGGGCCAGAAAATCGCCTTTGTAGGCGGAACGGGAGCGGGGAAGACGACCATCACAAACCTTGTCAACCGTTTCTACGAAATCCAGGACGGAACTATTACGTATGACGGCTTCGATGTGTCCGAAATCGATAAGGATTCCCTCCGGAGGAGTCTTGGGACAGTTCTCCAGGAGACAAAGCTTTTCAGCGGTACGGTGCTCGACAATATCCGTTACGGCCGGCTTGACGCGACGGACGAGGAGTGCATGGCCGCCGCCCGGCTTGTCAGTGCGGATACCTTCATCCGCCGCCTTCCGAAAGGTTACAATACCGTTCTTTCCGCTGACGGAGGCAATCTCAGCCAGGGAGAGCGCCAGCTGCTCGCGATTGCGAGGGCGGCAGTTGCGGATCCTCCGGTTCTTATCCTGGACGAAGCTACCTCCTCCATCGATACAAGGACCGAACGTTTCATCCAGAAGGGGATGGATTCCCTTATGAAAGGACGTACATCCTTTGTCATTGCCCACCGGCTTTCGACGGTTGTCAGCGCCGACTATATCATGGTAATGGACCATGGCCGGATAATCGAAAGGGGAAAACATGCCGAGCTGCTGGCCCTGAAGGGCAAGTATTACTCACTTTGCCGTGGTGCAGCTGTTGACAAGGTAAATGATTGAGACGTAGGGGATTCCGGAGTTGGTTTCGAGCCCGATTTCACAGGTTCTGCTGTTTGAATACCCGATGGCTACTCCATTGACGCCGTCCCGAAGTTTTCGGAGGGCGTAGCGGTTGAGTTCCGGATTGAACATGCCTTTGTCCCCGGCAAAGCCGCAGCAGCCGACCCCTTCCGGAATTCTTACATCCTCAGAGCACAGGCGGGCAAGTTCAGTGATTGTTCCGGTAAGGTTCATAAGTCGCATCGTACATGTAATATGGACTGCGACAGGGGTCGGGCTCGGGTGGAAGTCGAGGCGGTCCCGAAGGAAGGTCATAATGAATTCGGCCGGCTCGTATAGGGCCATCCCGGAGAGCTTCGCCTTCATCCTGTGAAGACAGGGGCTCTGGTCGCAGAGGATAGGGTATTTTCCTCCTTCTGATGCTTTCCAGAGGGATTTTCCGAGTTCTTCCAGCTTCTTATCTGCAATCTCTTTAAGCCCTTTGCTCTCCCAGAGGGTTCCGCAGCAGAGTCCATCCATGTTCTCCGGGAAGATAACCCCGTAACCCGCTTTTTCAAGGAGAGAGACCGTCTCTTCGACAAGGGGCCGTTTAACCGGGGAGTCCGTGGAGGCGGTTCCCATCATCCGGTTCAGGCAGCTTGGAAGATATACAACTTTTAAAGTACTGTCCCCCGGAGAGGAAATGTTTTTAGGGACTCGGTACGGCTTTGGCGTAGAAGGGGTCCAGAGGGGGAGACCGACGCTGTGGAGCCCCTTTCCTATTGCTCCCATTGTAGAGGGGCCAAGGATGGATTTTCCAAAATTCGCAAGCCCAAGTACTGAACGGATCCCGTTCATTACCAAAGGATAATGCTTCCCGGCATAGACCCATGGTCCCTTACCGCCATTTTCCTCTTCCCGGATTCGGTGGGTAAGGTCGGCGACGTTTATTCCCATCGGGCAGGACGTCGAGCAGAGCCCGTCCCCGGCGCAGGTCTTCTCGCCGAGGTAACGGTATCCTTTCTCGAGCTCCCGGAGCCGTTCAGGATCCTCGCCGGAGCGTTTCAGATTTGAGATTTCACGCCGGGCAACAATACGGGTCCTGGAGGACAGGGTGAAGCCGCAGGAAAGGCAGTTGACCTCGCAGAATCCGCACTCTATACACTTGTTTATTTCGCGATAGAGGGGGTCGTCAGATGGGGTCAGAAGGGGAAGCGGCTTGAAATTCTTCAGGAAGCACTCCGGGTCGTCGTTGAAGATGACCCCGGGATTCAGGAGTCCATTCGGGTCGAAGAGCCGTTTAATTTCCTTCATTAGGGCGAAGGCGGCCTCTCCCCACTCATATTCAACGAAGGGAGCCATGTTCCGTCCTGTGCCGTGCTCCGCCTTGAGGGAACCGTCGTATTTCCCGATTACGAGCTTGGCAACGTCCTTTATCATATCTTCATACCGGCGAACCTCTTTTTCAGAGGAGAAGGACTGGTTGATGATGAAGTGGAAGTTTCCGGCAAGGGCGTGCCCGTAGATGCAGGAGTCGTCATAACCGTGACGGTCGAGCAGGGCGGAAAGATCGGATGTGGCCTCCGGGAGGTCCTCGATGTGGAAGGCGACGTCCTCGATAAGGCAGGTAGTGCCTTCTTTTCGCATTCCTCCTACCGTCGGGAAGATACCGGCTCGGATAGCCCAGTATTTGGAATATTCGGCAGGGTCTTCGGTAAAACGGACTTCGACGCCGAAGGGCTCAAGGGCCTTCTGGATGGACGCTATCTGGGCGAGAAGCTGCTCATGGCTCTCCGCCTGGGTCTCCGTCAGGACGGCTGTGAGGTCGGGAAAATCGGGATTGAGATTAGGATCGTTTACTGAGGTAAGTGACCTGATATCAAGAAGTTCTGCGGCACTGACGGCTTCCTCCCGGATTGCGACTACGCCTTCTGCGGCCTTTCGTATGTCCGGGAAGTATATCATCGCGCTCGCCTTGAACGGGGCGAGAGGGAGGGTTTTCATGGTGACCTCGCTGAGGAAGGCGAGAGTCCCTTCGGAGCCGACAAGAAGGTGGGCCAGGATTTCGAAGGGGTCGTCGTATCTCAGCAGTGGAAGGATATTCAGACCGGTTACGTTCTTTATCGAGTACTTGTATTCGATTCTCTCGCTTAGGGCCCTGTCGGCGCGGACGCGGTCCCGGAGGGCGGCGATTCCATCGATAAGGTCGCCGTGGGACCTCCGGAAGGCCTCCCGGCTGGCCTCATCGGCGGTGTCGAGGACGGTTCCGTCGCTCAGGACAAGGCGGGCAGAAACGAGCATACGGTCGCTGTTTGCAACGGTTCCGCAGCTCATTCCGGAGGCGTTGTTCATGACTATTCCTCCGACCATACAGCTTCCGATACTGGCCGGGTCCGGGCCGAATTTCCGCCCGTGTTTCAAGAGGATCCGGTTGACCTCGGCACCGACGAGTCCCGGCTGGAGAGTAATTGAGGTGTCGTCATTGTAAGTGTATCTTTCCCAGTTCTTTCCGGCGACAATCAGGATGCTGTCGCTGATTGCCTGGCCGGAGAGGGAAGTCCCGGCTGCACGGAAAGTTACGGGGAGCCCTTCAGCGGAGGCCTCCTTTAGAAGAAGGGAGACTTCCTCTTCCGAGGCGGCCCGGACGACGATTCTCGGAATCAGCCGGTAAAAGCCCGCATCAGTGCCCCAGGCAAGGCGCCGGAGCCCGTCCGTGTAGATTCTGTCTTCGGGCAGGAAAGAGCGGATTTTCCGGAGGAATGTCCGGTATCTGGGATCTGGAAGCTCCATCGCTTATTTCCCGTCGGGGATATCGAATTTCTCGAAGCGGGAGTTCTTGCTCTTGAATTCCGGAACGGTCTTTTTCATCAGCTTCACCATGTCGTCAATCTTGACGGCACCGGCCAGCAGTTCAAGACCCTTGGCGGCTTCCAGGGCATCCTCATAGTCGTATTTCCGGACCTTGGCGATACGGATGCGGTCGTGGTCAGTAGGAATGGTATTCTCGGCATTGGAGAGGACTTCCTCGTAGAGCTTTTCTCCCGGACGAAGTCCCGTATATTCGATCTTGATGTCCTTGTCCGGGACCAGGCCGGCGAGGCGGATCATGTTGCGGGCAAGGGTGTCAATCTTCACGGGTTTACCCATGTCGAAGACGAAAATCTGGTTTCCGGTGGACATTGTCGCCGCTTCCAAGACCAGGCGGCAGGCCTCTGGGATTGTCATGAAGAAGCGGTTGATGTCCGGATGGGTTACCGTCAGCGGACCGCCCTTTTCGAGCTGTTCACGGAAGCGGGGAATAACCGAGCCGTTGGATCCGAGGACATTTCCGAAGCGGGTGGTAACGAAACGGGTTTTCCCCTGGATTTCACCCTTTTCGAGTGCAAGGCCGAGGGACTGGACGTAGATTTCGGCAAGGCGCTTGGTGCAGCCCATTATATTGGTCGGGTTGACGGCCTTGTCGGTCGAAATCATGACCATCTTGTCGATATCGTATTCGATACACTTGTCAGCGACGTTCCGGGAACCGGTAAGATTCACCCGGATTGCCTCGCAGGGATTCTCTTCCATCAGGGGGACATGCTTATAGGCGGCCGCATGGAAGACTATTTTCGGTTTGTATTCCCGGAATGCGAAATCGAGCCGGTTGGGACTCCTTACATCCCCGATTACGGGCACAAAGTCCAGATCCGGGAACTTGTCCTCGAGTTCGAGCCGGAGATTATGCATCGGGGTCTCGGCGTTGTCAAAGAGAATCAGTTTGCTGACGCCGAAAGTCGCAATCTGGCGGACGAGTTCGGAGCCGATGGAACCGGCAGCGCCGGTAACCAGAACGTTTTTCCCGGAGATGAAACTGGCAATCTCGTTCATCGAGATCTTTATTTCTTCTCTTCCGAGGAGGTCTTCGACCTTTACTTCACGCGGCTTGAAAAAGCTCTGCCCTTCCGCCACCTCGTCCACTGAAGGGACGATAAGAGTCTTGATATGGTTGTCCGAGCAGTAGTTGATAAGGGCGTTTTCCTCGCTCTGGGCGTCATGCTCGGTTGCGAAGAGAACCGCTTCTACGTTCATTTTCGAGATTATATCCTTAAAGGTCTTCTCGTCGGAGAATTCTTTTACGGGGAGTCCGTCAATCGAAATCTTGTGGTTCTCGGAAGAGTTTTTGAGGAAGCCGACAATTCTGTAGTGAGGAGAGTTCTGGAGGCGGATGATGGTCGCGAGGGACTTGTCAGAGGTCCCGTAAACGAGGACGTTCAGCCGCTCGGAGCGCTCACGGACGCGTGAACTGACTATATCATAGGCGATAATCATTGCGAGCCGGGTCCCGAGCAGAAGGAACAGCGTCAGCATGAAATCCCCAAAGACCGAGATGTAGGCAAGCGTCCTCAGGACAAAGGTCTGTCCAAGCACTTCTCCGGAAAGGAAACCGGTTACTACAAGGATAATCAGCGCCTTGACAAGCGAAACAATGAAGAAGGGGCTGATATCCCTGATACGGAGGTGACGGATGATTATCCTGAAGGTTCCGGTCACGAGCATCATCAGAAGCGATGCGAAGAAGGAGACCAGAAGTATGATTACGTAAAAATGCGGGGTATAAATCGGCGAGGTGGTCAGGAAACTGACAATCAGGAGGACGATGAAAGTTGAAATCAGCGAAAGGACGAGGTCCATCGCGAGAATGACTTTCGTGCTCAAATAATTCTTCCTAAGCCGTTCAATGTTTTTAGGCAGTTTAGTCATATCGGTTTTGCCGCTAATCGGAGCAAAGATACATATAATTTTTCAGATTTAAATGTTTAACTTTGCAAAACATGGAAGAGAGGACCAACATAGCCGGCCGCGTTGCGAGGAATACGCTCATGCTCTATGCGCGTATGATTCTCCTCCTCCTTGTCGGACTCTATACCTCCAGGGTTATCCTGAGGACCCTTGGGCAGGACGATTTCGGCGTTTATACCGCCGTAGGCGGGGTTGTAGCCCTCTTTTCTGTCCTGACCGGCTCCATGTCATCGGCGATCAGCCGTTTCATGACCTTCGAACTCGGGAAGAGGGAAGGGGCTGATCCCCACACGGTCTTCAATACCGCAGTGACAATCCAGATAGTCCTTGCGGGGGTGATTGTCCTCCTTTCCGAGCCGATAGGGCTGTGGTGGCTCCATGCCAAGATGAATATCCCTCCGGACAGGATGGGAGCGGCCTTTTGGGTGCTTCAGCTGTCGCTCCTAACCTTTGTCGCAAACCTTCTCAGCGTCCCGTACAATGCGGCGATAATCGCCCATGAAAAGATGGACGCGTTTGCCTATATAGGGGTCCTGGAGGGGCTTCTGAAGCTTCTGACGGCCTTCCTTGTGGCCATCTCCCCGATTGACCGGCTCGTCTTTTACGCTGCCCTGATGGCCGGGGTATCCATCCTTGTCCGCCTTATTTACGGTGTATATTGCCGGCTTCGCTTTGAGGAGGCCAGATACTGTTTCCGCTTCGACCGCAGGTACTTCCGGGAGATGTTCTCCTTTGCCGGATGGAATATGATCGGTTCCGGGTCCGCAGTTCTGAGGGACCAGGGCGGAAACCAGCTTCTGAACCTCTTTTTCGGGCCGGCCGTCAATGCCGGCTGGGGCTTCGCAACCCAGATCAGCACAGGGGTCCAGCGCTTCGTATCTTCCTTCATAACCGCCATTAATCCCCAGATTACCAAGTCCTGGGCGGCCGGGGAACGGGATACCATGATGCGCCTTGTGTTCAAGGGGTCGCGGATGTCGGTGTATCTCCTTCTTCTTCTGGCGCTTCCGATACTCGCAAATACCGGGTGGCTGACAGACCTCTGGCTCGGAAAGGGGCTGGTCCCTCCCCATACCGTGGATTTCATCCGCCTTGTTCTGATTTACATCCTGGTAGAGTCGGTTTCCTATACTATGGTGACGGCCATGCTTTCGACCGGAAAGATCCGTTCATATCAGATTGTAGTCGGCGGAATCCAGCTTCTGAATGTCCCGGTGGCCTACATCCTTCTCCGCTGCGGAGCGGAGCCGGAAGCGATTTACTGGACGGCCATCGCCCTCGCCCTGTGCTGCCTTGCAGCCCGGCTGTTCATGCTCCGGGGGATGATAGGGCTCGATGTCAGGAGCTTCCTGAAGAAGGTCATCCTGAATGAGCTGGTCGTTGTCATAGCCGCATCGGTGCTGCCGCTCTGGATGGCTTTTTCGATGGAGCCGAAGCTTGTGAACGTCCTTCTGAACTGTCTTCTCTGCGTCATTTCTACTGGGCTGTCTGTTTGGCTTTTAGGCCTTTCCGCGGATGAACGGAAGGAGGCATCCGGAATGATCCGGCGTAAACTTTTCCGGAAATGATCGACACCAGGCCAAGGGAAGAGTGCTGCGGCTGCGCCTCCTGCGAGGCCGCCTGTCCTGTCGGGGCAATCTCGATGGAAAGGGACCCGATGGGATTCCTATATCCCAAGATAAATCATGAAATATGCACCCGCTGCGGGCTATGCGATAAGATATGTGCCTTCCATGACGTTGTGCAGCGGGATTCTGATCCCGAGGCACTCGCCGTCCGATTCAGCGAATCGCTCCGAAAGAGCCAGAGCGGAGGCCTTTCCGCCGCCCTTGTGAAGGAAGCGATCTCCCGCGGCTGGGTTGTGTATGGAGCTGCCTTCAGGGAGGACTGGAGCGTTTCCCATAAGCGGGCGGAGACTCTTTCCGAAGCGGAGGGATTCCGCCGCAGCAAGTATGTCCAGAGTGACATGGAAGGGATTCCTTCCGCAGTCCTTTCGGATCTTAAGAGCGGTAGGAACGTCCTTTTTACGGGTACTCCCTGCCAGTGCGCGGGAATAGCTTCCCTTGCCGGAGAAAAGTACCGTGAGCGGCTTTTCCTTGCCGATATGGTCTGCCATGGGACTCCGTCCCCGGCAGTATGGCTCTCGGCCCTTCGCCGCCAGGAGAAAAAGGCGGGGGAGAAGGTTACGGGAGTGACTTTCCGGGACGTCGAAAAGGGCTGGCACAGCCACGTGGAGGCCTATTTTTTCGGAGATAAAAAGCAGGTTGACGACGCATATACCTATCTTTTCTACCAGCATATGATTCTCCGGCCCTCCTGCGGGTCCTGCCCCTTCGCTTCCCTAAGCCGTACGACAGACCTTACAATGGCTGACTGCTGGGGAATTGAACGGGTTTCGAAGGACTTCGCTTCGGATGACAGGGGATGCTCCCTGTGCCTGATTGGAAGCGAAAAGGGAAGGGATCTTCTGGAAGCGGTCCTTCCCGGAGCGGAAACCCTTCCGCTGGATGTCAGGAAGGTCATGCAGCCCAATCTGGAACATCCTTCGGACCTCCATCCGCTTTCATCTTCCATTGAAAATGATTATCTTCGCAGGGGACTTGATTATGTCATCCGCCGTTACGGAAACCTGTCGCTCCGCTACCGGCTTGACAGGTTTGTCGCCAAAGTGAAAAGACACTTATGAAAATCGGAATCCTGACACTCCATTACGCTCACAACTACGGTGCGATGCTTCAGACGTACGCCAGCGTGCGCCTTCTCTCTTCGCTCGGCCACAGTGTGAGGGTAATAGATTACCGGAATCCGGCTGTTGAGGCCTCTTACTGGCCATGGCGCTTCGACGGGGGACGCCTCCGCTCGGAGGGCTTTACATATCTCCTTAAATACGTTCCGGAATCCCTGTCCCGTTCAATTCGAAGCCGGGGGTTCCGCCGTTTCATAAGACGTTTTCCGCTGACTCGCTCCTTCGAGGGCTTCGATGCCGTCCTTGTCGGAAGCGACCAGGTCTGGAATCCCCGCTGGACAGGCGGCCCCGACCCTGTGTACCATGGCGCCTTCGAATGCGGGGAAGCTAAAAAAATCGCCTGGTCGGCCAGTTCTGACGGGGCGGATCCCGTTTTCCAGGGCCGTTTTGATGCCCTGAGCGTCCGGGAAAAAGCTCTGTTTGATTCTTTGACAGCGCGGGGAGAGGAAGTTGCCCTGCTGCAGGATCCGGTGCTTCTTGTGGATCCTACAATATGGAATGACCTTGCCGGGGTGCCTTCCGCTAAGGGGTATGTTCTTGCATATCCGATGCTGGAAGGGGAGAAAGTTGTTTCCCTTGCCCGGAAAGTCGCTGAAAACAAGGGACTTCCGCTCATTATCCTCTCTCCCCGTGCCTCCTGGCGCTGCCGGAAGGGAACCGAGCAGTGGGCCTCCCCGGAGCGGTTCCTCTCGCTTGTCGCGGGAGCTTCATGCGTAGTTACTTCCTCTTTCCACGGAGTCGCTTTTTCCATCGTTTTCCAAAAGCCCTTCCTTTCCGTTCCGGTAGGGGAGAACGTCCGAACCGGCTCCCTTCTCGGGAAGGTCGGCCTGTCTTCCCGCCTTGTCAATGACGGGCGCGCGGAGGTAATGGATGAACCTATTGATTATGAACGGGTTTCCGAAATTCTCCGCTCTTTCCGGAGCGAAGCGGAAGCTTTCCTTGATAATGCCCTGAAGTGATGATAAACGTCCTCTATGTCAATAATGAAGACCGTACGGTCGGAGGTGCGACCCTCTCCCTAATGAATCTCATGCATTCGCTCCGGGAAGAGGTCCGTCCGACAGTGCTGCTACGCGAGGACGGGGTTGTCGGAAACTTCCTTCGTTCGGAGGGTTATGAGGTAATAGTTATTCCCTTTCAGAGAGGAACCTTCAACGGGAGTATCTGGAAAAAGGTTTTCAGGACCCTTCCCCATCTTCTGAACGTCCTTGTGAGCCGCAGAAAGACAGTTCGCCGGGCCCTTACCCTTTTGAAGGACAGGGATATACGGCTTGTCCATTCCAACTCCGGAACCGTGGACATCGGGCTTTACATCGCCCGCGCCCTCGGCGTACCTCACCTCTGGCACCTTCGTGAATACATGGACCTCGATTTCGGGCAGCGTCCTTTTCTTGGATTTCGCCGCTTCGGGAAGAAGCTTCTCTCTTCCGAAGGGGTCCTGGCTATTTCCAGCGGCATCTTTGAGCATTTTTCTCTTGAAAACCATCCCTGCGCCCGCTGGATAAATGACGCTGTCCGCCCCGCTTCCGACCGCTTGAAGAGCTCTGAGAAAGAGAAGTATTTTCTCTTCTCGGCCAGCCTTTTCTCCCCGGCGAAACAGCCGGAAACGGCGGTCCTGGCCTTCTGCCTTTCAGGGGTTTTCCGTTCCGGGTACCGGCTCCGGCTGACCGGGCACTGCGGTGATGAGATGAAGGAATCCCTTACCTCAATCGCAGCTTCATACGGCGCTTCTGAATATCTTGATTTTGTTGATTTTACAGCCGATATTAAGAGCCAGATGGAGAGGGCGTCGGGCTTTCTCATGACATCCCGCTCCGAGGGTCTTGGCCGAGTAACGGTTGAAGCCATGTTCTACGGCTGCCCGGTTATTGCGAGGCGCTCCGGCGGCTCCCTGGATATACTTGAAGACGGCAGGACCGGCATTCTCTTCTCTACCACCGGGGAGTGTGCCGAAGCAATCCGTTCCCTTTCGGAGAGATTCCCTTCGGAAATGGTCGAGGCGGCGGGGGACGTTGCCGTAGAACGCTTCTCGGAAGAGGCCTACGGGCCGAAAATCATGGACTTTTATAAAACCCTTCTCGGATGAACATAGGTATTGTCATTATAAATTACCACAGTGAAAAACTGACCTCTGCCTTTATCAGGGAAGAGTGCAGTAAGGTATCATCTCCCCACCGGATAGTTGTGGTCGATAATGACAGCAGGGGAGAACTGACCGACCTTCCGTCGGAGGTGGAAGTCATCCGTTCGGAGGAAAACCTGGGCTTCGCGCGGGGGAACAATCTCGGTGCAGAATGGCTCAGGGATAACTGGAACCCCGATTTTATCCTATTTGCAAATAATGACATCAGGTTCTTTTCGCCTGACGTTGCAGACCGTATGGCAGAGCGCCTTTCGGCCCTTGAGGATGCAGGAGTCATCGGTCCGGAGGTGGTCGGGCTGGATCAAAGGCGCCAGGGCCCGGAACCGTTCATGACTTTTTCCGAGCGCCATCTGCTGCCTTATTGGGGGAAGCTCTTTTACCGGAAGAAAACCCTCGATGCGAAACTGTACCGCGATTATGCCGAATCTGCGGCAGAAGGGCCTCACTACAGGGTTACCGGGGCGTTTTTCATGGTCCGCGCCGCCGATTTTTTCGCCGCCGGCATGTTCGATCCCGCGACCTTCCTCTATGGGGAGGAGGCAATCCTTTCGGAAAGGATGAAGGCAATCGGCCGCTGCGTCTGGTTCTATCCGGAAGTCAGGGTTATCCATGAGCATGGGGCGACAACCCGCTCCTATTACAGCAGGGTCGCAATCCGTTCGATGAAATTCGAAAGCGAGTCCTACTATTTCAGGACCTATATCGGAACTCCTTCCTGGCAGTTCGCCCTGGCGAAGTTTACATATTTTCTGAAACGCCTTTTCCGTCGGTAGGTTTTCCCCGGAGCTGGTCGCGAAAGGCGATCAGGTGGTAGAAAAGGGGATATGAGAAGTTCAGAAGACGGATTTTAGCCCTTTCCGTAGAAATTCCATCCAGTTTTATGGGGAGAGCCCCGGAGCGCAGCCGGGCCGCTTCCGCAGTCTTCCCGGGACCAAGGCGCAGGGCCGCGGCTCGGGAGGTCAGGACTATTATGAGTTTGAATACAGTAAGGTTTCTTAGCGGAGAGGCGGGAAGGCGTCCTATGGCCGCCTCAATTGCATCGGCATAGCAGGGTATATCCGTCTCCGAGGGCTTTCTGGATGCGCTGCCTTCACGGGGCGTGATAAGGTACAGGGGAAGGTCACGGAACATTACGCTGCCGGCCCTGGAAAGGGCTTCTGCAAAGAAGACCGTATCTTCTCCGAGCCGGACTCCCTCTGCAAAGCGTATTGCATTATCTTCCAGGAATTTCCTCCTGAAAAGTACTCCGCAGGCGCTGCCCCGGAGGTATCCCCTGGAGAGAAGGTCGGAAGGTGAGTAAGGGGTATTTTCATCGAAAATCCCTTTCCATGGATATCTCTCCTTTTCGCCGATAAAGCTTCGGAGAATAATCATGTCGGGAGCTTCATGCGGCACCTCTTCGCCACTGAGAATTGAGAGGGAATCCAGGGAGTCGTCATCATCCAGAAAGCAGAGGTAGTCTCCCGCAGCCGCTTCGACACCCCTGTTCCTGGCAGCCGAAACTCCGGAATTCTTTTGCCTTATAACCTTCGCTCCTTCAAATGATTCCGCTATTTCAGCCGTAGCGTCAGTTGAGCCGTCGTCCACAATTATTACTTCCGCCGCGTCTCCGGCACTCCGGATTGCACGGGAGAGACGGGAGGCGGCATTGAAGGCGGGTATGACGACGCTGATTCTCATGTCGGGAGCAAAGTTAATAATATTATGGCAAAATGGCCGGATTATTCGGGATTTTCTGTTATCTTTGTAAATTGAATTTATTAGTTGAGTATTATTAATATGGCATTAGCTGATATAATCAGGAAAGTATTCGGTTCGAAATCCGACCGGGACATGAAACAGGTAAAACCGATTCTGGATAAGATCCTTGCGGTGTATCCTGAGATTGACGCCCTCTCAAATGATGAACTCCGTTCGAGGACTGCGGAACTCCGCAGGCGCATTGCCGAGGTCGAGGCCCCGTTCGAGAAGCGTATAGAAGAAATCAAGGTCGAAATCGCGGGGGATATTCCCGTTTCCGAGAAAGAGGCGCTTGCAACAGAGTCCGATAAACTCGTGAAAGACGAGGACGAGGCAATCGAGAAGATTCTTGAAGAAATCCTTCCGGAGGCCTTTGCAATAGTGAAATCCACGGCCCGCCGCTTCGCGGGGAACGAGACGGTTGAAGTTACCGCTTCCGAATTCGACAGGAACCTCGCCGCTGACAACGATTTTGTCCGGATTGAGGGGGACAAGGCCATCTGGCAGAACCACTGGCAGGCCGGAGGTAACGAAGTGACCTGGGACATGGTCCACTATGACGTCCAGCTGATCGGTGGTATCGTCCTCCATCAGGGCAAGATTGCCGAGATGGCGACCGGTGAAGGAAAGACCCTTGTGGCTACTCTTCCGGTCTTTCTCAATGCCCTCGCCGGAAAAGGCGTCCATGTCGTTACGGTCAACGACTACCTTTCGAAACGAGACTCGGAGTGGATGGGACCCATCTACATGTTCCATGGACTTTCGGTCGACTGCATCGACAAGCATGAACCCAACAGCGACGCCCGCAAGCGTGCGTACAACTGCGATATTACCTTCGGAACGAACAACGAGTTCGGTTTCGACTACCTCCGTGACAACATGGCGATCCGCCTCGACGACCTCGTCCAGAGGAAACACCATTATGCCATTGTCGATGAGGTTGACTCCGTCCTTATCGACGACGCCAGGACCCCGCTCATCATCTCCGGCCCTATGCAGCAGGCCGATGACGACGCCCAGTTCCTCGAGTTCCGTCCCTATGTCGAAACCCTTTACAACAAGCAGCGCGCCCTCGTCAATGAGACGCTGAACAATGCCAAGAAACTTATCGCGGCCGGAAACACCGAGGAGGGCGGAAAACTTCTCTTCCGCTGCTACAAGGGTCTCCCGAAATATCAGCCGCTCATCAAGTTCCTCAGCGAACCCGGAATGAAGCAGCTCATGCAGAAGACGGAAGGTTATTATCTCCAGGACAATGAGCGCGAAATGCCGGTGATTACCGATGACCTTTATTTTGTCATCAGCGAGATCCAGAACAGCGTGGACATGACCGACAAGGGTCATGACCTCCTTGCCAATGCGGTAGGGGACAGCGAGTTCTTCGTCCTTCCGGATATGGGTACCGCAATCGCTGAAATCCAGAATGACCCGTCCCTTTCCGCCGCTGAAAAGCAGCAGAAGAAGGATTCCCTGATGGAAGACTTCTCCCTTAAGAGCGAGAGGGTTCATACGGTTATCCAGCTCCTCAAGGCATATGCGATGTTCACCAAGGACATCGACTATGTCATCGTGGACAACAAGGTCAAGATTGTAGATGAGTCGACTGGCCGTATCATGGAGGGACGTCGCTGGAGCGACGGTCTCCACCAGGCGGTCGAGGCAAAGGAGAATGTCAAGGTTGAGGCCGCGACCCAGACCTTTGCGACGGTCACCCTGCAGAATTATTTCAGGATGTATCATAAGCTCGCCGGTATGACCGGTACCGCAGAGACCGAGGCGGGCGAGTTCTGGAGTATCTATAAGCTTGATGTCGTGGTGATTCCGACGAACCGTCCGGTTATCCGTGACGACCAGGACGATATCATCTACAGGACCAAGCGCGCCAAGTTCAACGCCGTTATCGAGAGGGTTGTCGAGCTGTCCAAGGCCGGGCGTCCGGTCCTTGTCGGTACGACCGATGTCGAGACTTCCGAGCTGCTTGCGAGGATGATGACCCGGAGGGGACTCCGGCCGAATGTCCTCAACGCGAAGGAGCACGCGAGGGAGGCGGAAATCGTCGCCCAGGCGGGCCAGAGCGGGAAAGTTACCATTGCGACCAACATGGCCGGCCGTGGTACCGATATCAAGCTTACCCCTGAGGTCAGGGAGGCGGGCGGTCTTGCCATCATCGGTACGACCCGCCATGACAGCCGCCGTGTCGACCGCCAGCTGCGAGGCCGTGCCGGACGTCAGGGAGACCCCGGTTCCTCTACCTTCTATATATCCCTTGAGGATGACCTGATGCGTAAGTTCGGCTCCGAAAGGATTGCCTCCGTTGTCGACCGGCTGGGCATGAAGGAGGATGAAGCCCTCGTTTCCAGTATGCTTTCGAACGCTATTGAAACGGCCCAGAAGAAGGTGGAAGAGAACCATTTCGGCGTCCGTAAGCGCCTTCTCGAATACGACGACGTCATGAACTACCAGAGGGAGGCCATTTACAGCCGCCGGCGCAACGCCCTCTCCGGTGAGCGCATCGAAATCGATGTCCGGAACATGATGATGGATATGTCCATGATTTTCGCCGAGCGCGCCTCCGGAATGACCTATGAGGCCTTCGAGGAATATGTCATGGCCCAGCTCTCCATCGATCTCGGTTTCGACGCCGACTTCTATGATCATGCAAAGCCGCAGGCAATCGCCGACGCCCTGACAAGCCACATGGAGGAGGTATATAACCGCCGTATGGAGGCCATGGTCGCGAAGGTCTATCCCTTCATCAAGCAGGTTTACGAGAAACAGGGCTCCATGTACCAGAACATAGCCCTTCCGATCTCCGACGGGAAGAAGATGCTGAACCTTACCGTGAACCTTGAGAAGGCCTACAACAACGAGGGGAAGGAAATAGCCAAGGCCCTCAGCCGCAATATTATCCTCTACCAGATTGACGAGCACTGGAAGCAGCACCTTCGCGACAATGACGATCTGAGGCAGAGTGTCCAGAATGCCGCTTACGAGCAGAAGGACCCGCTGGTGGTATATAAACTCGAAAGCTACAACCTCTTCTCGGCGATGCTCGAGGACCTTAACAGGGACGCCCTCTCATTCCTTCTCCGTGCCTTTGTGCCGCTGAGGGACCGTGATGAAGCTCCTCAGCGCGCACCCCAGCCGCGCCGCACGGACATGAGCCAGATGCGGACCAATGATCCTTCGCAGCTGACTACAAACGGCGAGCAGCGCGCCAGGACTCCGGTCAGGGCTGAAAAGAAGGTCGGACGCAACGACCCCTGCCCCTGCGGCTCCGGTCTCAAGTATAAGAACTGCCACGGCAAGGGACTTGTATAACAGAAATAACAGAAACACAATATGGCTACGAAAATGGAATCTAATGTGAATGTGAACGAAGTCAGCCGCATTTCTGCGGGCACCGTTGTAAAGGGAGAGATTTCCTCTCCGGGAGATATCCGTATCGACGGATCTTTTGACGGAAAGATATACTCGAAAGGACGCGTCGTTGTCGGTGAAAAGGCGGTTGTAAAGGGTGATGTCATCTGCCAGAATGTGGATTTCTGGGGATCCATGACGGGAAATTTCTATGTCAAGGACACCCTGTCGCTGAAGGCCGGCTGCAAGGTTGACGGAGACCTTCATGTCCGTCGCCTCCAGGTCGAGCTGGACGCCCGTTTCAACGGCGGCTGCAAGATGATTACCGAGCAGGAGTATGACAAGCTTGCGGCGGAACTCTCCGGAGTTCCCGCTCCGAAACCCACTCCTGCCGCACAGAAGTAAAAATAAAAGGGGCAAAGCCGGATTTTTTCCGTATCTTTGTCCTGCAAAATGGGGATGTACTGGTTTTGACAGCGTTGATGTCGGACGGTAAGCATGCCGGGCGTCGGGACCTTGCCCGTAAATCTCAGATCCCAAACAACAGTTGCCAATAACAACTATGCACTCGCTGCTTAATTTGACCAAGTCAAATGGCTTAATCCGCGTCGCCCAGGTTGCGATGCCGACGAGTATCCCTCGGACTTTCGTCCCGTTAAGTTCCGGCCAAGGGGTATCATTCTGACGGGATGCACCGGTGGACTCCTTTAAAGCCGGCCAAGACTTAAAGGATAAGGGAAAGTCGGCCCGTCTTCCGGCAATCTTTCCCCGACAATCAAAGGAAGAATAAGCATGTAGAAAGCCGCCTGGTGCGACGTTTGGACGGCGGTTCGACTCCGCCCATCTCCACAATAGAGCCCGTCATTTCGACGGGCTCTATTGCGGAGATAATCCTACCTCACCCCCGGCCTTCGGCGCGTGAGCGCCTTCGCTTCTCCGCCAGCAGCGGTAGCTCGCCCCCGGAAGGTTCCGTTCGCTTCGCTCACTCCATCCCTCCCAACGTCTGCCGCGTCATCGCTATGCGATAACTTGCATCCGTCGGGCGCCTCCCTCTAACGCGTCCGAGGGTGGACACGCCTTCCCTGGGGCGACTACCGCCTGCTGGCTGCTTCTCCCTCCCGGCCTTCGGCGCGTGAGCGCCTTCGCTTTGCGAAAAAACGGCCCCGTGGTACTCGCTGTACACGTTTTTGGCTCAGAACGTGTACGTTCAGTACCTTGTGGTACTCGCCGTGCACAAAAAAGGTCAAAAACGTGTACGTTCAGTACCGCGTACTAATATTCATCGATAGGAATGTCGGGGAGGATGCGGCGGGCGGTGATGTAACGCATGAGGAAGTAGGGATAGGAGTAGTGGCGCAGTTCAACGCCGCTGGAGGTGCCGCAGTGGATGAAGAGGAAGTCGCTGTGGACAGGATCCATCTCGACGACGATGCCGATGTGACCTATATCCCGGACGCCTCTCTTTTTCCCGAAAAATACCAGGTCACCCTTCTGGAGGTCATGAATCCGGCTCACTTCGCGCCCGGCCTTTATCTGGGTCCATGTGTACCTGGGAATTTCAATCCCTATGCCTGCATAGACGTGGCGGACAAAGCTGGAACAGTCGAATTCCCTGGGACCGACAGCCCCGAGCCGGTACGGGGTTCCCTTGTACTTCATCGCATAGTTGATGAGCGAATCCGCAAGGACCGCTGTAGAATCCCTTTCCTGTGCGCTCAAAGCGGGAATTCCCGCAAAGAGCAGCGCGGCAAGGGCTGCGATGAGGATTTCCCCCGGCTTCATTCTGATGGTGCTACTTTTTCGCCGTTCCCTGGGCTGCGACAGCATTCATCTTGGCGGCAATCGCCTCCTGGTCCCCGAGGAAGTAATCCTTTACGAGACGGCCCTCATCGTCGAATTCGAAGACGTACGGGACGGCGGTCGGAAGGTTCAGGGAGATGATATCCTCGTCGGAGATGCCCTTAAGGTACTTGATGATGCCGCGGAGGGAGTTGCCATGGGCGACTACGATGAGGGAGTCCTCGGTGGCAAGCTGGGGGAAGATGACTTCCTTCCAGTATGGGACGGCACGGGCGATGGCGTCCTTGAGGGATTCGGTGCGCGGAAGGTCGCTGTCGGCGACGCCGGCGTAGCGGGGATCGTATTTCGGGTTACGGGGATCATCCTCTCCGAGCGGGAGGGGGGCGACGTCATAGCTGCGGCGCCAGATCTTTACCTGGGCGTCTCCGTATTTCTCGGCGGTCTCGGCCTTGTTGAGTCCCTGGAGGTTGCCGTAATGCTTCTCGTTGAGGCGCCAGCTCTTCTCAACCGGAATCCAGTCGAGGTCCATATTGTCGAGGATGTTGTTCAGAGTCTTGACGGCCCTCTTGAGGTAGGAGGTATATGCCTTCGAGAAGGTGAAGCCCTCCGCCTTCATGAGCTTTCCGGCCTCTTTGGCTTCATTTTCGCCCTTAGGGGTCAGGTCAACATCGGTCCAGCCGGTAAAACGGTTTTCAAGATTCCATGCGCTTTCGCCATGTCTAACGAGTACGATTCTTTTCATGATTTTTGTTTCATTTATTGATTTGCAGGTGCAAAATTACGTTTTTTTATGCAATTATTGCAAGGATTTCTTAAATTTGAACTTTATAATGAAAAAGGGATGAAAATGAGAAAAGTATATCTTCCGGTACTTACCGCCCTGATTCTCACCTCATGCGGCGGGAACCGTTATGACTTTGTGGATGTCGCCTCATCGCAGCGGACGGAGGAAGCCCTTTCGGAAGGATTCCGTGAGGTCCCGGATTCGCTCCCGGGCGGAAGAAGCGCCTGGCTGCTCTCCCAGGGCATTCAGGTGGCGGATGTGCTGCTTTATGCCGGAGATGTCCCGGAGGAAGATGTCGTTGTCCCGGAAATCCCATATGGATATGACGCGAGTTTTATTTCGAGTGACGAGCTTCTGAACTCCCTCAGCGCCCGCGGAACGCGACTTTATACCGATAACGGCCGGAACGCCCGGGTACTGATGCTCCTTGATGAAACCCTTTCCCTCGAAGTTCTGAACAAGATTGCGTCTCTTGCCGATTCCGGCGCGATTATCGGCGGAGTTAAGCCGACCGCCTGCGTGAACAGGGAGGATTCCCTCGTTTTCCGCCGTACGGTGGAACGCGTCTGGACGGGGGGCAATGTCATGTCAGGAAAGACGATTCTATCCCTTCTGAAGGCCGCAAATGTCCTTAAGGATGAAAAGACGAGGACGGACGGTCTCGTCTTTTCCCACCGCCACCTTCCCGATGCGGAAATATACAGCATTTCGAATCCTACGGACCGCTCGGGCCGGATTCGGGTGAAATTCCGCGTACGGGGACGTCGGCCGATGCTTTGGAACCCGGATACCGGGGATATTACCCCTGTCTCTTACAATATTAAAAAGAAGGGGACCCGTGTAAAATTCCAGATTGTGCCCCAGGATGAGGTCTTCATCGTTTTTGGCTCCTACGCTGACCATAAAAAGATGAAAATCAAGAAGTGATGAGGATTCTTCCGGCATTTTGCGCTTTTCTGCTGACCATATCGCCCTTGATGAAGGCGCAGCCATCCAATCCGGACGAGTCCTTCAGCCCGGATAAGCTCATCCTGCCCGCGGCACTTATCGGAATCGGGGCCTGGGGAGTGTCGAACGGATGGTATGACCTTAATGTAAACCAGCCCGTAAGGGCCTGGGCGGAAGATCTGCGAGACGAGTGCTATATCCATGCCGACGATTATCTGCAGTTTCTCCCCGCGGCCGCCTATATCGGACTCGGCTTTGTCGCGGAAGGGGAACATACTCATTCTGAGCGCCTTGCAGTTCTTGTTACCTCATCCGTTCTGGTAGCGGCGACGGTCAATATCGTGAAATATACGGTCTGTTCCATGCGTCCCGACGGGACGACCCGGAATGCCTTTCCTTCCGGCCATACGGCGACAGCGATGATGGGGGCTGAACTCATACGCCTGGAATATGGCCCCTGGTACGGGGCCGGGGCCTATGCCATCGCCCTTGGAGTCGCGGCCCTTCGGATTTACAATAACCGCCACTGGTCCAATGACGTACTCGGCGGCGCTGCTGTAGGTATCCTCAGTGCAAATGCCGCCCACTGGCTGCTGCCCCTTGAAAGGAAACTCCTCGGAATCGGGAATGTTTCTCTCCAGCCGGCCGTTTTTCCGGCCGGTGAGGAGCGGAATTACGGCTATGGAATGGCATTATCCTTGATGTTTTAGAACTATATGAAAAAAAAGATACTCTTGTTTATTCTGCTCGTTGTCCTTTTACAGGGAGCTTCGGCGCAAAGCAGGAAAACGGTAACTGTAAGCGGCTATATAAACGATGTCCAGTCGGGGGAGACCCTGATCGGGGCCGGGGTATTGCTGCAATCTGACGCCAAGGTCAGGACCGGTGCCGTCACCAATGTTTACGGCTATTATACCCTGACGCTCCCAAAGGGTCCGGTCAGCTTGCAGTACAGCTATGTCGGTTACCAGGATATTGTCCACTCCTTCGATCTTCAGAAGGATACTGTGATAAATGTGGCCCTCACTCCTTCCGAGGTCCTGAAAGAGGCCATGGTCGTGGCCCAGAAGGATGCCGGTATCCAGTCAACCTACCTCGGCGCCATCGAGGTGCCTCTGGCCCAGATAAAGAACACCCCTGTCGTCCTCGGTGAGGCGGATGTTCTGAAAGCCATCCAGATGATGCCGGGTGTCCAGGGCGGAAACGAAGGATTCACAGGACTTTACGTCCGCGGCGGCGGGCCTGACGAGAACCTTGTTCTCCTCGACGGGGTGCCGATTTACAATGTGGACCACATGCTCGGTCTCTTCTCCATCTTCCAGACCGAGGCGGTCAAGAAGGTTACCCTTTACAAGGGCTCTTTCCCGGCACGCTATGGCGGCAGGGTCTCCAGTATCGTGGATATCCGGACCAACGACGGGAACATGAAAGAGACCCACGGAAACGTTTCCCTTGGCGTTGTAAGTGATAAATTCCATATCGAGGGGCCGATCCTGAAGGATAAGCTCAGCTACTCTTTCAGCGGAAGGGGTATGCATACAGCCATCTGGGACCCGGTTATCCGCCTAGCCCTTAAGAACGAGGACGTCTATGCGAACTATTTCTTCTATGACCTGAACGGGAAGCTTTCATACCGGCTCAGCGATTCCGACCGCTTTTTCCTCGCAGCATACAGCGGCAGGGACAAGTTGCTTGTTAAAGAGGATGATGCGGGTACATACCATTATGAGGACTCGGAGGGGAATCCTCTCCCTGAATACCACTATACGGACCGGACCGACCTTGGCATTTCCTGGGGAAACGACGTCGTCTCTCTTCGCTGGAACCATATTTTCTCCCAGAAACTCTTTGCCAATACTACGCTTGCCTATAACCGTTACCGAATGGGGATGGAATCAAAAACCTTCGATGAGACCCTTCATGAAGGACTCAAGCAGAGCAATTCATATGATATCAACTACCGCTCCGGTATCCGTGACTGGAGCGCCAAGCTGGATTTCGATTATGTACCGGTTCCGACCCATCTCATAAAGTTCGGCGCCGAGTATATCCACCATACTTTCATTCCGGAAAACCTCGCCTATGTCTCCGCAACGCTTGAGTACGGGGGAGTTGAGCAGAACCAGGACTTCAATTTCGGCGGGTCGAACCAGTATGACGGGGAAGACATTTCCCTTTATGCGGAGGATGATTTCTCAATCGGAACCCATCTGACGCTGAATCCTGGGGCCCACATTTCCCTCTTTACTACAAACGGGCATACCTATTTCAGCTTCCAGCCCCGTGTTTCGGCTAAATACTCCCTGGATTCAGGGCTTTCATTCAAGACCGGATACGCGAGGATGGCGCAGTATGTCCACCTCCTGAGTTCCGCCCAGATTTCCCTTCCGGTGGACCTTTGGGTCCCGATAACCGATAAGATTAAGCCGGTTACCTCGGACCAGTTCTCCGCCGGGGTCTATTATGACCATATCAAGGGCTGGGAATTCAGCATCGAGGGTTATTACAAGATGATGAACAATATCCTCGAGTATAAGGACGGGACCATAGTTTTCGCCTCCTCAGGCGGATGGGAGGACAAGGTCGAGATGGGCCGCGGCAGGGCCATGGGACTCGAATTCTTTATCCAGAAGACAGCCGGAAAGGCAACCGGCTGGCTGGCCTATACGCTCGCCAAGTCAGAGAGGCAGTTCCCGGACGGCAGCATAAACCTCGGGGAGTGGTTCCCTTACAAATATGACCGCAGGCATAACTTCAATATCTGCCTCAATTATGAGATTTCCAAGGTGGTCGATGTGAACGCCACCTGGTCCTATTCCAGCGGCGGAACGACCACCCTGCCGGTAAGGCAGACAACAGTGGTTTCTCCTGACGGATCCGTCTATTCCGCGGATTTCGTTCAGAGGCGTAACAATTACCGCCTTCCTTCCAGCCACCGCCTGAATGTCGGAGTAAACCTCCACCGGAAGCATCGCCGCAGCGAGGGCGTCTGGAATCTTTCCGTCTATAATGTTTACAACCGGAAGAATCCCAATTTCGTCTTTGTCGGCTATGACACTTTGAATGAAACGGGGGAAACCGTGATCCGCATGCAAAAGATAACAATTCTTCCGATACTGCCGTCTGTCGGGTATACACTTAATTTCTGATCATGATGAAAAAGTTTGCTATTCTAATTTCGCTCTTCCTCTCCGTATCATGTTTGACGGAGGAGATCATCAAGATCGGAGATGATACTCCGGTCCCGGTCATGAATGCGCAGCTTCATGCGGGAGACACTCTCCACCGGGTTTTCCTGAATTTAAGCCGCCTGGACCGTGTTGAGCCCCTAAATGAGGCCGTCGTAAAGGTCTTTGTCAACGATGCCCTTGCCGCAACTGCCGAGTGGGTCGAGATGGAGGAGATTTATTCCAATTCCGAGTACATTTTCAAGGCGGATTTCAATCCCGGTGACCGGGTCCGGATAGAGGCGACCAAGGGAAGCTTCCATGCCAGAGCGGAAGTAACCGTGCCTCCCGCCCCTTCCATCCTTTCCGTGAAATATGAAAAGGTCCAGCAGGGAGAGGAAGAGTTGAATTTTGAGTACCGGTATTATGTCCAGATTGAAGACGCTTCTTCGGAGGACTCATTCTACAGGATTTCAATGGATAAGGACGTTACTGTCGAGAACTATTACAAGGACGACCCGGTCCCGAAGATAACAAAGAGCGATACCCATTATGTCTCGGTTTACAATTCCGATGAGCCGGTTATTTCGGACGGCTGGATGAAGGAAGTCGAAGACGACGAGGATATAATGTCGCTTCTGTCATCCCTTTTCATGATTGAGAATCAGTTCAATATCTTTACGGACGAGAGGTTCAGGAATGAAACTTACACCCTTAAGCTCCGTAGCGACAACCTTGGTTTTGTCAGTGATTTCGATTATGCCGCTGAGCGGATAGTTTGCAATCCGACCGTGAATATCCGGGTCAACTCCATGTCCTTCCTCGAGTACCGTTACCTTATTTCCCTCTGTAATTTTGATACTGTCGGAACGGATGTCAATTTCATCTCCGAACCCATATCCCTGCCTTCCAATGTCGAGGGAGGGATAGGTTTCGTTTCCGTGGAATCTTCCGCCTGTTACAGTATTGAAATGCCCTCCTGGGAACAAGATCTTCGTTATTATGAAGCAAATCCGTAAATCTTTCTTCGTATTCGCTGCAGCTGCTGCAATCCTTGCCGCCCTTTCGGTTTCCCCGGCCGCTTATGCCCAGCAGATCCGGTATCCTGAGAAGGTGAAGGCCATCTTTGATGAGGCCGACGCGGCGACGACCCTTTCTATCCGCCCGGTAATTGGTATCCTGGCCCCGTATGAGGCGGAAGCCGTTGTAAAAGCCGGGGGTGCACCTGTCGTTATTCCAGTGGAAAGCAGCGTTAAGACTCTTCGCAGCACTGTTTTCTCCCTCGACGGAATCATCCTTGGAGACGGTTTTGTCCGGGAAGACAATCCTTTTTCGGTTCTTCTTTACAAGGTCGCCTCGGATCGCAATGTCCCCGTTCTCGGGTCCAATTCCCTGACAGAGGAAATTGACCGGGGAATGTTCCGCATGCCTTCGAGGATCGGGACCGTCGGGGAGCTCGTCGAACGCGCTGCCCTGTATCGCCGGGCCAAGGAAATCCATGGCCGGATTTTTACGCTGGATACCCATGCGGACCTTCCGGATGTGTATGAGGACGGTTACCGGCTTGGCCGCCGAGCGGATAATCAGGTCAATCTTGCAAAGATGCAGGAGGGGATGCTGGACGGAACCTTCCTGATTTCCTATCTCGGGCAGAAAGACTTCCCGGACGAAGAGTCGGCGGTTTCGTACTGCACCTCCCAGATAGAGAGAATCCATGCGGACGTTGAGGCGAATTCGGACAATTGTGTCCTCGTAACCACCTCAGAAGAAGCTGTTTCCGCAAAGAAAGCCGGGAAGAAATGCTTTTTCATAGGAATTGAGAACGGCTTCGGAATCGGGAAGGATATACGCAATGTCCGCCGGTATGCGGATATGGGGGTAAGATACATAACCCTCAGCCACACTTTTGACAATCTTATCTGCCACACCTCTTCCCATTCGGCCGATACGACTCTCGGACTGACCGCCTTCGGAAAGAAGGTTGTCAGGGAGATGAACCGCTGCGGAATACTGGTGGACTGTTCCCATACCTCGAGCGGTACTTTCTGGGACTGCATCAAGTACAGCAAGGCCCCGATTATCTGCTCCCATTCCGGCTGCAAGGCCCTTTTCGACCATGACCGCAGCATCACCGACGACCAGCTGCGCGCCCTTCGGGATAATGGCGGCGTGATTCAGATCTATGCCGTCTGGAATTTCCAGGCGAGAAAGCTGGACGAAGCGGACCTTGACGTCTATCTCGACCATATAGACCATGCTGTAAAGGTGGCCGGAATCGACCACGTCGGTATTGGCGTGGATATGGACGGCGGCGGAGGATACTACGGTGTTTTCGGGTGCAACGACATGCTGAATATAACCGTCGGCCTTCTGGAACGCGGTTATTCGGATTCAGACCTGGAGAAACTCTGGTCCGGAAACTTTTTCCGGGTACTGGATGCTGCCCTCGCCGTCGCGAGGCGTTAATCAGCCGTTGTAAAGGGCTCTCAGAAGCCGCAGTTTCGCCCCCTCCGGGAGGATTCTAACAAGCAGACCGACCGCCTTGTAGTCGATCCGAGGAATTACCCGGACGCTCATATGCTTTTTCTTCAACTGACGTAGGATGGCCCGCCCGATTACGTCGGGGGACATTCCGCCCGTCTCATCCTTTTCAATTTTGGCGAGGTTCTTTTCCATTTTTCCCTTGTATGGATTATCCTCACTCTTTGCGTATCCGGTCAGCTTACGCGCAGCGGTAAAGCCGGTTGCGACGTCCCCGGGAAGGATGCTGCAGCACTCGATACCGGTTCCGCGAAGTTCCATGGAAAGTGATTCGGAAAGGGAGAGCATGGCCGCTTTGACGGAGGAGTAGAAGCCCTGGAAGGGGAGTTGGAGAACAGCCATTACGGAGGTTACGGTAATAATTCTGCCATAGTGCTGGCTGCGGAAGACCGGAAGGCAGGCCTGTATTGTCTTCAGGGCGCCGAAATAACAGGTCTCGAACTGGTACCGCGCTTCTTCCTCGGTCGTTCCCTCGACTGGACCGAAAATCCCGTTTCCGGCGTTGCAGACGACAACGTCAAGCCGCCCTTCCTTTTCGACTATGTCCCGTACGACGGCAAGGGTGTTCTCCTGGTCGTTTACATCCAGTTTAACGGCTGTTACTCCGGGGGTTTCGCTTTCAAGGGTTCCTCTGCGGGATCCTGCATATACTTTCATTCCGGCGCAGGCGAGAATCCTCGCCGTAGCGGCACCTATGCCGCTGCTGCCACCGGTCAGCAGCACTACTCTTTTTTCTTCCATAATAAATGAAAATACAATCCCAAAGATGGGGCTATTTTTCGAAAAATCAAAGGGAGATCCCGCTTCTGGGCGTAAAGTGCTCAGGAAGTGGCATTTCGTATACCTTTGAGCGGATGAAGCGTTTGAACTCTTCGGGATCTTTGTATTTCGCCTGTTCTTCGACGGAAATCGTTTCTCCGATTCCGAGGCGAACAGGTTTTTTCCGTTTGTTGAACATCTCGTGGCAGAGCCGCATCAGTCGGACCTTCCAGTCAATCAGCCCGAGAAGATAGTAGAAGTTGGAATTGCGGTCGAAAAAACGGATAGGAACAATAGGGACCTTCGCTTTCATTATGAGCTTTATCGCAGCATCCTGCCAGTCTCGGTCGCTGATTGTCCATCCCTCCTTCGGCTTGAGGTCTGCTACGGCCCCGGCGGGGAAGATTGCGAGGGGATTCCCTTCCTTCAGGGTAAGGAGGGCCTGTTTAACCCCGTTTATGCTCTCCGTCGTCGCGGCCGTCCTCTGGGCTCCTGTCGGCTGAACGGAAATGAAATTCGGATTAAGGCAGTGGATCCACATTAGGATTTTATTTACCATGACCTTCAGCCCAGGCCTCTTGTGCCCGATAATATCGACCAGCATGATTCCGTCCAGGTGGCCGTAGTTATGGTTGCTGATTGTGATAAAAGCCCCTTCCGGGAGATTCTCAAGGCGCTCAGGGTTGCCGATAAGATAATCGATGCCGCAGTAATCCATGATTCCCTTTGCGGCATCGGGACCGTAGGTAATTCCATTGTCCTCGACATACTGATGGGCCTTGTTTACCTTTGAAACCCCTGTAAACCGAAGGGCCCAACGGCCGAAAAGCCGACCGATCCGGCCTTTGAAAACCGGAGAGAGGAGAGAGAGCTCGGAGGGGGTAATGACTGCCATTATCTCTTCGGGAGGGGATCCTGTTTCGAAAGGATCCTAGCATCCTTGACGAAACTGATAAAGAACATCAGGAATATGATGAGGGTAAGGAAGACGGCGACCACATCCAGGATCAGCATCTGCTCGGGTACGCCGAAATATTTAAAGGAGAGCGTAAACTCGCGGAATGCCGGTACGTAGATAATAATTGTATTTATAATGATGGCAATTATTCTGAATTCGGTAGGGCCCATTCCGGCGTAGGTGAGCTTGAACTCATTCTTAACATGGGCGGTTATATAGACGTAAACCGAGAGGAGAAGGTAGGCGACAAGGACCATCAGGAGGTACTTGAGGTGGGCAAAGCACGAAAGGCCTGCTCCGACGAACATGAAGGTTTCGTTGATTACGTCTACATTGTGGTCCAGGTAGAATCCGTAAACAGGTCGCTGCTGGTTTCTGACACGGGCGAGGGAACCGTCGAGGGAATCCCCGAACCAGTTGACCACAAGGCCGAAGGAGGCGAGCCAGAGCCAGTTGATATTCTTGTTGGAAAGGATGTATCCGGTACAGATAATGACAGCACCCAGGGTCCCGACGAAAGTCAGCATGTCAGATGTGACCCAGCGGGGCAAACGCTCAGCCATCCATACTAGAACCTTTTTTTCCGCCGCATTGAGAATCGATTTCTGGATTCTCTGAGATTGTTTTCTTTCTTCCATTGCCAAAAAGGTTGGTTTAGTACTTAAATATGTTATTGCCTTGCAAAAATCGTGCTGCAAAGCTGTTTTCGGTAAATGTTATTATATCTTCAAATCTGACTTTCATTTGGACTTATTGCCGAAAAAGTGCTAAATTTGCAGCCGTAAATAAAAAAGATGGCATCCAGAGTCAGAAAACTTGCAAAACGTTTCCTCGGTTTTTCCGCTACCAGCACATTAGGGACGGTAGTGGATATGCTCATACTTTGGATTTGCTCCGATTTTATCTTTACGAGCTCCTTCGGACAGTTTTACCTTTCGCCTTTCATTTCTTTCGAGTTTGCGGTACTGACAAATTTCTCGTGCGCGTATTTCTTTGTATGGAGTGACAGGATTTCGAAGCGCTCCGTCAGGAATTTTTTCCACCACTATCTCGGCTATAACCTTTCCTGTACGGCGGTTTTTCTGGTAAAGATGGTCTTTCTCCAGCTTTTCCACTACGCTTTTCCGCGTCTCGACGTGCTGCTTTGCAACATCCTCGCGCTGTGCTGCTCGGGGACGCTGAATTTTGTAATGACGGAATTTGTCGTGTTCCGCGAAAAGAAGAAATCTTCTAGCCCTCCTGAAGAGGAGAAATAAAGCGGATTATCTCCCCTGTGTTAAGGTGTTTGATCCTGAGAAGAGAGCAGTGCTGTCCTTCGAAGCGCTCTTCCAGGACGAGGGTGTTCCATTTGCTCTGCATAAGTTCCTTTGTCCTCTCGTCTTTCGCCACAATGACAAGTCCGGACGTCTCCCTCCCGGGCCTGTGAATGAGCCATACCCGGTTCCCTCCGAATTGGGGTCTCTCACCGCGCGAAAGGGCTTCTTTCCGGCTTTGGAGCGACTCTGAGCGGACATAGTCGTTCAGTAGGGAATACATCGTGAAGCGTCCCTTCTGGGCGAGCATTCCGGCCTTTCCGCCCCGGCTTCTGAGCCGGGAAAGATAGGCGGCGGACGGGGCTGTCCCTTCCTTTTCCTTTGACGGGGCCGCCGGAAGTCCTGCGGGCTTGTCTACAACGAGGAGGCAGCTGTCTTCAAAGACCAGTCCAAGGTCGGCCGCACGAAGGATTTCCCTCGCGTCTGAAACCGATTCCCTCGCAACTGATACGCTTTTCGGAAGTATGGTTACAACATCTCCGGGGAAGAGGGGACGGTCGAAGGCGGTTTCATTTTCACCGTTTACTTCCACCTGGCCCTTTCCGAGAAGCTGTTTCACGGAAGTCCGGGAGCGTCCGGGGCAGCTGGCGATAAGAAAGGACAGCAGAAATCCGTCATTGTTTACTTGAAATGATTGTCCGAGACCTTTTTCCATAAGTTTTCTCTTTCAAAACATGCGAAATTACGGATTTTTTCGTACATTTGCACTATTGTAAAGGCGTTTATGGATATTTACCCCCTCGATTCCGACAAAATCTACTACTCCGGAGACTGGCTTACCCTGGATTCGGAGGACGGAGAGAAGACGCTCCGTGTCGGCGAGTGGCTGAATACCGATCCGGTTCGTATCCATAAGATGATTATCAAGGACAAAGTCCTCCAGGTCGACCCGATAGAAGTCTTCAATCCCCTTATCAGTAAGCTCCGCCGTGCGGATTTCTCTTATTACAAGCGGATTATGGGACTTAAAATGCTGATTGACTATCCGGGGTACTCTTCAGGTGTAGAAGCCCGGATTCCGTATGACATCGATCCCGTCGGCTTCTACAAATGGTGGCGGAAAGGGAAGCATGAACATCTTGTCCATCTTTCTACCGCATACCAGCTCAAGCTCTTCCAGAAGGTCGCCACAGCTGACCCGAAGGTGATTCTGAAGAAAGACGTCGAATTTCTCCAATCCTTCTGAGCCCTATGACTCTCGATGAAATCCTACGGACCGACACCGCCGCTCATCTGGACCTTGTCCGTGATGATTTCTGGGATGCGGAGAACTGCTGTGCCTACTCCGCCGACGGATTCCGTCTTCTGGATGCGGAGAATTTTCCTTCTGAGGTGACGGTCAGGGAGGGCTGCCGGATTCTTTGCGACTGGGTTTTCGCCTTCCAGGATTATATGGCCGAGAATGACCATTTCGGGGGAGAGATTCCTCCGGAAGAAAGGGCCTCGTATCTGGATAAGATTAAACTGCCCGCTTCTATTACCCATATCGGGAAGGGGGCCTTTCTGGAGTGCGGTTTCCTTCGCAGCATCCGTCTTCCCAAGGGGCTTCTCTCAATAGGGGACATGGCCTTCAAGGACTGCTGGGAACTCGAAGGAATAAGCTGTCCTGCCGCTCTTGTCAATATAGGGGAACGGGCTTTCGAGGACTGCTTTTCCCTTTATAATGTCCGTTTGAACAAGGGGCTCAGGCGCCTTGGCCCTCTCGCTTTCCACTGCTGTGAAGATCTGGAAGAAATTGATCTTCCCGGCGGTATAGAGGAAATCGCTCCGGATGCTTTCGAAGGTTGTATTTCATTGAAAACCATTTATATTCCTGAAGGAACAGCTGAAAAATTCAGGGCACTTCTTCCGAAAAATATTTTCCGAAAAGTAGAAGAATTTTAAAAATTTTTTCCGGAAATAATTGATTTAATGTTTTTTTTACTTAACTTTGGGAAGTTACACTGAAACATTTTTTTTAAACCATTTTAATCATGACGTACAAGATTATTGACATTCAGGGTATCGGCCCTGTCTATGCAGAGAAATTGATCGCTGCAGGTATCGAGACCGTAGACCAGCTTCTCGAGAAAGGTGCATCTCCTAAGGGCCGCAAGGAGCTTGAGGAAGTCACCGGAATCGACGGTGGAAGGATCCTCACCTGGGTTAACCACGCCGACCTTTTCCGCGTAAAGGGTGTAGGCCCTCAGTTCTCCGAACTTCTCGAGGCCGCCGGTGTTGACACCGTAAAGGAACTCAGGAACCGCAATGCCGCCAATCTCGCTGCCAAGCTGGCAGAGGTCAATGAGGCAAAGCACCTTACCCGCAGGACTCCTGTCGAGGTCGAGGTCGCGAAGTACATTGAGGCCGCCAAGGCGCTTGAACCGAAGGTTACCTACTAATTGTCAATCGTCTGAAATCGGGAGCCGACTCAAAAGAGAGCCGGCTCTCTTTTTTTACGCGCAGGCGTTTTTATTATTAACGGATAATCCTTATATTTGGATGATGAATTGGGATATTCTTATAACGGATTTTTCAGGCGTCTATAAGGACGGGGGACTTCCCGGCGCCCTGGACGCTCTAGGGGTCGGTTATAATTATATCCAGATGGGGGATATAGAGGGGACGTCCTGCTATTGTGATGATGCGGCCGCAGCGGAAATCCGGCGGCGGATCCGGCCTTATCTGGGAAAACCCGGAATCCGCTGGATTGACAGCGGGGACTATCACTATATGACCCTCTTTACGACTGAAACCGTCGCCGAACCCTTCTCGCTCGTCCTTTTTGACAATCATCCGGATGATATCGAAGCGGAGTTTGGCGGAGTCCTAAGCTGCGGCGGCTGGGTAGGAAATATGAGGAAGGAGCGTACCATGATGGAAGAGGTTGTAGCGGTCGGGCCGGGAGGACATGTTCCTTTCGTTCCCCGCCGATACGGCAGTGTCTATATCTCCATAGACAAGGATATCCTCTCTCCGGAGTGGGCCCGCACCGATTGGAGCCAGGGAGAATATACCCTACAGGAGCTTCTGGATGCGGTCGGCTCCGTAATCGAGTGCTCCGACCGGGTGCTTGGAATTGATATCTGCGGCGCCCTTTCTTCGGCCCATGGTGCTACGGAGAAGGATTTTGCCATAAACCTTTCTACTGATATGGCGCTCTATGAATATATTGCAAATAAAATCCGATAATATGAAATCTCTTATACGCCCTTTTATTTTCATTGCCGCCCTGCAGCTTTTTTGGGGCTGCGGAAGCGCTCCGGAAGCGGACCTTTCCTCCTTCCTTACGGAGGACGGGTTATATACCTTCTCGGTAAAAGACGTAACCTTTACCCTTACCCCGGTCGGCGGCGGGACATTCTCGATGGGAGAGACCTTTGATCAGGGGGTCAGGAAGAATCCTGATATCCATCAGGTAATCCTCGACGGCTTTGCAATAGGGACAACGGAGGTGAGCCAGGCGCTCTGGAAGGCGGTCATGGGAAACAATCCGAGCCCGAAAGAGATTCCTACCGCTCCGGTAAACAACATTTCGTGGAAGGACGCATCGAGGTTTGTCGGGAAACTCTCATCCATGACCGGCATCGCCTTCCGCCTCCCGACTGAGGCGGAATGGGAATTCGCCGCGAGGGGAGGTAATTCCTTATCCACGGAGTCGAATGGGCTGGGCCTTAAGGCGATGGTCGGAAGCGTTTGGGAGTGGTGTTCGGATGTATATGAAGATGATCTCGGAGACAATCTTAAGATCAATCCTACCGGACCTGAAAAAGGGGACAAAAGGGCTCTTCGAGGAGGCAGTTCCGCCGACCCGAAGAAGGACTGTATGGTCTCATCCCGGAAGGGACTCTTCGGCTCTTCCAAGTCGTCGACCGCCGGGCTCCGGGTAGCCGTATCTACCGGAGAAAAGTGCCCTGAGGATATCTTCAATACAATTGTTTATAATAAGGTTCCACGGGAGGAAGTCTCCTCAAAAGTTGAGAAATTCTCCGTCGGAGGCGTTTCTTTCAGGATGATGCCGGTTGAGGGCGGGACCTTCCTTATGGGGGCTACCCCCGAGCAGCTCCAGCTTGGTAAAGATGACGAAAAGCCGGTTCATGAGGTTAGCCTTGACGATTTCATGATAGGGGAGTTCGAAGTTACCTGCGACCTCTGGCAGGCGGTTATGGGCTGTCTTCCTCCTTACCTTGGCGGAGGCAGCTATCCCGTCGGAAACGTTTCATGGTACGACGCCTGGGCCTTTATCCGTAAGCTTAATTACTTGACGGGTAGAAAGTTCCGTCTTCCGACAGAGGCCGAGTGGGAGTATGCTGCAAGGGGAGGAAAGAAGGCCGGAAAGAATCCTTTCATTTTCGCAGGATCAATGCATTCTTCCCCCGTCGCCTACTGCGAAGCCAAAGACCTTAAACCGCAGCCGGTCGGGAAGCTGCAGCCAAACCAGCTTGGGACTTACGATATGAGCGGGAACGTCTGGGAGTGGGTCCAGGACCGTTATGGCCCTTATTCTTCCGAAGCCCAGGTCAATCCTCAGGGCCCCCTCGAGACAGAGAGCGGGCTTGACTACAGGGTCCTGAGGGGTGGCAGCGCCGCTGCAAAGTGGGACAAGTGCCGTACATCGAACCGGTCCGAGAACAAGGCCAGTTTCTTCAAATCTACAATGGGATTCCGCCTCGCGCTGTAAATATGATTCTCGTTACTTTCCCTCCGTCTGACCGTCGCCTTGTGTGGTACCTCTCCCTCGAGGAGTACCTCGCAGGAAGGATCCGCTCGATTCTTCCGGAAGGAGAGAGGGAACTGTTTTTCCTTTGGCGGGTGCCCCCGACCGTTATTTTCGGCCGGAACCAGGTCATGGAGGCGGAAGTGAACCTCGATTATTGCCGCTCCCACGGAATTGAGCTTTACCGCCGGAAGAGCGGTGGAGGGTGCGTCTATTCGGACATGGGAAATGTCATGTATTCATATGTTTCCGGCGGAGTCGATGTAGAAAGTACCTTCAGCGGAGTCATCGGACGTCTCTCGGAGGTCCTCCGCCTCCTCGGGGTAGATGCTGTACCCTCCGGGAGGAATGATATCCTGGTCGGGGGCCGGAAGGTCTCCGGAAATGCCTTCTTCCTTCTTCCGGGGAGCAGTATTGTCCACGGGACCCTTCTTTTTGACAGCGATATCGACGAGATGGAACGTGCCATCACCCCTTCGGGTGCGAAGATCTCAGCGAAGGGGGTCTCCTCCGTCCGACAGCATGTTGCCAATCTTTCGGAATTCCTCCCTGGAATGACCGTAGATGCCTTTATCGGCCATGTCAGGGACTCCCTTGCAAGCGGAACCTACGCCCTTTCAGAGGAAGATATCCGCTCTGTGGACCGGATTGAGGCCTCCTACCTTGACCCCGCTTTCATAGAAGGGAAGTCCCGCCGCTATCTGAGGGAAAGGACTTTCCGCTGTGAAGGGGCAGGCGATGTGACCGTTTCCCTTGCTGTTTCGGAAGGCGAGGTAAGGGCCGTTTCCCTTACGGGAGATTTTTTTGCATGTGGAGAGAAAGACCCTTCAGAAGCCCTTGAATCCCGGCTTCTCGGGGTGGAAGACAGGGAAGATGCCGTTCAGTCAGCCCTTGACGGCTTCATCCTGGAAAACTATGTAAGAGGGCTTGGAACCAGCACATTAATAACACAATTATACCATTAACCATCATGTCTGAACCAATTTTCGACGCTCCTCTCAAGGAAACCTGCCTGTATGGACGCCATGTGGCCCTCGGCGCAAAGATGAGCCCTTTCGCCGGCTTCATGATGCCTATACAGTACGACTCGATTACAGTGGAGCATATTGCCGTCCGGGAAAAGGCCGGCCTTTTCGACGTTTCCCACATGGGAGAGATATTTGTCTCCGGCCCTGATGCGGAACGGTTTGTGAATCACATCTTTACAAATGAAATCCGGGGCCTTGCGCCAGGGAAGATCCTGTACGGGATGATGTGCTATGAAGACGGTGGGGTTGTAGATGACCTCCTCGTTTACAAGGGCTTTGCACCGGAACGCTTCCTTCTTGTAGTCAATGCCGCAAACATTGAAAAGGATGAAGAGTGGATTCGCCGCCATGCGTCCGGTTATGACTGCGCCGTCGTAAATGCGTCGGAAAAGTGGGGCCAGCTGGCTGTCCAGGGGCCGGAAGCGGAAAGAATCGTTTCCGAGGTCCTCGGGATTGGGGAGGCCGCTTCCCTCGGCTTCTATACCTTCTCGGATATCCGGTATGAAGGTGTCCGCATGATTGTCAGCCGTACCGGATATACCGGGGAGGATGGTTTTGAGCTCTATACCTCGCCGGAAATGACTGTTTCAATCTGGGACAAGCTCATTGAAGCCGGCGTCCAGCCCTGCGGTCTCGGCTGCCGGGATACCCTTCGCTTTGAAGCCGGCCTTCCGCTCTACGGGGACGAGCTCAGCGAAAAGATTTCACCCGTCGTCGCCGGTCTTTCCATGTTCTGCAAGCTGGACAAGGAATTCATTGGCCGGGATGCCCTTGCCGCCCAGAAGGCGGAGGGGACAGTGGAGAAACTCGTCGGAATCGAAATCGAAGACAGGGCGGTTCCCCGTGCCGGATATCCCGTTGAGCTTGAAGACGGTAGCGAAGTCGGTGTAGTGACAACCGGCTACCATTCGATTTCCCTCGACAAGAGCATCTGTTTCGCCCTTGTCAGGAGTGAATACTCCGCCCTCGGGACTCCGCTAAGTATCCGTATCCGCAAGAAGGTGTTCCCCGGGAAGGTTGTTAAGAAGAGATTTTATCAGACAAACTATAAAAAGTAATAATCACATGAGCAAAGTTTTGGAAGGACTCCTTTACAGCGAGTCACACGAATGGGTAAAGGTTGAAGGCAATATTGCAATTATCGGAGTCAGCGATTTCGCGCAGGCCGAGATGGGTGAAATCACCTATGTGGACATGCCGTCCGAGGATGATGAAATCGAAAAGGGGGAGAGCTTCGGCGCCCTTGAAAGCGTAAAGGCCGCCAGCGACCTTTACAGCCCCGTTTCCGGAAGAGTCGTCGCTGTCAATGAAGAGCTTGAGGACGCTCCGGAAAAGGTCAATGAAGACGCCTACGCCGCCTGGATTATCAAGGTTGAGATGTCCGACCCCTCTGAACTTGAGGAGCTTATGGACGCGGCCGCATACGAGGAAAAGAACCGGTAAGGGATGGGTCAGTTCGCTTATTTCCCCCATACTGAAGGGGAAGTGAAGTCCATGCTTGAGCGAATCGGGGTCAGCGACCTTGATGCGCTCTATGCCGATGTTCCCGGAGAATACCTCCGGAAAGGGGAGTACGACCTCCCGGAGGCCCTTTCGGAGGGTGAAGTCCGCTCTTTCTTCGATTCGCTCGGGAAGAAGAATGTGCCGCTGAAGGTTTTTGTCGGCGGCGGTTGCTATGACCATTATTCTCCCGCCGTGATACCGGCTCTCCTTTCCCGCTCCGAATTCCTCACGGCCTATACGCCGTATCAGCCGGAGATTTCGCAGGGAACCCTCCGCTATATCTTTGAGTTCCAGAGCATGATATGCGCCCTGACGGGGCTCGATGCGGCGAATGCCTCGCTGTATGACGGGCCGACTTCCGCCGCGGAGGCGATGATGCTCTCGGTCGCATCGACCCGTAAAAAGAACCGTGTGCTCATTTCCGACGGCCTGCTGCCCCAGGTGGTGAAGGTTGTGGAAACTTACGCAAAATACCATGGTGTCGAACTCGGAAGGGTTCCGGTCATGGGAGGGCAGACCTGTATAAACTGCCTTCGGGCCGAGCTTTCCAAGGATGATGTCGCGGGTGTTATTGTCCCTTCAATCAATCGTTTCGGTATTGTTGAGGACCATAGCGGCTTTGCAGAGCTCATTCATGCCGAGAAGGGCCTTCTGATAGAGTACTGCGACCCTTCGGCCCTCGCGGTAGTAAAGTCGCCCTCGGAATGGGACGCCGATGTAGCGGTCGGAGACGGCCAGTCCCTCGGCATTCCGCTGTCTTTCGGCGGCCCCTATGTCGGTTTCATGGCGGTTCGAAGCGAATACCTCAGGAAGATGCCGGGGCGTATCGTCGGCGAGACCGTCGACCGGGACGGGAAGCGCTGCTATGTCCTTACCCTCCAGGCAAGGGAGCAGCATATCCGCCGGGAGAAGGCGACCTCGAACATCTGTTCGAATGAATCGCTCATGGCCCTTTATGTGACCATGTACCTTTCCCTCATGGGCCCTGAAGGGCTCCGGAAGGTTAATGAGCTTTCTTCCTCGGGTGCCCATTATCTCCATGATGCCCTCCTTCGGACCGGCAAATTCGAAGAGGTGTTCCCCGGGAAGCCCTTCCTTAAGGAATTCGTGCTGAAACCTCTGACAGATCCGGAGAATCTCCGGAAGAAACTCCTGGAGGCGGGCTTTTTCGCAGCCGCTCCGACGGAGGAGGGCTATGTCAGCTTCTGCGTGACTGAGAACAGGACCAGGGAAGAGGTAGATGCCCTTCTCGCAGCGATAGAGGAGATTCTGAGATGAGATACTACGACAAACTTATCTTCGAGCTTTCAGTTCCTGGCCGGAGTGGCTATTCCCTTCCGAAAAACCGTTTCGGAGCAGCCCCGTCCCTTCCTGATGGACTCAAAAGGGGCACAGGGCTCACCCTCCCCGAGGTCTCGGAAGTGGATGTGGTCCGCCACTATACCAACCTTTCCCAGATGAACTTCGGGGTTGATACGGGTTTCTATCCGCTCGGCAGTTGTACCATGAAATACAACCCGAAGCTCAACGAGGAAATCGCTTCCCATCCCTCTTTTGCCCATCTCCATCCGCTGCAGCCCGCAGAATCGGTCCAGGGTGCGCTTGAGGTGTACTGGAATATGGAAAGGACCCTTTCGGAGATTACCGGAATGTCCGCCTTCACCTTCAATCCCTGCGCAGGAGCCCACGGAGAGCTTACCGGACTCATGATAATGCGCCGTTACCACGAACTCAGGGGAGATTCCGCCCGTGTAAAGGTCATTGTCCCAGACAGTGCCCATGGTACAAATCCCGCTTCGGCGGCGGTCTGCGGCCTGGAGGTTGTCCAGGTCCGGTCACTCGAGAACGGAAGGATTGACGTGGAAGCCCTGAAACCGCTTCTGGACGAAACTGTGGCTGGAATCATGATGACAAATCCCAATACTCTCGGGCTCTTCGAGACCGAGATCAGGGAAATAGCATCTCTGGTCCATGGGGTCGGAGGTCTCCTTTATTATGACGGGGCCAATATGAATCCCCTTGTCGGCGTAGTCCGTCCCGGGGACATGGGCTTTGACATCATGCACCTGAACCTCCACAAGACCTTCTCCACGCCTCATGGCGGAGGCGGCCCGGGCAGCGGCCCCGTCGGGGTGGCAAAGCATCTGGAGCGTTGCCTTCCGAGCCCGAGGGTAGTGCGTGGGAAGGACGGAAGATTTGCAGTGGAATCCTCCTCGGAGGATGCTGCGGGTCAGGTTTCCGGTTTCATGGGTAACTTCGGGGTCATCCTCCGGGCCTATGCCTATCTTCTGATGCTCGGAAAGGAAAATCTTCCCCTGGTTGGTAAGTACTCGACCCTTTCGGCAAACTATGTGAAAGAGATGCTGAAAGATGTCTATAAACTCCCGATAGAGGGTATCTGCAAGCACGAATTCGTCTTCGACGGCTTTGTCAATGACGGATCCCGCGATGGCGTTGAAGGTGCTACGACCCTCGATCTCGCCAAGCGTCTTCTCGATTTCGGTTTCCATGCTCCGACAATTTATTTCCCGCTCCTTTTCCATCAGGCGATAATGATTGAGCCGACGGAAACCGAGTCCAAGGAGACTCTGGACGCGTTTATTGCCGTCATGCGTAAGATTGCCGCAGAAGCGGCGGAGGATCCTTCAATCCTTCATGAAGCTCCCCACTCGACTCCGGTTCGCCGTCCTGACGAAACAACGGCAGCAAGGAATCCTGTGCTAAAGTGGAAAAATCTATGAGGTTAACAGTTATTGGCGCCGGTCCGGGCGGTTATGAGTCCGCCCTGGAAGCCCTTAAAAGGGGTTTTGATGTAACTCTTGTCTCCGATGGACCCGTCGGCGGAACCTGCCTTAACGAAGGGTGCATTCCTACAAAGTGCCTATGCCGTAACGCCGAATTCCTTGAGGACCTTTCTATGGCCGGAGAATTCGGTGTCGAGGCAAGCTGGAAGGTCGATTTTTCCCGTGTGATGGCAAGAAAGGAGCAGGTCATAGGGGAGCTTCGGAGCGGGGTTGAGTTCCTTCTTCGGAAACTGGACCTCGTCTATGGGAAGGCTGAGATTAAAGACGGCGGAACCGTAGTTGTCGGCGACAGGGAAATTGAATCGGATTTCATACTCATTGCAACCGGCTCAGTTTCGGCTTCCCTACCTATTCCCGGAGCCGAACTCTGTGTCAGCTCGAAGGAAATGCTTTCCCTCGAAGAGGTTCCCCGGCGCCTTTGCGTAATCGGGGCTGGGGTCATCGGCCTCGAATTCGCTTCGATATACCGCGCATTCGGGTCGGAGGTAACTGTCCTTGAGTACTGCAGGGATATTCTTCCGAGATTTGATACTGATCTATCCAAACGCCTTAAGCAGACGCTCTTAAAAAAGGGTATTTCAATTGTTACTTCAGCAAAGGTAGAGGCGGTTGAAAAGCAGGGGTCCGCTCTTTCGGTCCGCTATGTTTCGAAGGAAAAACCCTTTGTCGTCGAAGCCGATACGGTCCTCATGGCTGTCGGCCGCCGTCCTGCCCTGGAATCCATTGATTTCGCTTCTGCCGGTATTGAGACTACTCCGAGGGGTGTTGTCGTCAACCGGTATATGGAGACATCCCTTCCGGGCGTATACGCGGTTGGAGACATTACGGGCGGTATTATGCTCGCCCATGCTGCCGTTTTCCAGGGGAAGCGGGCTCTTAACCATATCGCCGCCGGCTGTCCTTCTTCCGGAGATGTCGATGGAATAGATCTTGGACTTGTCCCGGCTGTCGTCTTTACTTCTCCTGAAGCGGCTATGGTCGGAAAGACCGAGGAGGATTGCGTCTCGGAAGGGCTCAAGTTCCGTGTCCTGAAATCCTTCTTCCGGGCAAACGGGAAGGCAAAGAGCGCCGGAGCGCCGGAAGGATACTGCAAGATAATCGTTTCCGAAGAGGAAGGGAAGATTCTTGGCTGCCACCTTTTCGGGGCCCATGCATCGGACCTTATCGAGGAAATTGCCGTCGCTATGGCCGCCGGGATGACCGCCCGGGAGCTTTCCGAGGTCATCCATCCCCACCCGACCCTCTCCGAGGTTATTCTGAGCGCCCTTGACTCGTAAGACATGGAAATCCGTCCTATAGCATATTATCACTGTCCCCTCCAATCCCGTTTCGGGGTTCCGAGGCAGAGCGGTCTTGCCGATGATCTGGAAGGACGGATTGTATTCGAACCGGAATTCCGCCGTGAGGAAGCTCTGAGGGGCCTTCTTGGAGACGGCGGCTTCAACAGGATCTGGCTGATCTGGGGATTTAGTGCCAACAGGGAGACTGCCTGCTCATGGCAGCCGCTTGTGAGGCCTCCCCGGCTCGGCGGGAATGCCTCCATGGGCGTTTTCGCAACGCGGTCTCCATACCGCCCGAACCCTCTCGGACTCTCTACGGTCTCTCTTGTGAGAATTGAGGACTGTGAGCTCCATGTCCAAGGTGCGGACCTTATGGACGGGACGCCGATTTATGACATAAAGCCCTATATCGTCTATGCGGATTCCCATCCGGAGGCCTCCCGGGGCTTTGTCCCGGGTGCTCCGGAAGAGACCCTCGAGGTCCTTTTCGAAGTGGAACTGCCTTTATCTGAGAAGGAGAAAAAGGCCCTTCGGGAGGTCCTCGCCCTCGATCCGAGGCCTGCATACCAGGACGATCCCGACCGGACCTATGGCCTTCCTTTCTCGGGGTACGATATCCGTTTCACTGTAACTGGCGGCTTTCTTCGCGTAGTCGGTTTTGAAGTGCTTGGGGACCATTGAAAAATTTGTATCTTTGCAGTTCCCATGAGAGAAAAGACAAACATAGCGTCATTTTTGGGCGGATTCCGAAAAGCGGATCTGCTTAGTATCGCTGATGTTTTCGGGAAGGAGATTGCTTCGGGAAGGCGCAAGGCGGAAATTGTCGCAGAGTTCTCGGTTTATCTTACCGGTTCTGCCGACCGCTGGCTGAACCTTATGCCGGAACGGGACCTCATGCTTCTCAGTTCCCTTGTGGAAACCGGTCCGGACCGCCCCCTTATCCTTAGGGTTCCGGACTATCCGACGGTCGTTGAAATGGCCGGGATAGTTGAGAGCCACTGCGAGGAAGAGGACCAGTATGAGTCTTACTGGATTACGCAGGAAATCTACAACGCAGTTGCTCCCCATATCGGGGCTGCAATCCGGCGCGGCAGGACTTCCGGCCGCTTTGATATCGAGAGGGTCTTACTCGGCTATCTCAACCTTTTCGGGATTCTTCCTTTAAACACCTTCCTCGAATATATCGGGGACTATATGGAGGCCCACCCCGACCTGGATTCGGATAAACTTACGGATTTCATAGTGAGGAATCCCGCCTTGAAACTCTACCGCTTCGAGGACGGTGAGACTTCCTGGCTGGCCTCACCCTGCGTTGAAAACGGTTATGACCTTATGAAATCGCTTGCAGAAGCGGATATCCCCTATGAATTCCATCCTTTTACCGAAGAGGATGCCCGTTCGGCCGGAAGCGGGGCCCCATATTTTACCTATGGGCTTGATACTGAAGAGGGGAGGGCGCTTGAAGAGATGCTCCTCCGGCTCGGATATGACGGGGATGCCCTGAGGTGGGAGGAACATGAGATATGGATGTGCGCCCAGAATCCGGACATCTATATCGCCCTTTTCGACTCAGTAACCCGGAAGTCCGATACAATCCTTTCCCAGGAGGCCTATGACGCCTGTATAGAGACAGTTGCGTCCTATGCTGATTCCCTGCCGAAATGGGCTCTCTTCGGCTACAGCTCGAATGAAACCGGTCTTATGAAAGCCCGTTTCTATTCGGAGCAGGAGGATGTCTCCGACGATGAACATCCCCACTGGGAAATGCCCCATCCGACGATTTCGGAAGGTTATTCCGACGTTATTGAGACCAATGAGGCCCTCGATTCAATTCTTGCCATGATGCCGAAGGGCTTTCCTTTCGGGATGGCCATACCCCATGTGGCTCCGGATGACCCCTGTCCCTGCGGCAGCGGGCTTAGGTATGTGAACTGCCACGGAAAGCTGAAGAATTGAATTATCCGTTGGTCTGGTTTGGTTTTTTTGAAGAAATAATACTATCTTTGGAAAGTTATTCCAAAACCACCAATTGCCTTATGTTAGAAGAATTCAACCACAAGCTGGCCGTCGACTGCGACGAGCTTTATTCCGCCATTATCGACGATGTAGTAGCCGGTCTCCTCGAGCACTTTGTTTACAGGGCAATTCCTGAAGACAACGCGGACTGCGACGAGTTTGTCGAGTATCTCGGGCGCTATGTTTTCAGCGGTTCTGGTACGTTGAAAGACATGCCGGAGGTGAACTATGAAGCAGGGCAGTTTGTCCGTGCCGCAATTGCGGAACTGGATGATTCAGAACGATTTGTGGTAGATTGCTATTTCGTTGAGAATATCGGGAAACTCCCCACGGAAGATGACCTTATGCATTCTATCATGAGCCATCTTGACACGGTTCTCTACGAAATAGGAAGACGTCTCCAGGATCAGATTTCCGGGCAATAAAGAGCGTCAGCCCACGATGTATTTCCCAATCCTGGGGATACGCTGGACAAGGACGCAGAAAAGGGCTGTAACGCTGAAGGTAATCAGTGCTGTCAGAAGGACCTCGGAGGGGGTTGTCCAGAAGCCGAGGACGCCTTCGGCTCCGCGCTTAAGCCAGCCCAATATCCAGGTTGAAACGCTGCTGAGAACCACCATATGGCATAAATACATGCCGTAGCTTGCCTTGGATACCGGCAGGACGACTGCCCTGTAGAAAGGGCTCTCGCCATTGAATTTCCTGATAATCAGAATCCATGCGATTGTCATGAGGGCGAGCCCCAGGGTGTCGTTGAACCAGGTCGTTTCCCAGATTGCCGCAAAACCAACCGGGCCGGAAACAGGAAAAACTCCGCCGGCATCGGCCATTACCCTATGATAGAAGCCGTGGGCACCGATTCCGAAGCCGGCCGCAAAGAGCGGCAGGGCTATGGCGAGGGTTTTTCCCCAGCTGAGTTCCTTTACGTATTTCCGGAAATAGAGTCCCAGCAGCAAATATCCGATGAAACCGCTTATATAGTAGAATATCCCGTAAGTGTTCCAGCTGGCTTCGCCCCAGAGGGGATATTTTGCTAAATTCGGAATACCGGAAGGCCCGTAAACGACTTCAGCGGGGCCTCCCGCCCAGTAGCGGATATAGGGGATAATCGTCGTGAACAGCCAGATTCCAAGATATATCTGGAGTTCTTTCCTGCTGACCTTCTCGGCCCATGGGGAGAGGAGGGGCATGATAAGATATACCCCGAGAAGCATGTAAACGAACCAGAGGTGACCGGCCGAATAGTTGAAGTTCAGCAGCAGGTCCTTGAAGTTCTGGACCGGATTGCCCCAGATGAGGGCATAAACCACTGTCCATATGGCGAAGGGGATAAGGATTCTTACAAAGCGTTTCCGGAAGAAGACCCCGGTGGGGTAGTGGACGGGGAACTGGAGATAGCTGGATGCAACTATAAACAGGGGGACGCAGGCCCTTGTAAAGGTATTCAGGAGAGTAACCCAGAAGGCATCCGTTTTCGTAAGGATAAGGGCTCCGCCGTCGCCAAAATAAAAGCACTCGCAGCAATGGGTCATCATGACGAAAAGGCAGGCGATTATCCTCAGCCAGTCAATCCAAATCTCTCTTTTCATATTCTTCTCATTTGTTCCGGAACAAATTTAGCGAGATTATCATTACCAGGCAAGGGTACATAAAAAAAACAGGGTGACCGGCCGGTCACCCTGTTTAGTGGAAGTTACTCAGTGGGAAGAGGATACTTCCCGGAGAGGGACCATCTCTTCAGAGGATAGGATGTCTCGGCCGTTACATAGGTGTTGAGCTTTTCTATCATGGTGCTGTTACTGAAGAATGAATCGGCTGAATAGCTGAAATTCTCCCCAATGACAACATTTGCTCCTGCAACACCGAGAGAGAGGTTATCGATATAGTGGCAGTCAGAAACGCTTATATTCGCAGAATTGGGGAGCAGGCCGTAGATTGCACCGACCTGTGAAGCGCTGCTGATATCGGCGATTACCGAGCCGGCAAGGACTATATCGTTCTGGACAAGGGAACTGACGCAGTTCTTGATGAAGGCCTCCCCCGCGGAAGAGATGCTGCCGTATCCTACGATTCCGCCGAATGATGGATGGGACATCGCGAGGTCGCAGATAAAGCATCCCGTGGAGATGTATGAGTAGCAGTTGTAGATATGGGCCTTGCTGCCGGAATCTTTGAGCCGCATCCATCCGAGGATGGATCCGCACATGGAATCTCCCTTTGCAGGATCGCCGCCGGTGTCACAGGCGGTCGGATGGATAATACCTGAACGTACACCGCTGTTGATGATGTCAAGTACGCCGTTTGCATCGGGGTATGCATAGCCGACAATACCGGCAACGCTGTATGCGCCCTTGATTTCGCTGTCTTCAATCCAGCAGAGGTCAATGGTATTGTTTCCGCCATTCTTTGCAATGGCGCGGCCAACAATACCTCCGACCCCGTCACCGGTAGCGTCTATCTTGCTTGAAACAAAGCTGCAACCCCTGATGGTACCAAGGTCCATCCATCCGGTGATACCTCCGATGTTCAGTCCGCCGGAAACCGTACTGCCGCCCTTTACGGAGCACGCCTCGATTGTCGTTGCAGTGTTCTTCATATAGCCGGCAATGCCACCGTTCCGTTCGCCTCCGCCGATGGAAGAGAGAGTAACTTCGCAGCCGCTGAGGGTCGAAAGCTCAACGAGACCTACAATACCTCCGGCATAGTGACTTCCAACCGTAACAGTGCTTTCAGTGACGCTGCAGCCGCTGATTTCACTGTTTGCAACGCTCCAGCCAACAATGGCGCCGGCGTCTTCTGATGAAGCCGAAACAGTTGACTTGACAGCGGAGCAGGCGGTTATTTTCGAGGAGTCTGTCTTACCGGCGATACCTCCGATTTCATTTGCTCCTGAAACCTTGACATTCTCGATTGTACACGAGGTAATCGTTGCTCCGCCATGGGCGTATGCGGCGATTCCTGCGGCGTAATTCTTTGTGTTAGTGATTTCTACATTTTCTGCCTTGCATTCTTCAACTGTTCCGCCTTCCATATCGGCGACAATGGCGGCACACATGTTAGCCGTAGCTCCAAGAATGCCTCCAGACAGGGAACAGCCCTGGATTGTGCAGTTTTTGGCATAGCCGACAAGTCCGCCGACCCGGTTGAATGAACCGGAATTGGAACGGTTTTCAAGTTTCACGTTCCGGATGGTGGCATCCTCCGCATAGCCGAAGAGCCCGCTCGCGGGATTGCTGCTGTCGAGTCCTTCCGCTGCGAGATTGCTGATCTTGAAGTTTCCTCCGTCATAGTTACCCTTGAACGGGGCTGCCGAGGCAGAGCCGATGGGGGAGAATGACTTCAGGTTCATGTCTATATCGGCAGTCTGGACGAAGACCTTGCCTGCATATTTTTCATTTTCCCCGTTGACGAGGGTGGACATGCTGATAAGGTCTTCAGCGGTCGCGATAATATAAGGATCTGACTCAAAGCCACTTCCTTCGAGGAAGGCCTCTCCTTCAACCGGTTTGGAGAGTTTCGCCTCGGGCATTTTCACAACCTTCCCTCTTACGATTGAGTTGTCCTTGTCGGAAGAGATGCTTGCAACTGTCTTTCCGGAGGCATCTACTGCCTTGATGACAAAGCCGTTAGATAGAGATCCTTCGGGAAGCATTACGTAGAACTCATACGGAGTCGCGCTAAGGGTGACTGCCGCCTGGGGCCTCAGTATAAGCTTGTTGGAGGAAGGGGCCGTTTCGAAGGAAATAGAAGCGATATCCTTCGATTCATAGTTCGGAAGTACCGTGCATGAGCCCCAGAGTGCATTCGAGGAGAGGGCATCCATGAGCTCAAAATGATCTGCCACAATATCTTCTCCGGTCAAGCTGAACTTGACGGCACCGAAGAGATATTTCATGGAGAATTTGTCCGTGGCGTCAGCCCAGAATGCTACGGCGGCGTTGGAATACTTCGCGCAGTCTCCGGGAAGAATCTCCTGGGTCGCCGGGATATCCAGAACAAGCTTGTCGTTAGTCGAAGCCCCGTTTACATAGAGATACGGATATACTGCGGCAAGCCGGCCTTCCTTGCGGGTGCGTCCGGTGAACTTTGCCGAATGACCGTCGGAAGAAATGGCCTCCCGGGAAGTCTTGAAGCAATCGCCTCCTTCCCAGTAGGGCTGGGTGTCGCTGCGGACCCAGATGCAGTCGTCCGCTTCCCAGCCGGTAGCGGTGTAGGTACCCTTATCTCCTTCGAAATGTATCTTGGTTACAGGTGTCCCGATAGTCGCTTCGAGGGTTACAATCTCGCCCGAGAGTTCTTCTTCGGGAGTTCCGGTTTCCTTGGCGCAGGACGCCGCAATGGCGGCGAGGCACATCAGAGTCGGGATTATATGTATTCTTTTCATTACCATGCTCCGTTAATATTGTCAAAATCAGTAATCGAACCATTGTCTGATTCATTGTAAGAAGCGGATGATTCAAGCCATGAACCGAGTTCCTTATAAATCTTCTCGGCGATGAACTTCATCGCCTGGGCCGAATAATGGTCGCTGCTGTTCTGCCTCAGGTCTCCAGTCGTAACGATCTTGCTCCAGTCGAGGTCGTGTTTCGGCATGTTGGGCTGATATCCTTTCTTGAGATACTCGAAGTCCCAGCCGAAGTCGTTGAATCCGTTGACGGCATACAGGTCGACCGCACGGCAGTTGTCATAATGGTCGGCAATGTGCAGGAGAACCTCCTCGACATCGGGAGTCAGGGTGTCATGGATAAGTACCACAATCTTGACATGGGGATACTGGAGGGTCATCATCCTGACGAGTTTTACGTAAGCTTCAACGAAGGTGCCGTCAGGAAGCTGCTTGGCCTCTTCAAGGGTCTTGCACCCGTCTGCAACGGCGTATACGGCATTCATTTCAGAGTCGCCGGGGCGGTGGGGGGTCGAGGCGGGATAGCGCTCCAGCTTCTGGCTGCCAAGCATGTTGTAGATTCCATGGGCCCAGTCGTTGGCGCCGCCGTTGATTATGATAATGTCGGGCGATCCCATTCCTCCGTTTTCGATGTAACGGGCGCAGAAGTCCTGCCCATACCAGTATTTATCTGAATATGATGAGTTTGTGCAGCGGGTTACTGCAGTCCCGGAGAAGGCGAGGTTGGTGTCCCAGACAGCGTTCGACAAAAGATCGTATGTAAGCATGTACCAGTATGTCTGGGCTGCCGATGTGACATTGCCGTCGCTGGTAGGGTAGTGGCAGCGGTATCCGTTAGGGGCGCGGCTGCCCTGGTATCCATGGGGCGCATAACCGTCGAATGATGACAGGGAGTCGCCGATAAGACTGACCCTGAGCGGTTTCTGCTTGCCGATAGAAGGATTTGCCGCAATCCCGTCGAGAATTGGAAGGCCATCCGGACTTGCAACCCATTTCTTCAGTGTCAAAGGTCCGGAGTATGAGCTCTGGAAACTGTTCAGTTCGCCAAGCAGGGTCCCGTCCAGCATCTGTTTCTTTGTCATCGGCTCAACATTCTCCATATTCCCCGAATTGTTCTTTCCCATCGGAGGGACACCATCGACGTAGAAGCAGCTCTTGAGGTTGGTCTTTGTCGGATTTCCGACGAGGGAACCGTACTGGTAGTAACTGCTGCTCGGAGAAGTGCTTCCGTTGACAATGAGATTTCCGGAGTTGAGGGTGTTGTAACATCCCTGGATGTTCACGCTCGCATTTGAGCCGCCCTGCTCCCCGATGAATCCGCCGAGGTCCACTTCAAGTGCCTGGGGGAAGTCGCAGCGCATGGTGGAAGGACTGCTGAAACAGTTGACGATATTGAGCGACGAAGTGGTGCTGCCCATGCGGGCCCATGCCACCAGTCCGCCAATCATGGTCCATTTGCCCGAAGCGTAGCCGGCATCGATTATCTCACCTCCGACATAGGCGCAGTTCCAGATGTTGATTTCGGAATCGTTGTGGGTTGGATTGCACTCGCCGACGATTCCGCCTACGGAATAGGATGCAGCGACGTTGCAATATACCGCGCAGTTACTGATATTGACTTTCTGGGCTACGCTCTTATGATAGATGTATGCGACGATTCCGCCGGCCTTGTCCTGACCCGTACGGACCAGGGCGTTGGAACCGACGACGCAGTCGCTGATGTCACCGCTCTGTACCCAGGCGACAATACCAGCTGCTCCGGGGTACCAGCAGACAACCTGGGCCTGGACCTCGCAGCCGGTGATTTTTCCGCCTTCGAGCATTTCTCCGGCGATGCCGCCGACATAGTAGTTGTCGCCGGTGACTGTACTCCCGTCAAGAATCCGGCAGTTTTCAATAGTGGAGTTTTTGACCTGGCCGGCAATACCTCCGAGCTGTTCGCCGGCGGCGGTAATATCGCCCTTCACGGTGCAGTTACTAATTGCTGCTCCGGAAGCGTAGCCGACAATGCCTCCTACAGCGGAAACAACGGTAATTCCTTGGAAATCACCGTATTTTTCATCATGTACGAAACCCTGGAGCGAGCAGTTTTCGATCTTTCCACCTTCCATGTAACCGACAACACCGCCGCATGCGCACATGACAAAATTGACATTTGCGTTTATGCTGATGTCGCTGAAGGTGCTGTTGACAGCATGACCGGCGATTACACCCTGCTCACCCTTGTCTCCGGAGTTGGTGTAACCATCTATCTTAAGGTTCGAAACAGAGGCGCCGGAGGTATAGCCGAACATTCCGGCCGGATTTCCGGAAGCAGCGACAGGGGAGAGGTTGCTGATTGTGAATCCGCCGCCGTCATATGTTCCTTTGAATGCGTGACCGGAGTCAATTCCGATCGGAGGGAGGGCGACGTCCAGCATGTTAAGATCTGCGCTCTGACGGAAATGCTTGTCAGAATATGAGGCATAATCAGAACCGCTGCAGACCTCGGCCATCATCCGAAGATCGCTCGGCTTTGCAATCAAATAAGGGTCTGATTCTGTTCCTGAACCCTTTCCGAAGGGCTTTTCGTTAAGTGATACGACGAGTACTTCGTTGGCTTTAACTGTCGAAGCGGTGTCGCTCGAAACAGTATTGAGAACATTCCCGGCAGAGTCACAAAGACTAATGGTAAAGCCCTTGGCGAAAGCTCCTTCCGGTACTACGCAGTAGAAATCAGAGGGAGTCGTACCGTTGAGCGAAATTGCCGTTTCAAGGTCTATTTCGACTTCGTTTCGTTTGGCATCGCTGTTACTCCATGTTATGGATTCAATCGCTGTCCCTTCACCGTTTATTTTGAGGACGCACTTTCCCCAGAGGACAGAGGAGGGATCTTTATCGGTTACAATAACCTTGCTGACATCGGAATGTCCGGTAAGACTGATGCGGAGAGTCCCTGCGATACTGTTGAAAGTGAGCCGGTTCCCGCTACTCCAGAGGGCCGCCGCGAGGTTTGCGTTGTGGGCAAAACTGCCGCTCTTGTACTCCTGCTTCTGCGGCATTTCAATAGTAACCGAGGAGTTGTCCGAAGAGGAGTTTACAAGAGAGTAAGGGTAGATGGCGACATAAGGTCCCTTCTCGAGGGTTTCGCCTTTGAATTCAGCGACCTTACCGCCCAGGGTGATTCCGCTACCTGAAGTGGAGAAGCGTTCTCCGGAGGTACCTTCTTTCTGAAGAGACGACCGGACCCAGATTTCGTCGGTGGTTTCCCAGTAGATTGGAATCTTTGAGCCCTCGGGAGTTCCGAGATACGTTTTTGATTCAACCTGAGTGGCGATGAGGGTCATCTGTGCCGTCTGAGGTTCAGGTGTTATCGGCTCCTTGTTCTTACAGCCAACAAGCACCGACAATGCAATCATCAGGGAAAACCCTGATAAACATTTTTTTATCATAGGCAATGCGTGTAAAAGAATTATGGTTATGTTAGTGTTTTTACCTTTCTTTTACAAAAATACGCATTTCCGTTATTTTAAGCAATGATTTTTTGAGTTAATTTGAACCTTATTCCCCGAACACGCACCACTTGACTACCGGGATGCGGTGAAGGATTTCATAAAGCAGAGGAGAAAGGACGAATACGGCCAGCGTCAGGATTACGTACATGGACCACGGCGGCAGCTGGGTGTAGGTTTTCATCATATAGCCGAAGCTTGCTATCACAAGGTAATGAACGATATAAATTCCATAGCTGGATCGGGTCATGTAGTTTGCGAACTGGCCGGTCCGGTCGAACTTCGCCTTGAACCAGCCCATCATTGCAAGGCACATCAGATAGCCGTAGATGCAATTTAGCGGGCTCCCAAGATACTGGGGCGATGTGTTGTCCTGCCCGAATGTGGTTCCTATGAGCACTCCGCCGGTAACCACTGCGCAGACCATAAGCGGAATCCAGGCGCTGCGAACCCTTTCCTGAACCTCGTCATGCGAGAACACGAAGTAGCCAAGAAGGAAGGGTACGAGGTAGAAAAGCGGCTTGTAGAGGTTCAGGAGGCCGTCTGCCGACTGAGGTCTGGGATTATAGACAAGGGTATGCTCTCCCACCCAGAACAGTACGCCAAGGAGGATGATCCAGAAGATGTTCGCCTTTCCGCACCAGGTCCGGAACTTATCTTTCCTGTCCAGCGCCCGAACGGCCAGCAGTACCAGGCAAAGCAGCCACAGTACCTGCACAAACCAGAGCGGGCCTATGCCGCTGAATACCATGATGATATACCGGCCAACTGCGGGAACGCCGTCAAAGACGCCCTGCCTTGCCGCAACGACCGTATTGAAGTACCCGGTCATCCAGTGCAGCACCAGAAGGCCTATGGTTCCGGGCACCAGGAGTTTCCGTGTGCGGGCCTTGAACCACTCCCGCGCCGACCGCTTCTCCAGCGCATAACGAGCGCTGATTCCGGCCAGAATGAACAGCAGGGGCATGAACCAGGGGTACAGGATATACATCAGAACATCCTGGTACTGTGGTAATTCCGGATATTCTCCGAAGCCACCGATCCCGCCGAATACACCCTTGTTATTATAAAAATATACGACATGGTACAGCAGTACCAGCAGCACTGTCACCCAGCGTAGATTGTCTATCCAGTGCTTTCTCATTTGGGAAAGCCCTCCATCACCTGGTCGATTGCGCTCTGAAAGATTTCAGTTTTAATAAGGGCCATCCCTTTCTGGTCGCCAAGGAGCAGCAGGGCGTCTCCTGGCTTGATATCATATAGCTTTCGTGCATCGCGTGGAATTACTATCTGACCTTTGTCACCCACCTTCACCACGCCGAAGATGTATTTGCCATCATTCTCTTGCATTTGTAGGAATTGTTAGAAATTTCCCACAAATGTAACGAAAAATCACAAGAAAGCAAAATTATCGGCAAGGGCATATCGGTAAAAATGCTTAACTTTGTCTTTGCCATCGTAAAATTCATCAATCAATGACCTTTCTGATAGAATCTTATTTTTCTTCTGTGGGCCTTTGTCCCTATGCTGATTTCTCTTGCTCCGCTGCGTGAAAATGTGTATTTTTGCGATGATGAAGTGTTGCGTTCTGATATTGTCTCTGCTGTTGTCCCTGTTTTCCGGGGGCAAGCCGGACAACGTGAGCGGGGTCTCATCTGCCGAAGGCCGGTATTCTGTTTCCGAGCGTTCGTCATCCGAGAATGCTGTTGACCATACCATTAACCGGGACATCTGCATCACTG
>JAFSSE010000039.1 GCA_017445755.1 Bacteroidales bacterium | reverse complement strand
ATTACACCCTGATGGGCCTTCAGATCGGCCGGAAATACTACGAATGCTTCTTTCAGGACGGGCTTGACGTCTATGAGGAAATCGTCAAGTATCCCGGAAAGTTCCTGATCCTCCACGGGACCGACGACGGCCTCGTAAAGCCCGAATATTCCGCCAAGGCCGTCACGGCGCTGAATGCAGCCGGCCGGGAATTCGAGTTCCATCTCCTCTTCGGCGCCGGACACGGCTTCTTCAGCCCGGAGCACCGGGAACTCTACTTCAACTACGTCCGGGATTTCCTGGAGCAGAACCGGAAGTCCGGCGAGTAGCCCTTGGGGCCACCCTCTACAGCGTTCAACCCCTCGCTGCTACTTGTATTCCGTCAGGTAATAGGTGAGGGCCGTTGGATGAAGTCTCTCATGATCCGATCGTCTTCGGGCGCTTTCTCCCATAGCCCCCGCCGGATATCCTGGATGGCATCCTCCTCGAAGACTTCTTCCAAGGTGTATCCTTCCTCCATCGCAGCCCGATGACAACCATCATACATGTCGTCGAAGGCAATGAGGAAAGGATGCAAACCGCCATCGGCAGGAACCTTGAGCGCCCTGACCGCCTCTTCACAGACCCTCGCTCCGTCCAAGAAACAGTCATAGGATTCACGGAACGCCCCCTGCGAAAGAAGGAACATGCCCCGGGACCAAATCATACAGGTCAACCGTTCATAATCCTCCCAGGTCATATTCCCGGAGGGATTGTCGATGGAAGCGTCCTCCTCGTATATCCATAGCTGCCAGGAAAGCCCCTGCCCCGAGAACCGGACCTCGCCTTCGTCCGTCCACGCTTCAAGGGTATATGTCTGACGTCGTTCCATCGGCAAAGATTGTTATATCCCTTTCTTCTTTTCCTATTTACTCCCACCGCATTTCCCTTTCATGGGAGAGAAAGAAGAGGCAGCATGAAGGGCGTTTTCGTGGACGAGGCAGTTCTCCCTTTCGGGCGTGTCGGTCTTATTTCTTGGAGAAGATAAAGTTGCCGCTCTTGGAGAATTCTACGTTCATAGACGTCCCGGTTACGGTGCCGACGAGATCCTGTTCGATATCATTCAACAGTTTTCCCTTGGTCTTCATCGTCCCGTTGCTGAACGTGTAAGGGTAAGTAGTGCTGGTCGAACCGCTCTCGGAGGTGCGCTTGAGCGTGGCTTCCTTTTCGGTGAAGGAGAGGGTCAGGGTACCGATTCCCAGAAGGTCAGACGTGGTCCATGTGGTTCCTTTGAGGGAGGTTATCTTTCCATCCTGTTTCTCTTCTTCCTTTTTTCCGGAATTGTCCTTGGTGCAGGACGGCGTGGCCACGATAAGGCAGCACGCGGCCAGAAGGCCGAGTAATTTAGTGATTTTCATGGTTCTGTTGATGAATTATGTTATCGGATGAATTCCTTGAGAAGCTTGTGCAGCAGGTCGCTCACGTTGCCGTTGTCCTCCGGGTGGGAGGCGAAAGTCGGGGTTTCATTGACAAAGTGGATGACCCGGTCCGTTTCCCCGTCGATGACGGCGCAATAGAGGACATTGCCGTAAGGGGAACTGACGGAGTAGTCGCGGGACGGGTTGGTCAGGCCGCTGATGCCAGTGAGTTCCTGGATGGCCTTGTCGATGACTTTGGAGGCCGCTTTCTCCACCTTTTCCTTCTGATAGCCCTTCACGGTCTGGACATATCCATAGGAGTAGATGACAATCCCGTAGCGGAGGCCGCTCTCGTCCAGCATCTTCTTCAGCGACTTGGGGATGCGGAGCCGGTCGGCCTTGCCGGGATCCACGTCCGGGAAGGTCTTGAGCCAGTTGGCGATGTCCTGGTTCTCGCCGCTGTAGTCGGCGGGAATCATGTCAGAGAAGGGGAAACGCTCGGAATTGATGATATTCGAAATAACCCGGGACGAGGTGCGGGAGGACTCTTCATCGTAGTATCCCTTCCCGTCGTCGCCATAGAGGGTGATCCTGGCATACGGCTGGATGAAGGCATATTCCGGGATGGTAGAGAGGTTTACGCTCGAATTCGTGTAACGGGAGGGACCGCAGGCTGCCAGCAGGAAGAGGACGGCAACGGCCGGGAGGATTCTTTTGAAAATTCTCATGGTTTCATAAATTTCGTAAATTTAAGCATTTTTTCTGTAAAAAAAACCTTCAGCACGCATCGGAGCCGGCCATATCCCTGCCCCTGCGGGGCCAATTCGCGAGCATAGGATGGACGCTAACGCCGGTAAGCGAACCCACGACCGTATCCCGGCCATGCTTTTTGATCGTTCGGGGATAGATCGCCTTGAGCAGGCAGGTGGCTATCCACTCCGCATCCTTCACGTCACTCTTCTTTCCCGGAAGCTGCTTGATGAAGTAGGGGTTCACCAGCTTCAACTCGAAGTAAGGCTCCAACACGCGCCATACCGGCATCCAGTAGATGCTGGTACTCTCCATGCAGACCTCGGACACATCATGTGCCTGCATGACACCGAGCATTTGCTCAAGCTCCGTTGTCAGGACACCGAATTTTTCTTGAAAAACGACGCCATCCTCATTGAGAATACACACAAAGACACTTCTAATGAACCGTTTTTCTGCCATCGATACTCAAGCGACCGGCGAAAGCAACATATTGTGCTTTCTGGCGAGTTTTTCGAGGAGGTTTT
>JAFSSE010000038.1 GCA_017445755.1 Bacteroidales bacterium | reverse complement strand
GTTCAGCGTAGGCCTGTCCAGAATGGCCCGTACGATTCGCGAGAAGATGAACGTACGCGACAGCGAGCAGTTCAACCCCGTGGACCTGATCAATGCGAAGACCCTCTCTTCCGTGATCAATTCCTTCTTCGGAACGAGCCAGCTCTCCCAGTTCATGGACCAGACCAACCCGCTCGCGGAAGTTACCCACAAGAGGCGTCTTTCCGCCCTCGGCCCCGGAGGTCTTTCCCGTGAAAGGGCCGGCTTCGAGGTCCGTGACGTCCACTATACCCATTACGGCCGTCTCTGCCCTATCGAATCTCCGGAAGGTCCGAATATCGGTCTGATCTCTTCCCTGTGCGTATATGCGCGCATCAACGGGCTCGGATTCATCGAGACCCCCTACCGTGAGGTTAAGGATGGAAAAGTGGATCTCAGCAGCACCGGTTGGAAATTCATGAGCGCTGAAGAGGAAGAGAGCAAGTACGTTTCCCTTGCCAATGTCCGCATCAGCGATGACGGAGAAATCCTCGACGACCGCATCCAGTGCCGTTACGAGGCCGATTTCCCTGTCGTAACCCGCGAAGAGGTAAACTACATGGACGTAGCCCCGAACCAGATGGCTTCGGTCGCTGCTTCCCTGATTCCGTTCCTCGAGCATGACGACGCCCACCGCGCCCTCATGGGTGCGAACATGATGCGTCAGGCCGTTCCGCTCCTCACCCCGGAATCCCCGATTGTGGGTACCGGCCTCGAAGAGCGCGTCTGTATCGACTCCAGGACCCAGATTCTTGCCGAGCGCAAGGGTACGGTAACCTATGTCGACGCCAACGAAATCCGCATCAAATACGACCGCTCCCCCGACGAGAAATTCGTCAGCTTCAGCCCGGACGAGACCGTCTATAAGCTTCCGATTTTCCGTAAGACCAACCAGAACACCACCGTCCTCCTCAAGCCGATTGTCCGGAAGGGAGACAAGGTGGAGAAAGGCCAGGTAATCACGGAAGGTTACGCTACCCAGGACGGCGAACTCGCCCTCGGACGGAACCTCAAGGTGGCGTTCATGCCCTGGAAGGGATACAACTACGAGGATGCCATCGTCCTTTCTGAAGAGATGGTCAAGTGGGATGCCCTCACTTCCGTCCATGTCGACGAATACCTCACCGAGGTGAGGGAGACCAAGCGCGGCATGGAGGAACTTACATCCGATATCCCGAATGTCAGCGAAGACGCCACGAAGGACCTCGACGACAACGGTATCATCCGCATCGGTGCCCATATCGAGCCGGGTGACATCATGATCGGTAAAATCACCCCGAAGGGTGAGAGCGATCCTTCCCCGGAAGAGAAGCTCCTCAAGGCCATCTTCGGCGACAAGGCCGGCGATGTCAAGGATGCTTCCCTCAAGGCCAATCCTTCCCTCAGCGGCACAGTCATCAAGACCGCGCTCTATTCGAAGGTTTCCTCCAATGGAAAGCGTTCCAAGCTCGACCAGAAAGCCCGCCTCGAAATCAAGCAGAGCGAGTTCGACCAGGCCGCGGAAAAACTCCGCAACCTCTTCCTCGGCAAGCTCCTTGAAAAGGTCGAAGGGGAAAAGAGCGCCGGAATCAGCGATCTCTACGGAGTCGAAATCGTTCCCAAGGGCAAGGTTTTCACAGCCGACATCCTCAAGGGAATCGACTACAGCAACGTCAACACTTCCAAGTGGACTTCCGACAAGAAGGTCAACGAAATCGTCCGTAACCTTATCAACAACTACAATATCACCCGCAAGGAAGCCGAAACAAAGGCGAAACGCGAGCTCGATAAGATTAAGGTCGGTGACGAACTCCAGAACGGCGTAATGCAGGTCGCAAAGGTCTACATCGCCAAGAAGAGGAAGATCACCGTCGGTGACAAGATGGCAGGACGACACGGCAACAAGGGTATCGTCGCAAAGATTGTCCGCCAGGAGGACATGCCGTTCCTCGAGGACGGAACTCCTGTCGACATCGTGCTGAACCCGCTGGGCGTACCTTCCCGAATGAACCTCGGCCAGATTTACGAGACCGTTCTCGGATGGGCCGGTGCCGAACTTGGACTCAAGTTCTCCACCCCGATCTTCGACGGTGCCTCCATCGATGAAATCTGCGAATACACCGACAAAGCCGGTGTTCCGAGATTTGGTAAGACCCGCCTCCGCGACGGCGGAACCGGCGACTGGTTCGACCAGCCCGCGACCGTCGGCGTCATCTACATGATCAAACTCGGCCATATGGTCGATGACAAGATGCATGCAAGATCCATCGGACCGTACTCCCTCATCACCCAGCAGCCGCTCGGCGGTAAGGCCCAGTTCGGCGGTCAGCGTTTCGGAGAAATGGAGGTCTGGGCCCTCGAGGCATTCGGCGCAGCCAATGCCCTCCAGGAGATCCTCACCGTCAAGTCCGACGACGTGACCGGCCGTTCGAAGACCTACGAGGCCATCGTAAAGGGTGACCCGATGCCTACTCCCGGCATTCCGGAGTCGCTCAACGTACTCCTCCACGAGCTCAGGGGACTCGGACTCAAAGTCACATTGGATTAATTTGATACGATAGAGATATGCCTAATTTCAATAATAAGGATACCAAGGTCAAGAACAACTTCTCTCGGATCAGCATCTCACTGGCTTCTCCGGAGGATATCACCGCACGTTCCTGCGGCGAGGTCCTCAAACCGGAAACGGTCAACTACCGCACTTACAAGCCGGAACGGGACGGTCTCTTCTGCGAGAAGATTTTCGGACCGACGAGGGATTACGAGTGCTACTGCGGCAAGTACAAGAGGATCCGCTACCGCGGAATCGTCTGCGACCGCTGCGGTGTCGAGGTTACCGAAAAGAAGGTGAGAAGGGAAAGGATGGGTCACATCACCCTGACCGTCCCTGTAGCCCACATCTGGTACTTCAAGAGCGCTCCGAACAAGATTTCCGCCCTCCTCGGCATCCCGTCCAAGAAACTGGAGTCCGTAATCTATTATGAGAAGTACATCGTCATCCGCGAGGGTGCGGTCAACGACCATCTCGGGGAAGAAATGCCCCCGATTTCCAAGTTCGACCTCCTCTCCGAGGACGAGTACATGACCATCATGGACCTGATTCCCGACAACAGCTCCCTCGCTGACGACGATCCTTCGAAATTCGTCGCCAAGATGGGTGCGGAAGGCATCTATGACCTGCTCAAGGAAGTCGACGTCGATGAACTCGGCAAGTCCCTCCGCCAGCAGATGCGTACCGAGTCTTCCCAGCAGCGCAAGGCCGAAATCCTCAAGCGCCTCTCCGTTGTAAAGTGGTTCCAGGAGTCCAAGGACATCAACCGTCCGGAATGGATGATCATGAAGGTGGTGCCCGTCACCCCTCCGGATCTCCGTCCGCTCGTTCCGCTCGACGGCGGCAGGTTCGCAACCTCCGACCTCAATGATCTCTACCGCAGGGTCATCATCCGCAACAACCGGTTGAAGAAACTCCTCGAGATCAAGGCCCCGGAAGTCATCCTCCGCAATGAAAAGCGCATGCTCCAGGAAGCTGTCGACTCCCTGTTTGACAATTCCAAGAAGTCCAGCGCGGTCAAGAGCGAAACCAACCGTGCCCTCAAGTCCCTCAGCGATTCGCTCAAGGGAAAGCAGGGCCGCTTCCGCCAGAACCTCCTCGGAAAGAGGGTTGACTACTCCGCCCGAAGCGTTATCGTCGTCGGACCGGAACTCAACATGCATGAGTGCGGTCTCCCGAAGTTCATGGCTGCCGAGCTCTACAAACCGTTTATCATCCGCAAACTCATCGAGCGCGGAATCGTCAAGACGGTTAAGAGCGCGAAGAAGATCGTGGACCGCAGGGAACCCGTCATCTGGGATATCCTCGAGAATGTCATGAAGGGCCACCCGGTGCTCCTCAACCGTGCACCTACCCTCCACCGTCTCGGTATCCAGGCCTTCCAGCCGAGGATGATCGAAGGCAAGGCCATCCAGCTCCATCCGCTCGCATGTACGGCTTTCAACGCCGACTTCGACGGTGACCAGATGGCTGTCCACCTTCCGCTCGGAAACGCCGCCATCATGGAGGCGCAGCTCCTCATGCTCGGAAGCCAGAACATCCTCAACCCCGCCAACGGAAGCCCGATTACCGTTCCTTCGCAGGATATGGTTCTCGGTCTGTACTACATCACCAAGATCCGTCCCGGCGCCAAGGGAGAGGGAATGTCCTTCTACGGACCGGAAGAGGTCATCATCGCCTACAACGAGAAGGCGATTGACATGCACGCAAAGATCAACGTCCGCATCGCCGCCGACAAGCAGGATCCTTCCAAGGGAACCAGAATGATCGAGACGACCGCAGGACGAATCATTGTCAATCAGTTTGTTCCGGACGAGGTCCCCTATGTCAACGAGGTCCTCGGAAAGAAAGCTCTCCGCAAGATCATCACCCTCGTCATCAAGTCGACGGGTGTGACCCGCACAGCGAAGTTCCTCGATGATATCAAGAATCTCGGATACGACCAGGCGTTCCGCGCCGGTATCTCCTTCAACCTCGGCGACGTCCTCATTCCTGAGGAGAAGACCAAACTCATCGAGCAAGGATACAAGGAGGTCGAGAACATCAAGATGAACTACGCGATGGGCTTCCTCACGAACAACGAGCGCTACAACAAGGTCATCGACCTGTGGACAGCTACGGACAACCGCCTGACCAGCATCGTTGAAAAGCAGATTTCCGCCGACCAGCAGGGCTTCAACCCGGTTTATATGATGCTGGACTCCGGAGCCCGCGGTTCAACCCAGCAGATCAAGCAGCTCTGCGGTATGCGAGGCCTTATGGCCAAGCCGCAGAAGTCCGGAGCCGCCGGAGCGGAAATCATCGAGAACCCGATCGTCTCCAACCTGAAGGAAGGAATGTCGGTGCTCGAGTACTTCATCTCCACGCACGGTGCCCGTAAGGGTCTTGCCGATACCGCCCTCAAGACGGCGGATGCCGGTTACCTGACGAGGCGTCTCGTCGATGTTTCCCACGATGTCATCATCACGGAAGAGGACTGCGGAACCCTCCGCGGCCTCATCGCAACGGCCATCAAGAACAAGGACGAAGTCGTCGAATCCCTCGGCGAGCGAATCCTCGGCCGTACTTCCGTCCATGATATCTTCAACCCGCTGACCGGGGAGCTCATCATCTCCGCCGGAGAGGAAATCCGCGAGGATACCGCTGCCCTTATCGACTCTCTCCCTATCGAGCAGGTCGAAATCCGCAGCGTCCTTACCTGCGAGTCCCGCAAGGGTGTCTGCGCCAAGTGCTACGGACGTAACCTTGCGACGAGCCGTATGGTCGAGAAGGGCGAGGTTGTCGGCGTTATCGCGGCACAGTCCATCGGTGAGCCGGGTACCCAGCTTACGCTCCGTACCTTCCACGTCGGTGGTACCGCATCCAGCGCCACGGCTGATTCGTCCATCGAGTCCAAGTATGACGGCAAACTCGTGTTCGAGGAACTCCGTACCGTACAGAGGGTTGACGACGAAGGCAACAAGAACGACATCGTCGTCAGCCGTACGACTGAGGTCAGCATCGTGGATGAGAACACCGGAATCACCTATTCCCACTACGATGTGCCCTACGGCTCTGTCCTGTACTTCGGTGACGGTGCCAAGGTGAAGAAGGGTGACCTGATCTGCGAATGGGATCCGTACAATGCCACGACCATCGTCGAGGCCGGCGGAATCCTCCGTTTCGAGAACATGATCGAAGGCCAGACCTTCCGCGAGGATAACGGGGACGAGATGTCCATGTCCCAGGACAAGGTCATCATCGAATCCCGTGACAAGACCAAGAACCCGTCCATCCTCATCACCTCCGAGCAGGGTGAGACCCTCAGGCAGTACAACCTGCCGGTCGGTGCCCACGTCATGGCTGGCGACGGTGACAAGGTTAAGGTCGGCGACGTCATCATCAAGATTCCGCGCGCAATCGGAAAGGCCAACGATATCACCGGAGGTCTCCCGCGCGTTACGGAACTCTTCGAGGCCCGCAATCCTTCCAACCCTGCCATCATCTCCGAAATCAACGGAGAGGTCATCATGGGCAAGGTCAAGAGAGGAAACCGCGAGATCCTCGTCCGCAACAAGGCAGGTGTAGAGAAGCACTACCTCGTTCCGATGACCAAGCAGATCCTCGTTCAGGAGAACGACTATGTCAAGGCCGGAACCCGGCTCTCCGACGGTGGTATCTCCCCTACTGACATTCTCCGCGTCCTCGGACCGGTCAAGGCCCAGGAATACATTGTCAATGAGATCCAGGCCGTTTACCGCCTCCAGGGTGTGAAGATCAATGACAAGCACTTCGAGATCATTGTCCGCCAGATGATGCGGAAAGTCGAGATCAACGATCCCGGCGACACCGAATTCCTGCCGGAGGAACTGGTCGACAAGTGGGAGTTCATGGACCGCAACGACGCCATCTACGGGAAGTTCTATATCGAAGATCCCGGCGACAGCGTCAAATACGAGGCAGACCAGATTATCGGCGCCCGTGAGCTGCGCAGCGAAAATGCTTCGCTCGAGCGTCAGGGTTCCAGGATGATTGTAGCCCGCGAGGCCCGTCCCGCTACCGCCGGACTGGTTCTCCAGGGAATCACCCGCGCCGCCCTCAAGACCGGAAGCTTCATCTCCGCCGCCTCCTTCCAGGAGACCACGAAGGTGCTTAGCGAAGCGGCCATCCGCGGCAGGATTGACAACCTCGAAGGTCTTAAGGAGAACGTCATCTGCGGTCACCTCATCCCGGCCGGCACCGGTCTGAAGGATTACCAGGATATAGTGGTAACCAACACGAACGAAGCCGCCGCAGCGATGAACGATCTTTAATCGATTCTTATGAATTACCGGCCTGGCAGAAACGCCTGGCCGGTTTTTTGCATCTTAGTAGGGAAACCAATAAGAAACACCATGAGAAAATCAATGCTTTGGCTCTCCGTAGCCCTTATCACTTCTCTTCTCGCCTTCTCCTCGTGCAGCCGCCATACCGTACGGGGCCGGGACGGAAAGGGAAACGGGGATGAAAACGGAAACGACGGGCGTATAACCAACGTTACTCTCCACGAGCGCGCCGACTGGAGCATCAAATACATCGACAGGGAGGATTATACTGAAGACGACGGATATATCTCCCGTGTCGAAAAGTTCCAGGTTTATTGCCCGGGCGTAACCTACTACATTCTCCTTTCGATTTCCCCGGACGACCTTAAAGAACTGTACAACAACGATCCCCTCGCCTTCTTCCAGAAAGAAGCCGAGTACTACCGCAGCGACGCAGAATACTACAATGAAAAGGTTACCGACTACTTCTACACCGCCGATGCCCAGGACTACCTGCTCGACAGGATGAGAATGGGAACCTGGAACATGTATCTCGTGGCAATGAACGCAAGCGGCTATGCAACAGGAGATTATGCCAAAACAACCTTTACCCTGAAGGAAGAGGAGCCCATTGAGGACTACTCAAAGTGGCTCGGAGAATGGACGGTGACCGGAAAGACATATCCGGACGAAAAGGGTAACACCGAGAATGTTTCCTATGTCCTTACGGTAGAAAAAGAAGAGGCGAACCTCTCCTACGATGTCCGCGGATGGGAAACCGGCGAGAGCATCAAGGCAAAGGAAGGAACCGTCATGGACCAGGAATACCTCGTCACCGAGTTCGACTGGAGCAACCACAACATGTATTTCCGCTCCCAGTACCTCGGAACCTATACGGACGATACCGTCGGAAAGGATGTCGATGAACTCTTCCTCGGGAAAATCGACTATAAGGGTACCTCCACGGCCGATCACGGCATTTGGATTATCTCGGACGAGAATCTCGACCTCGGGGCGGCCGTCGCGACCGACAAGGGAATCGAGATTTCCGGCTGCGATGTCTATGTGACGATTTCAACCAAGGAAGAGCTCACCACCTTCGCCATCATGCAGTATATCCGCGCCTTCATGAACGGCCAGGATGTCGATTATCTGGAATACAATACCAATGTTCCCACCTATCCGCTCACCATGGTGAAGACAAAGGCCAGCGTTTCAAGGCCCGCCCTTGTGCGCCGCCCGGTCACGAAGGCCTCGGTCCACCACTCCCAGACAAGGGAGCACCGGGACAGGAGAAGTCAGAGTGCAAAATCAGCGGTCCGCGTGAAGTAGGAAACACTCCAGCGTATTCTCCATCAGGCAGGCAATGGTCATAGGGCCTACGCCGCCGGGAACAGGAGTAATCGCAGATGCTTTGGGTGCGACGGTGTCGAAATCGACATCGCCGCACAGTTTATTTGTAAGAGGGTCCCGGTTCATTCCGACGTCAATAACGGTGACTCCCTCGGAAACCATGTCCCCGGTGACCATCCTCGCCGAGCCGGCCGCTACGACGAGAATCTCGGCTTCGCGGGTCACGGAAGCGAGATCGACTGTCCGCGTATGGCAGAGAGTCACGGTTGCGTTGGCGTCCAGAAGCATTTTTGCAACGGGAAGGCCTACAATCCTGGAACGCCCGATAACAACGGCCCTCTTTCCTTTCGGATCCACCCCGGCCGCAGCAAGAAGTTTCATAATGCCCTTAGGGGTGCACGGAGCCATATGGGGAGTTTTCTGCCAGAGTCCGGCGACGTTGAGCGGATGGAAGCCGTCCACATCTTTTTCACGGTCAATGGTCGCGATGACTTTCGCTTCGTCAATATGCTGAGGGAGAGGAAGTTGGACGAGGATACCGTCCACCTTCGGATCGGCGTTCAGGGAACGGAGCAGGGACAGCAGTTCCTCCTCCGGCGTAGAGGCGTCAAGACGGACCGTCCGGTTAAGGATTCCGACCTCTTCGCAGGCCTTTGCCTTATTTCGGACATAGACCTCGCTCGCCGGGTCTTCCCCGACAAGGATAACGACAAGCTGGGGAGCCCTGCCGATTCTCTCAGAACTTTCCTTCACCCTTTCCGCCACTGAAGACTTGAGGTCCCGGGCTATCTGTTTTCCGTCTATCACCATGGCATTCTCTTTTACCTCCTGCAAAGATACATCAAAATTTGGATAGGTCGGATAATGTTCCTAAATTTACCTTTCCAAATTCGACTGAAGATGCGTAATCTCTTCCTTACCAATACCATGACCCGGCAGAAGGAACTCTTCGTGCCGATTCACCCCGGCCACGTCGGAATGTATGTCTGCGGCCCTACCGTCTATGGGGAGGCCCACCTCGGCCACGCCCGCCCGGGGGTCACTTACGACGTGTTGTTCCGCCTTCTGAAACACCTCGGATACAAGGTGCGCTACGTCCGTAATATCACCGACGTAGGCCATCTGGAGCACGATGCCGACGAGGGAGAAGACAAGATTGCAAAGAAGGCCCGCCTCGAGGAGCTGGAGCCGATGGAGGTCGTCCAGACATATACGGAGCGGTACCACGAAGCGATGCGGAAGCTGAACGTAGAGTCCCCTTCCATCGAGCCGCGCGCCTCCGGCCATATCATCGAACAGATTGAAGCGATAAAGAAGATCCTGGACAAGGGCTACGCCTATGTCAGCAACGGGTCGGTATATTTCGATGTCGAGAAATACAACCGCGACTTCAACTACGGCGTCCTTTCCGGACGAACCCTCGAAGCCACCCTCGAAGGGACGCGTTCCCTCGACGGCCAGGGCGACAAAAAGGCCCCTTACGACTTTGCCCTCTGGAAAAAGGCGGAGCCGGAGCACATCATGCGCTGGCCCTCCCCCTGGGGCGACGGCTTCCCCGGCTGGCACCTGGAGTGCTCGGTCATGGGCGAGAAATATCTCGGTCAGGAGTTCGACATCCACGGAGGCGGAATGGACCTGATGTTCCCCCACCATGAGTGCGAAATAGCCCAGAATCAGGCCTCCAGGGGCACTCAGGGCGTCCATTACTGGGTCCACAACAATATGATTACCATAAATGGCCAGAAGATGGGAAAATCCCTCGGCAATTTCATAACCCTGCCGGAGCTGTTCTCGGGATCCCATCCCATCCTAACCCAGCCATACTCCCCGATGACAATCCGCTTCTTCATTCTCCAGGCCCACTACCGCAGCACCCTCGATTTCAGCAATGAGGCCCTGCAGGGATCCGAGAAGGGATATAAAAGAATCATGCTCGCCGCCCGGGACCTCCGCTCCCTCAGCGCCGCGGCAAAAGCGGATGAGCCGGTTTCCGAAGAAATTTCAGCCATAATCGAAGGAGTTTACGACGCCCTCTGCGACGACCTGAACACCCCGATTGCCATCGCACATATCTTCGAGGCGGTACGAATAGTCAATTCCGCAAAGGAAAAGAGAATCTCCCTCTCCCCCGCCGACCTCGAGGCGCTCGGAAAACTCTTCGACGAGGTGGTATGCGGAGTCCTCGGACTCATTGACGAAGAAGAGGCAGGCGGCTCCGGGAAGGCCGAAAAGGCCCTGGAAGGGGCCATGGAGCTGGTCCTTGAGGAGCGCAAAAAGGCCCGCGCAGAAAAGAACTGGGCCGAAAGCGACCGGATCCGCGACCTTCTGAAAGAATACGGAATCTCAATTAAAGACACAAAGGACGGGGCATCATGGACCCTGGATTAGGTATGCTGAAATTCGTCTCTTGGAACGTAAACGGGCTCCGCGCCGTTGCCGGAAAGGGCTTTGCCGATATCTTCCGCTCTTTTGACGCCGACTTTTTCTGCCTTCAGGAAACAAAGTTGCAGGAGGGTCAGATTGACCTTTCCTTCGAAGGATACCACTCCTACTGGAACTATGCCGAGAAAAAGGGCTATTCCGGGACAGCAATCTTTACAAAGCATGAACCCCTTTCCGTCCGTTACGGAATCGGGGTGGAGGAACATGATCACGAAGGCCGGACGGTCACCCTCGAATACGAGGACTTTTTCCTCGTCTGCGTCTATGTCCCGAACTCCCAGGACGGGCTCCGGCGGCTGGACTACAGGATGGGCTGGGAAGATGCCTTCCGCTCATGGGTCCTCTCGCTGGGAAAACCGGCAATAATCTGTGGGGACCTCAACGTGGCCCATGAGGAAATCGATATAAAAAATCCCGCTGCAAACCGCCGAAATGCCGGTTTTACCGACGAAGAAAGAGGAAAGTTCACAGACCTTCTCGGCTCTGGATTCACAGACTCATGGCGCTTCCAGCACCCCGACGAGGTGAAGTATTCCTGGTGGTCATACCGCTTCCGGGCCAGGGAAAACAATGCCGGCTGGCGTATCGACTACTTTGTCGTATCGAACGAGCTGAAGGACAGAATCGTCTCCACAGATATACACAACGAGGTTTTCGGCTCGGACCACTGCCCGGTCTCCCTGGTTATCGAATAATCACTTCCCCTTTACCACCGCCTCATAGACGGAAGAGAAACCGCCGCCCAGGATGGCGGCAAGGGTCTGCGTTTCATGAGAGAGGGTCGCTACTATGAGCCCGGTTGCGAACGGGAGCCCCCAGAGGGCCGCAATCGCTCCCGCCACAAGGGCATGATAGGCGCCGAAGCCGCCGGGAACGGGGACCAGAGAACTTATGGACCCGACGAACATTAGAAAGAGGGCGTCTCCTAAATCAGTCCCGACCCCGATGCCATGGAGGGCAAGGAGGGTACACTCCATGGTCAAGGTGTAACACACCCAGACCGCAAGGGTATAGAGCAGGAAGCGTCCTGACTTTTTCATATGGAGACAGGTCTTCAGCCCGTCGGAGACTCCGGTTATTACTTCCCATATCCTGGAAAAGATTCCTCCACGCGAAGAAAACTTCCAGCTAAGGAATACCAGGGCGGCAAGAAGAACTACGACAGCGCAGAGAATCAGCACCGTGGAAGTCCTTGCACCGGCGCTGGAAAGGATGTTTTCAGAAATGAAATCCCCGAAACGGTCCCACATCAGGAAGAACACCAGGACCATCGTCAGAAGGGCGAAAATCATGTCCCAGATACGCTCCACAAGGACTGTCCCGAAGACCTTGTCAACCGTAGCGAGGCGCTTCCCGTCGCTATCCTGGCCGGAATGCCTCGTAATGAAGCCGCAGCGGACCAGCTCCCCCACCCTCGGGAGGACGAGGTTTGTCATCATGCCGATATTGACGGAGTTGAATACATTTATCAGGGGTATCGAGGGGTCTATCGGCTCCAGAAGCATTTTCCAGCGGAGAGCGCGGATAAAATACACGGCCAGACCGATGCACAGGGCGGCAATTACATAGCCCCACCTGCAGGAGGACAGCACTCCCAAAAACTCCATCCAGTCCATCTCCCGGAAAGAGAAATACAGCAGCACGGCCGCAAGAGCAAGCGAGCCGACGCACCGGAGCACATTTGAGAGTCTTCTGTCCATGCTGCAAATTTAATGAAAAAAGCGTATATTTGTAAGTCAACAGCATCTCTGATATGAAATCAATTCTCGGCATCGGCAACGCACTGACAGACATCCTTGCCGTCCTTCCGGACGACGGCCTTCTCCGCAAATACCATCTCCCCCTCGGCAGCATGCAGCACGTCGACATGGAAACGGGTGACCGGATTTGGGAAGCTCTTAAAGAATATGGCGTAAAATACGTCCCCGGCGGCTCTGCAGCCAACACTATTACCTGCACCTCCATCTTCGGGATGCCATCCGGCTTCCTCGGGAAAATCGGCAACGACGATCTCGGGAACCTCTTCAAGAGCACCATGGAACAGTACGGGGTCAAGGCGCAGATGCTCTACAGCAGGAAATCCAGCGGCCGCTGCATGGTCTTCATTACCGGCGCAAACGCAGAAAGGACCTTCGCGGACTATATGGGCGCGACCCTCGAACTCGGCCCTGACGACCTCCAGGAGGAGTTTTTCCAGGGATATGACTATTTCCACATAGAGGGATATCTGGTCCAGAACCAGGAACTGATTTCTAAGGCGGTACGGCTTGCCAAAGCGGCCGGCTGCACAATTTCGATTGACATGGCTTCCTACAATGTCGTCGAATCCAATGACGCCTTCTTCCATAATCTTATCGAGAACTACGTTGACATCGTCTTCGCAAACGAATCGGAGGCGAAGGCCTTCACCAAGATGGAGCCCCGGGAAGCGGTGACTGAGCTTTCGAAACACTGCAGCATCGCCGTCGTAAAGGTCGGGAAGGAGGGATCCATGGTCCAGTCCGGCGATGAATACCACTTTATCGAGCCCTGGCCGGCTGACCCGGTCGACGCCACCGGCGCGGGCGACACCTATGCCGCCGGCTTCCTCTATGCCCACTCCCTGGGCATGCCCCTCAGGGTCTGCGGAGAGGTCGGATCCATAATTGCGGCGAAGGTGGTTGAAGTAATCGGAACCAAAATCGACATTCCCCGCTGGAAGGCTGCCAAGCAGGAAATCCGTGACCTAATCGCCGCCAATTCGAAATAGCCATGCTCGAATCGATAAAAGTACTGCTACGGAAAAACGCGCTGAAACGCAGCGCAAGCCACGAGCCAACCGGAATAACCCCGCTCAGGCGGCTCCGTTCCGCCGTCGTCTTCATCGACGTGGAAGACAGCTCCTTCGACCTCTGCAAGAGGGAGGTCATGTCCTTCTTCCGGGATAACGGGATCAAGGGGGAAATCTTCTTTTTCGACTTCCGCAAGCTTACCGAAGGCGAGCGCCTCATAACCAGCATTACCAATACAATCCTCCGGAAGGACCTCAACTGGTATGGCCGTCCCCCGAAGGAAAAGGTCGACCTCATGCTCTCCGGAGAACCGGATCTCTTCATCTCCCTGGTCGACAATGATTCCTTCGCCATTGAATACATGACAAGGTGCTCCCAGGCCCATTTCAAGATTGGCCGGCGCCAGCTCCCCGGCGACGTCTTCGACCTCGTGGTTTCCGACCCTACCGAACTCCACTGCGAGGCGGAGGTCTTCCGCGAAATGGCCGCTCTCCTGAGAAAAATCAAATAATTACCGCATAATGAGACGTTTACTCCTCCTTGTGGCAGTCCTTCTGCCAGTCTGCTCCTTTGGAGCCACCCCGAAAATCGCCGGTTCCCCGGTTTCCAGGTACACTATAGTCTACAGCGCCGCGGCCGAAGCCGAAGAGGGTTCGGAAATCGCCGCCTACATCAACGAGCGGCTTGGCTCCTCGCTCAATGCCGTAACCGATGAAACTACGGTAAAGGGCCGTCAGATACGCGTCGGACTGGGACAGACCCCGGAACTTTTCGCATACTCCGTAAACTACAAGGGCGGCGCCCTCAATATTGACGGAGGCGGCTGCTGGGCTCTCAGAAAGGCCGTGGACCTTGTCGCCGAGCGTCTTTCAAAGGGGAACATCCCTTCGTCCTGGTCAGTATCCGGGAGCGTTTACGGAGAGCAGCTCTTCCCTCTTACCGAAGGGGCAAACCTCCGCGTTCTGGACGACAATATCTGGGACTACAGCCCTGAAACCCTGCCGAAGGCCTGGGAAGGGCTCCCTATCGACTGCCGTGACGAGTTCCGCTGGAGGGGCTTCGCCCAGCTTGTAATCGCATACATGCCGGACGTCATTACCCTCCAGGAGTACAATGTCCACATGCATAAATATCTCTATCCCGAGCTCCAGAAATACGGGTACAAGATGTGCTATGTGCCTTCGGCAGACGAGCCCTGGGCCCATACTCCGGTTTTCTACCGCGAGGAAAGCGTCTCGATGGTCTCCGTAAACTATAACCTCTACACCCCTAAGCGCTGGAGCAATATCGGCTCGAAATCCTTCGTCTCAGCCGTCCTCGTCCACAAGGCGTCCGGAAAGAAGTTCGCCGTGGTCAGCACTCATCTCTGGTACATGGGCGAAAACCGCCAGCCGGGCAGCGACTATGCCCGCGCCGCCCAGCTGCGCCTCATCCAGGCCGAGGCAGAAGTTATCCGCTCGGAACACAACTGCCCGATCCTCCTCTGCGGAGACATGAACTGCTATGAGGATTCAATCGGAATGCAGCAGATGCTCAGCGGTGGTTTCGTGCCCTGCTACCGTATTGCAACCGTTGCGACGGACAACCATAACGGCCACCACATCTGCGGTCCCAAGGACGGCTACTCAAGGGTTTCACGCCGCCGCTCAGACAACCGGACGGAAGGAGCGATTGACCACTGCCTCCTCTACAACCGCGGAGAGACCGAGGTTCTTGTATTCAAATGCGAAATGGCCGCCTTCACGGTTCCCCTGACCGACCACTATCCCAACGTGATCGATATCCGGCTCTAAGCCCTATTCAATCACTTTTTTAAGGACGGATTCCATTATGTGGTAGCCCTCTGCCACCGGATGGACTCCGTCCGGTGCTATTTCTTCACTCAGCCCTCCGGCCCCGTTATCCAGCGCCGCCCAGTAATCCGCCAGCGGAAGGCCCTCCTCGGAGGCGAGTTTACGGATCATGGCATTAAGCGCATAAATGGACCGGGAAGGATCTCCGATATCCTTCCTCCAGCGGAAGCCGTTCGATGGGAGGACAGTACAGAGGACCGGGCGTATGCCGTTCGCGCGGGCAAGATCAACCATGGAGCGGATATTGTCGAGAACATGTTCCAGGGTTATTCCGCCATTGTTCTCGGCGACGTCGTTGGTCCCGATCAGTATCGCAACATATTCCGGAGCCAGGTCGATAACGTCCGAGCGGAAGCGGACAAGGGCTTCCGAGGACGTCTGTCCGCCTATCCCCCTTCCGACATAGTCGGGATTGTTCTCGAAGAACTCCCCGTCCCGTTTCGGCCAGTTGTCCGTTATCGAGTCCCCGAAGAGGACGACGCGCGGCCTGGCGGTCCGTTCAGAGTTCTGACGGGCGTAACGATAGAACTTCGCCCAGTCCTTGGAAGAATGACCTTTGAGAACCGGGAATCTCCCGCGAATTGTCTTTCCGCTCGAGAGAAAAGAAACCTGAAGGCCGCTCAAGGCCTTGTAACCGTTTTTGTTAAGGTGGAGATTATCCTTTTCAACATACTCCTGGAAGTTCTCTTCATCGAAAGGCGGCAGGGTAAACTGGTCGAGGAAAGGGATTCCAGCCGCCTCGCAGCAGAGTATCTGCTTTGCGACGAACTCGTTCATTCCATGGCCCTCTTCCCCGGCATAATCCGGATCGGTACCGAGCCCCGGCTTACGGAAACACTTTGTCGAAGTCATGAACAGAATCCTCGCCCCGGGGGCCTTTTCCCTTATCCTTCGGATGGCGTAGTTGATGCCTCCGCACTGGGTTTCGAGCTTTGACTCGTCGAACCCGTCCCTTTCGGTATAGTCCCAGGGGTCGCCCGAAAGGTCGTTTACCTTCATGAAATCATTTGTGGACGCCCATAGGACATATGTGTCATAGACGGGGGCCCCGGGAGCGCAGGCACTGTCAACCTGCCACTGGATATGCTTCCCTTTTTTCTGCGTCCTGTTCGAAAAGCCGGCTCCCCCGACGCCGTAATTGAAACATTCAACCCCAAGTTCATCCTTCCAGCAGTCCTTCGCAACCTCCGACGCCGGGATGACGCTGAACGACCCGCCAAAGATTGCAACTGTCTCCTTTTTCTCTTTGTTACAGCCGGTTAATACAACCATCAAAAGGCCGAGTGCAACAAGAATTCTGCTCCTGATTTCCATAATGGACGCGTTTTTTTGAATTTAATTTTCAATTATAAGAAAAAATGCTTACATTTGCAATCCAAATCGGGGTATTAGCTCAGTTGGTAGAGCGTTTGAATGGCATTCAAAAGGTCAGGAGTTCGATTCTCCTATGCTCCACGAAGATAACTTATTGATTATCAACACTTTACAAAGTCTCTAAGCACCAAAACTTAGAGACTTTTTCG
>JAFSSE010000037.1 GCA_017445755.1 Bacteroidales bacterium | reverse complement strand
TATGAGTGCGAGTATAACTACGAAGGGATACTGACAGAGATGCTCTATCTGGGAGGAGACGCCTACTCGGCACCGATGGTCATGGCGAACACGGACGGAAACGGGTGGTACTGCTACAATATCGGACGGGACTGTCTTGGGAGCGTAACGCAGATTGCAACAGAGAACGGATCGCTGGTGAGCGAGTACAGCTACGACCCCTGGGGGCGGCTGAGGGACCCGGAGACGCTGGAGCTCTACGGAGCAGGGTCGCAGCCACGGCTCATCTTCGGCCGTGGCTTCACCGGACACGAGCACCTTCCCTGGTTCGGGCTTATCAACATGAACGCCCGCCTCTACGACCCCCTCGTCGGACGCTTCCTCTCCCCGGATCCCTACGTCCAGGCTCCCGACTTTACCCAGAACTTCAACCGGTACTCCTATGCGCTCAATAATCCGCTGAGGTATACTGATGAGAGTGGAGAGTTCTGGAATTATGTTATAGGAGCAACAATAGGAGGAATAACCAATTGGATTGCAAATGGATGTGAGTTCTCTTGGAAGGGGCTCGGATACTTTGGTATTGGAGCTGCTGCTGGCGCATTAGGTATATGGGGTGGACTTGAATTATCGTCAGCAATAGGATTATACGGAGCTATTGGAGGGGCCGCAAACGGTCTAGCTGCTGGCGCTATTTCAGGGTTTACAACCGGAGCAGGAAACAATTGGTTAAGTGGTGGCTCGTTTGTGGATGGCTTGAAATCAGGGTTAATGTCTGGATTGACAGCTAGTGTTGTTGGAGGCATTACAGGTGGCGTTTTAGGCGGACTATCATCAATAAAACACGGAGGGAATTTCTGGACTGGCGATGGTATGACATTTAATTCTGTAATCTCTCAATCGGAGGAGTATGCAGATATTAATATTGGAGAAGGAATGGAGTATTCAACAGATTATGCAAAATCTTTTTCAGATGAGAACTTTGGGACTGAGATTAAGGGGTTGAGAGATTTGTATGCTGATGGTTCGCTACCCTCAACTGAATACTACGAAATTAATGGTCACGTCTTTGCGAAAGGAGGTAGAGAAGTCGCTGGAAGTGCAGTTTTTCACAGTTCAACAAAAACCACAGATGTTTATCTTTTTAAAATGGCTTTTATTTGTAAAGAAGAGTTATATCTTACTATGGGACATGAATATCTTCACGCAGGATTTAATGCTTTAGGATATAACGGGAAACACATACTTCAGCATATTGGAATCTACAAATGGGAATACGCACAAGCACAAGCCTGGAATTATCGATTGGATTTTTACGGTGACAGATACAAACAAGTCGCTAAATATCAAGGATTGGACTACACAAAACTTGGCTTCTATGTTTTGCCTATTAATATTTTTTAGCATCTATTGGTGCTCGTTTCCAACAGAAATAGAAGAAAACAGTATTTGTTTATCTTATTATAACCTCGCGGAGCCATATAGTGAGGAATTATTCTCAGATGTTAATTATATCTCTGATGTTAATAGTTGTAGGATTAGTAATGTTACATCAAAGATGGCTAGCACCTTCCCTACCATTGAGGGGAAACAGAAAGGTTTATTAACAAAATGGTTTAACAATATCGCAAAAATTGGAGAGGATGCGTGTATTCTATACCTGGGAACATGGAAGGCTTCAAAAAGACAAAAGTTTCATTTCATTTATGTGTCTATTTCAGTCAATGAGAAGTATATATTTCTCTTAAGTGAATATGACAAGCAGGTTAAGTCGGTTATCTTATGCGAACGGCTTAATGAGTTTCCCATGTCCGGAAGTTTTAAATCTTCCTTACTCAAAGTGACCAGGCATAAATGTATAATCAAATTCGTAGATTTTGCGTACGATACAAATATGCCACCAGAATCCTTTCTCATAAAACTCAGAATAAATAATGGGACTATTATTTCAACACTCCGTCAATAAATTAAACTATATAATTTTCAATAGGTTACATCAACAATAGCATGCTCATAAACATCGGATACACTTGTTGAATTACTGGGTTATTAACAACCAAGAAGGACAATATGAGTATATCACTCAAAACTATTGTGTACTACAGCGTTATGACTTCTCAAGAAGAGATCTTGAGAAGCTAAACTGTAATAACACATATCCTCCGGCCGAGGAGATGTCGGATATACGTATGTTCCCTCGCTACAAAGAGTATTAGGGTTTCACTTGGATTTTAGAATAAATTCAGCGTTTCCTCGTAGATGCGTCTGGCCTTGTGGGCATGACCGGCGGCGTTCGGGTGGGAACCGCTGTAAATGGTAACCTCGGAGTCGCCGCGGAAATCCACATAGGGGAGATTGTAGTGGCGGGCTATCTGTTCGACAGACGTGCCGTAATCTCCTGTCACATGGGTACCTATGATACAGATAATCTGGGCCTTGGGGTACTTCTCCATGAGGGTCCGGATGACGAAAATATAGGCATCCCGGAAGCGCCGGGTGGTGTTCATGGAAGAAAGCGGGGTGTCATAGCTGAACTCGCCGAGCCCGATCTGGTTATCCGCGATTGCGTCGTTCGTCCCGCCGAAGAGGATGATGGCGTCGGGGTCATTGAAAAGGCCGCACCTTTCAACGAAGGGGGTACGGACTGTACCCGCCTTACCGTCGGCGACAGAGCTTCCGCTCCATGAGGTATTTACATCCAGTTCGCACTTCCAGTACTCGGTAATCAGCTGTCCCCAATAGGTTTTCGTCCAGTCATCCACGTCCCCCGCAGGGTAGTACTTCCTGTGGTCGGAGGGAATCTTCCCTTCGAAGGTGGAGATGGAGTCACCCATGATGCCGAGACGGCGGGGGAATGAGGGCGCTCCGCCGGTTCTTCCGACATCGACCCGGATACGTTTGACATAGCCGGCCTGGAGGGCCAGGGGGCTGCTGATTTCAACGGTGGAGGAAAAGCTCCCGCCCGTTACCGTAATGGTCCCGGTAAAAGTACATGGAAGAACGGCTGCACCTATCTCCAGGGGCGATTCCGTTGTCCCGACTTTGATGTCCGTGCAGTCGAAAATGAGCTTAGGCGAGCCGTTTTTCACCTCGGCTATGCTGCCTTCCTGGAGGTTCATGGAAATTGACCCCGCGAGGAAACTTCCGTCCGAGGAAACCATCTCGACGGAGGAAATCGCCGAAGCGGAAAGCGTCCCCCGGGAATCCACGATCTCGAGGATTACTGCGGAGGTCTGGGGCTTTATGTTTCCGGAAACAAGGTTTTTCCCGGAATAGGACATGGTGGTCGAGCAGAAGGCCATGCCGTTTACCATGGCAGGGTTGTCCCCTGTTTTGGTAATCCGCTCGGGAACGGAGAAGGACTGACCTTCCCCGTACAGCCCGGGGGTATAGCACCAGAGCCGCGAGCCCTTTTCATTCAGCGAAAGCTGGAGTGAAAGCACTCCACCGCCCTCTACTGAAACGGAAGCCGTCCCGTTGTCGCCCGCGTCGGAAGTATAAGCGAGGGTCTCACAATCCAGAAATGACCATGCAAGGTCTCCAGCCGCATTGGTGGAGGCGGTATTTCGGGAAAGTTCAACCTGGACGCTCCGGTAAACGGCATCACCACTCCCGGTGTTATCTCCTGAACATGCCAGAAGCGCGCTCAGGAGGACACCGAAAGATATTATAGTGGACTTTTTCACTTGTATTCAATCACGATGTGGGTAATACGCGCCTGGCCGTTGGTCGCACCGGTGGTACTGTCAACGGTAAACATGGCCGTGCTTCCGGACAGCGTGCAGCTGCCTCCCGTAGGGACCTGGGTTCCGTCGGGAGCGACGATGACGCCGCCGTTCTTGTTGTTGTAAGTGAAAGTCGCTTTGACAAAGGTGCGACCGGAAGGTGCTGTAATGGTCATTCCGCCGCCGCGGGCCTGATAGAAGCGCCAGTCGGTACCATAGTAAATACCGTTCGAACTGCCGCCTTCTTTCCAGGAGGCCGTGAATGTTATCCCGCCGAATTCAAAGGATTCGATACATGTCCCGTTTGTCGTATCCAGAGTCCAGTTGTTATCCGTCGCGTATTTGACAACGTCCAGTTCCACTACCGTCGTCTCCTCTCCAGATGAAGGCGAAGACGCGCCTTCAAGGACCGGATATCCCGTCAGCGGGTCGGCGACCCACTTCCGGAGGGTCACGTTCGGCTTGTTTACAATGTAGAGGGTTCCTGCACCCTGGAGGGCGCTTGCCGAAGGAATGGCGTTAAAATCCTCGACACCGGCGTTCAGCGCCGCAACAAAGCTTTCGCATGAAGCTCCGCTCGAAGGGAGAGACACAGCGCCGCTCTTCATGTTCGCGAGCGAAATCGCCGCGCCGTAGGAAGGATTCCAGTCGCTGGCGAGTTTGTCGTTCGCAACCCAGGGAGTTGTAGCTGCTGAATTGCCGTTTGTGGGGGCTTCCGTGGAAGTATAGACGTTACGGATATTGCCGCTCTTTGAGTAACCGATGCAGCCGCCATAGGTCCCGTTCCCGGTAATGTCGGTCGTCGTGGCGTAAACGTTGGCGCAGTAGGAGTTCGTCCCGAGGCCGCCCGTCACGCCGCCGAGGTTATTGTTGGAGGAAACGATCTTGTCGAGGAAGCTGTAGCAGTTGAACATCATTGCGGTAATCTGCTCGATACGTCCGGCGATGCCACCTATGTTTTCACTCTTTGTAGCCGTTCCAGCGATGAAATTACCGCCGAGGCAGCCGCAGTTGACCACTACGCCGATTGCGGTTCCGACAATTCCACCGATACGGGAACAGTCGCCGGTTCCCGTCAGGTCACCCTTGAAGGTGACTCCGTCAATCAATGAACCCGCGTCGCTGTATCCGACAACACCCGCAAGATTCTTGAAAGCCGAAGAGAGGGTCGCCTCAACATGGAGGTTCTTCACCGTTCCGGTAAGGGTATTGACGACTCCGCCGAAATTCTCGGCCGAGGCCTCACCGACTATTCCGACCATCGAATGGGAGTCCCCGTCGAGGACGCCTCCGAAGGCGTTGATAATGGTGTAAACCTGACCTGTGAAATCGAGGTCCGAAGTAATCTTGTAGCAGCCGGAAGAGGAATATGCCCCGCCGGTGTTGATAGAACCGGCAGCCGTATTCCAGTCGGCTATGCTCGCAATCTTCCAGGGATTCCCTTCGGTGCCGTCGCCTTCCAGCCCTTCGCCCGGAGACGGAGGGACTACCGGAGTCGAGGCGCTTACATTGAAGGTTATCGATACAGGGAAGTGGTCGGACGGATAAATGCTGCCGTAAACCGAATTGTCGGCGCGGTAGGTCATTACAGTCACGGCGTTCCTGTAATAGATATAGTCGATCCTGGCGGATGCCTGGCTCATGTCCTTCGAGGTATTGTGGCCGTTGAAAGTTCCGACCGTGCCGCTCTTGGAAATGGCGGAAACCTTCAGGTACGAATCCGAATAATAGCCCTTATAGACAGCGGTCGAGGCATCGTCCGGGTTGGCGTTCAGGTCGCCGACAAAGAAGGACGGGAGATTGGAGCTGTTGTACATGGCCTCCCGGCTGAGGATCAGCGCGGCCGCCTCCGCCCTCGCCGTTGCGGCGAGAGGGCTGTGGGTCACCATGAGGAAGAACTTCTTATCCGTGGCGATCTCCGTTACAACAGCGCAGCAGGCCATCCTGTGGTAGCCGGTCTCATCCCAGCCGTAGCTGCAGATATCCGGGGTGTTGGAAAGCCAGAAGTAGTGCTGGTCGGAAAGGGTGAAACGGGTGGCGTCATAGGCGATGCCGATGGCTTCGCCCGAAGTCGCCGACTGGTTGTCACGGCAGACGAACCACCAGGTATAATTCTTTCCGGCGGCCTTCACAAGGTCCGGAAGCTCTTTCCGGATCGTGGCGTCGGCTTCCTGGAAACCGAAGACGTCGAAATTGTTGTCCACGATGGACTGCGCCAGCTTTTCCTTACGGTTTGCCCAGGCGTAATCCCCTTCGCCCTTTGAGGCGATCCAGAGGTTGTATGTACCGAGCTTGAGGTCTCCGGTGACGACAGCCGGCAGATACTGGGAAATATCGGTATCCGTTGTCCGGACCGTATTCAGTTCCGTATTGAACTCCTTCTCGCAGGCGGTTCCCGCAAAGAGGAGCGCGATGGATGCAAAAGCAAGAGAGATGATATTCTTTTTCATGACTTTACTTTTTTAACGGTTCTACTCGGCGAGATAACCCGGGTTCTGGGGCAGCCCGTCGGGGTTGAGAATCCTCTCGCTGTAGGGAATGGGGAAAAGGAGGTCCTTCTCGGAGAAGTTCGGATTGATTGCGCTGAAATGGGCTATCATTTCCGCTCCCGTGTACATTCTCAGGAGATCGTGCCAGCGGAGTCCCTCCTGGATGAACTCTTTCATGCGCTCGTCGTAGATGCCCTGGCGCAGGTCCGTTCCGCTCCATGCACCGAGCCCTGCGCGGGCGCGGACCTTGTTGAGCCAGACCTTCGCTTCGGTTTCATTGCCATCCCAGTACCAGGCCTCGGCAAGCATGAGGGCAACGTCTGCATAACGCAGTACTACCCAGTTGTTTCCGCCGTATCCGTCGGAACCGCAGGCGAGGTCCACGTACTTCATCGTATGGTAATACTCAAGACCCCTGTAGGTGGTCTTCTTGAGGAAGCTCTTCCTCACATCCGCGGCGTCATAGCTGTTATATACCTCTTCGTTTGTCATGCTGCAGCCCTCGCCGAGATGCTTCGAAGTCACACCCGTCGTCATCGGACCGTATATGTAGGCAAAGTTGGAACCGAGGGTGGCGTTCCCCTGGATGTAATTGATCTGGAAGATGTTCTCCGCGCAGCCCTTCTGGGTCGAGAGATCCCAGATTGAAGAGAAGGGGATGGAGGTCAGTTCGGTGAAGGAACGCTTGTCCCAGGCAGCGGTCAGCATGTCCTTTGCAGTCTTCAGGAGGGCCGTCTTTTCGGAGGCGAAATCTTCGTCGGTGGCCTTCTGGAGGGCTGCCTTGCCGTAAAGGGCGTATGCCGCGACCTTGTTGACCCTTCCGCAGTCAGCCGCAGGAGTCAGGTCGGGAAGCGGGCTGTCAATGACATACTGGAGGTCGTCGAAAATCCGCTGGTAAACATCCGCCTTCGGAGCGCGGTGGTTGGCCGCATTTATTTCCTCACGGGAGGTCAGGGCCTTGTCGAAAACCGGGACCGGACCCCACTCGGTAACGAGGTGGTAGAATCCGAGGGCACGGATGAACCGTGCCTGGGCTTCATATGAATTCCGGGTATCGACATTGCTGTAAGAAATGTCGTCGAGGTGTTCTATAAGCTTGTTGGCCCGTGCGATGGACTTGTAAATAGCCGAATAACGGTTCTTTACATAAGTGTTTTCCTCGTTTACGGTATAGTTGTAGAACTGGTACGGAATACCGCTGTTGGCGCCGCTGTCCGTGCAGATCGTAAGATGGGCGTGGACGTCGGTGAAATGGTACCCGTTGACGAAATAGTAGCTGCCCTTGAGCGATTCATAAGCGCTGTTAAGGACGCTGACTATGTCCGCTTCGCTGTTGTAATAGCTGCCTGCGGTAACGGAGTTGGGGTCGTATTCATTAAGGAAATCGCTGCAGGAGGAAGTAACCATTGCTGCAGCTGCAAGCAGGATGATATATATCTTTTTCATGGCTCTGCTGCTTTAAAATGTTATGTTGACACCGCCGGAAACGATTCTGGAAAGCGGATATCCGCCCCAGTCGAAGCCGGGCATCAGGTTGCTGCTCTTATAGGAGATTTCCGGGTTGTAACCGCGGTAGGGCGAGATGCAGAAAAGGTTGTCCCCGCTCACATAGACGCGGACATTGGAGACTTTCACCTTCTCGACGAGGGTTTTCGGCAGAGTATAGCCGAGGGTCACGTTTGCAAGACGCAGATACGAAGCGTCCTCGACATAATAGCTCGGAAGCTTGTTGTTCGTATTGGTCGTGGAGTGGCGCTCGGCGAGCGGAATGTTGTTCTTTCCGGGATTCGCGTCCGAAATGTACCTGTCGGCAACGCAGACGTACTGGTTGCCGGAACCCTCCATGTTGTAGCAATAGTAGTCATGGAAGTTGATGACTTCGGCCCCGATGGAATAGGTCAGGTTGGCGCTGAAGTCGATACCGTTCCAGCGGAGGGAGGTCGAGAAACCGCCGGTCAGGTCCGGATAGGCATCCCCGAGGACCTGCTTGTCATCCGTCGTAATAAGGTTGTCCTCGTTGACATCCTCCCAGATTACGTTTCCGTAAGAGAGGTTCGCGAGGTCATAGTTGTTCTGCGCAGGGCCGCGGAGGACATATCCCTCCGGGAAGCTGTTGCCGTTGGCGACATAGACCTGGCGGTCGATGAGGGCGTTGTAATAATCCGCCTCAGACATGATTCCGATGGCCTTGTAGCCGTAGAAGGAACCAATCGGGTACCCTTCCTTGGTGATATGGGAACCGACGGAACGCTCCGTAACGGAGATGATGTCGTCGAGTCCGCCCATATCGACCACCTTGTTGCGGTTGACCGAGACATTGGCGCTGACGGTCCAGTCGACTACGCCCTGGAGGATACGGGTATCCAGCTGGAGGTCGAAACCGCGGTTACGGATCTTCGCCCCGGAGAGGTTGGTCTGGGTCGAAGAGGAACCGGAAATCGAAGAAATCGGCTGGCTGTAAAGGATATCGGAAGAAATTGAGTTATACCAGTTTCCGATGAGGTTTACCCTGTCCCCGAAGAGACCGAGGTCGAAGCCGAGGTTCGTCTGGGTCGTGGTTTCCCAGCCGAGTCCTTCGTCCACGAAGGATCCCTCATAGGCGGTGCTGACGGCCGTGTTTCCGAAGGCATAGGCGCCGGAGGAGATGGCCGCGATGGCGGAGTAGTTACCGATATCGTTGTTACCGCTCTTACCCCAGCTTGCACGGAGACGAAGCGAAGTGCCGCTCGGGATAATGTCCTTGATGAACTGCTCATTGGTTACCGTCCAGCCGGCGGACACCGACGGGAAGATACCCCAGCGGTTCTTGGCGCCGAAGCGGGAGGAACCATCGGCACGGAACGTTCCGGTGAACGTGTAGGTGTCGTTGTAGGACCAGTTCAGACGGGTCAGGTAAGAGAGCATGCTCCATGCGGCCTTACGGGTGCTGTAGAGGGAAACGTCGGAGGCCTCGGCGCCGTGGGCGGTGACCTCATGGATCCTGTCGTCGGCAAAGCCGGTCGCTTCCACACCTACCCTGTCGTATTCCTTCTTCTGCATGGTGTAACCGGCGAGAAGGTCGAGGTGGTGCTTGCCGAGCTGCTTCTTATAGTTGAGCGTGAACTCCCCGAGGCGGTCGATATCGTATGTCGAGGTCGTACGGGAGATATTGTATGCCGCAAGGTCTGCGCTGTAAGCCGGAATCTGGCCGCGGCCGATGCTCATCGGACGATAGTAGAAGTAGCGGTAGTTATACCACTGCTGGCCGAGCCGGGCGGAAAAATCGAGCCCGTCAAGGATCGTATAAGTCGCGTTGATGTTGACGTTGTGGCGGGACATTTTTTCCGTCTGGTCCAGTTCATGGGCGACCACGAGCGGATTCTCAGGGAAGTTGATACCGTATGAGTTGAGGTTGATCATGGCACTCCTGGCGTAGCTTCCGTCCTCGTTGAAGGCCGGAAGGTTCGGGAGATACATGAGCGTGGACTGGACGATACCGTCGTTGAGGCAGCGTCCGGCGGCCTGGACAATGACATTCGAGGCGTCATACATCGAGTACCCGAAGGACACGTTCAGCTTTTCGGACACCTTCGCGTCGAGGTTGAGGCGCGCGTTGAGGCGCTTGTGGTTCGAGGGGGCGATGATACCGTCCTGGTCCATGTAACCGACGCTTGCCATGTAGCGGACCGTCTGGGTGCCGCCGCGGACGGAAACGTTGTGGCGCTGGACCCCGGCCGACGTATAGACGAGGGCCTGCCAGTCGGTGTCATATTCCTGCTCCTTCGGGACCCCGTTGACGAAGTCGAAGAACATGTCCGGAATACCTACATCCGAAAGGTTGAAGCCCTTGGCGACACGGGTGGCGTTGTCATCGAGCGGATCCCAGGTCACGCCGGCAGCCGTTGCACGGAGCCGGTAGGTGTTGTTCTTCGCGTCGATGATAAGGTCGCGGAACTGCTCTGCGTTGAGGAGTTTGGCCTTACGCTCGAGGGTCTGGACACCGTAGGAGAAGTCGTAGGAAACCTTCGCATCCTCGTTCTTGGCGCCGCGCTTTGTCGTAATGAGGACAACACCCGAGGCGCCGCGGGAACCGTAGATTGCTGCGGATGCGGCATCCTTCAGGATATCGATGCTCTCAATATCGTTCGGGTTGATATAGACATCCTCGGAGGCAGGATAGCCGTCGACCACATATAGCGGAGTGGATCCGGCAGTCAGGGAGTTGACACCGCGGACGCGGAGTGTCACGCCGTCTCCCGGAGCGCCGCTCGCCTGGCGGACCTCAACGCCGGCTACTTTTCCGGCAAGGGCCTGTCCGACAGTCGGTACTGTTACCGGAAGCTCTCCGGATTTCACGGAAGAAATGGACCCGGTAAAGTCGCTCTTTCGCATCGGGCTGTAACCGACGACTACGATTTCGGCGAGCGACTCGGTATCTTCAGACAGTACGACGTCGATGACGGACTGTCCTCCGACCCGGACCTCCTGGGTGATGAAACCGAGAAAATCGAAGACCAGGGTCTCCTCCTCGGATACTTCAATGGAATAACTACCGTCGATACCGGTGATAACTCCGCGGTTCCTGGCACCTTTGACAATTACACTGGCCCCAGGAAGGGGAGCACCCGTCGCGTCAGTGACGCGGCCCTTTACGACATGGTCCGGGGCCGCCGCAACACTTGCAGGACTGGCCGACGCTTCCGCCTTCGCAAGAGGTGCTCCTGCGAGGAAAAGAACCGCCGTCACGCCCGCAAGAGCGCTCAGAAAGGTTTTTATGTGAAACATATTTTGGTTAATGTGGTTAAAAACTCTCTTACTAATACCTTAATAAGTACCCGCAAAGATAATAATACTTTTTTGTATTAGTACTTTTTGCCCTACTTCTTTTAAATCGCCTGCCGCCGCTTCGCGTCGCTACTTCTTCTACCGCCACCCCCGCGAGTACACATAATCGGTCGAAGAATAAGGTTTCCCTGCACTCGCGGAAAAGAAAAAGCCCATTTCCGGGGATTTTCCTACCGCGAGTACACTAAAACGGCTGCAGAAAGGCGAAAAGCTGCATTCGCGGAAGAAGAAACAAGAAACAAAGCAGCTAAAGCCGACAGGAGATGAAGAGCAGCGGCAGGCGTCAGGGCGAATAGGAGGGAAAGGACAGCGGGGCCCGACGAGGGTCGCGGTGCTGCGCGCGAGGGAACGGGCGCGGCAAAGCGGGGGTCTCGCGCGGAAGGAAGGCGAAGCGGCAGCGCGGCAGGGCAGCGGCGCGGCAAAGCGGGGGTCTCGCGCGGCGGCAAGCAGCAAGGCAAGCGCAGCGGGGTGGAAAGGAGCGCGGCAAAGCGGGGGTCTCGCGCGGAAGGAAGGACGGCGCGGAAGGAAGGGAGGCGCGGAAGGAAGGCGAAGCGGCAGCGCGGCAGGGCAGCGGCGCGGCGTGTGTCTGACGAGTGTTAGACGGCACCGACAGGGGCCGGCTAAAAACGAGGAGTTAGCCGCGAAGCGACCCGAGGCGGTAAAGCCCCGCCCTTTCCCTACGTCAGCCAGGACACCTGCCGCCGCCTCACTGCTTCGCGTCGCGAAAACCCTGACAGCCGTGGCGCATAACTACTTGCCATACAGCGAATTATGCAAAACGACATACCTAAGAACAGGTATGTCGTTTTTAGTAAAATGTTGGCTATAAGATACTTACGCGCCACGATAGTCCGACCCAAAAATGAAAAACGCCCGCCGTAGCGAGCGTTTAATTCAGAAGCTGAGTTTCATTGTCAGACCAGCAGTCGGTGTAATGGTGTTGGTTGAAATGGCCGTGGGCGTATAGGCAAAGAACGGCTCTATCTTGAAATCCAACCCTGCTCGCTGGGCGCGAAGATCCTGGTTGTACATATTCTTTGCTTTTGACACATGAACAGCATCACAAATACTCCATATATCCAGGCCTATTCGTGCTGCAACGATTACCCAATATAGTCCGTTATACTCATAATAAGAACCTTCTGACGTGGTAACGACGGTCCTTTGGGTGCGTTCGAGTAAAGAAAGACCAAGATTAGAGAAGAAGAATCCAGCAGCTCGTCCCCATTCTCCAGTAATTGCATTGCCAAGACCAGGAATAAAGAAGTCGGCAAAACCAATCCAGAACGGAGTATAAGGATCGCCGGGTTGCCTTACATAATTACGAGTATTATAGAAATCCTTGTAATCTCTATAGCTCATCCCCGGGAAGACATCTTTGTCCGTATTCAAAACAGCGGCTTTTTGGTCTTCATCGAAAATTTCGTTCTCGCCGTTTTCATATCGAACTATGAGGATGTCCGACTTTGGCAAAGTAAACGTGGGCCCCTCAATATTGCTGTATTTCTTAAACTTAACCTCCGTAGAAGTGACTTCAAGAATCTTGGCCTGAATATCAGTCCCGTCTTTTTTGGTGATGAGGTCTTGTGCGGAAATAGTTATGCCGCAACCTAATATGAAAGCAAAAACGAAAAACAGCTTCCTCATAATTTTAAAGTTTTGTCTAACCTTTCAACTAGAACTGGTAGTTGATACCGATACCGATCCAGGGGTCGGCGACGAGCTCATTGTAGAAGCAGTGGGCGAGTTCGACGGAGACGATGAAGTTCTGGTTCATCGCGATCTTCAGTCCTGCACCGGCGCTGGTGATGATATCGCCTGCCTTGGTGGGATCGTAGATTGAAGTGTCAACGCCGAGGGCGGCAAGCCGTGGATCAAGCCGGTTTGCGGCGTTCTCAAAGACTTCAGTACGGTAGCCCTTGGTTACGACTCCGGCGTCGAAGAAGGGATTGACGGCGATGTAGAAGTACTGGTTGAGGAGCTTGAAACTGACGAGTTTGACGCGGAGTTCCATGTTTGCCCAGGCGAAGCCCTCGGTAAGGATCCTGTTCTCACGGATACCGCGGACGGTATTGCCGCTGCCGAAGCCCTCGGAAATCATGTTGCGCTGGACGAGCAGCGGAACGTTCTGGATCATGTAAACGGGGGTCTCACCGGCGAGGGTCTGCTGCCAGGCGAGGCGGTAGGCGAAGACGGGATCCCCGGCCTTGAAGATGTGGATCGGCAGGGAAATGTAGTGGCGGAAATAGGCGCAGGCCTTCAGGTAGCCATGCTCGAGGACATTTCCGTTGAGGTAGGCCTCGGCCCAGATGCCGCGGTTGGGGGCGGCTTCGATGTCACGGGTGTCGTAAACGACGCCGGCGTTGATTTCGAGGGCGTTTCCGCCGTCCGCCTCATCCGCCGGAATGGCACCGATCTGTTTGTACCTTTCATAAAGGGAGAGGGTGGTGTCATACCCGTATTTGTCATCGAGGGCACCCAGATCCCACTTCCAGAAATTCAGGCCGGCAGCCCAGTTGAGGTTGTCGGTGATGCGGCCCTGGATGTTCGCGAGGGCGCGGAACATCTTCCGCTGCATGCCGTAGTAGTTGATCGGTGTCGCAAAGCTCTCCTTGTTGGACCAGAGGTCATAATTCTGGAGGGCTGGAGTACCGTTGAATCCCCAGAAACTGTACATCGGGTCGTCAACGTAGGTTACGGATGCGTTGAAACGCATTCCGGGAACGAGATACTTGGAGTCGTAGGCGAGATAGAGACGGGTGCGGCCCTTCGTGAAGTGGGAGGCCTCCCAGCTTATCTTGTGGAGCGGATCCGGATAGGTGGCTCCGTCGCCATAGTAATAAACGTCACCGAAGGCACCGTACTGGAGCCCGTTGTCGGTCGAATACGTTGCGCAGGGGAGGACGCCGAAGCTCCATCCGGTCTTCATCTCCTTCTCTTCCTGGGCGAAAAGCATTGCGCCGGCTGCAAGGAGGGCGCTGAGGGTAAGTAAAAATTTCTTCATTATAGTTTCAGTGAATTAATTAGTTTCAGTGAAATTGGTCCGGCAAAGATACTAATTAAAATGGAAATCCTAATAATATGCTGAGAAAGGACCGTATTTGTATTTGACTTTGTAATTTTCGTTAGTGTCGTCGAGCACAAATATATAGTACTTCTTCCCTTCCGGAAGGACGCGGACTACTACGTGGCCGCCGGTGGAAAGGAAGGTGGACGGGTCAACACCTTCGCTCTTCAGCGTTGCCGCATTGCTGTCCATCAGGTTGGTAGTGAAAATACGGGTGGAGGGGTTGGCGGTAAGGACCCGCTTTAACGTCGCGGGATTCGGCTGCACCTCGCGCCAGACCCCGGCGATGTAGAAGTCCGGCTTAAGAACTCCGAGAAGCTCCGCGCTGTTGGTGTTGGCAGTGCTGTGGTGGCTGGCTTTCATGCCTTCAACCTTTTTCATCGCCTGGGAAATGGGGTTCTCGATATCTTTCCAGGGGTAAGCGGACCTTCCGGAGTACTGGATGTCTCCACCGGCGAAAAAGTCGAAGAGCCCGTAAGTGAGGTGGAAGGAGTTGGAGAAGATGTTTTCACTGATTGACCACGTCTCATGATTCTTGTCACATTCCGCCGCGCTCGGGACATAGGTGGTATTGATTTCCGAGCCGTTCCCGGTCCATATATCCCCTCCGACAGAGATTGCACGGAGCGAGAACGTGGGGTATTTTTCAGGGCTGTGCAGAAGCACAATCTGGTCATCCCGCCCAGGGACGAGGGTCTCCCGGACGGTGCCCTGCTTTCTCGCCGCGTAGTCCAGGTAGTTGACATACATGGCATAGCGCTTTTTCCCGGCGTCAGTATAGTAGTCGGACGAGGGCCGTGAAGACCAGTCGCCACGGTCGAAGACCTTGGAAATCGGGATATTAAGCCCGACTTCAGCGAGGCCGATTCCGATGAATCCGCCGTTATTAAGGTTCACCGACGAGACCCTGTTGCCTTCCTTGTCATAGGCGGCCCAGCCGAAACTGGCGTAATTGTCCCTCCACGATCCGATATGGTCCCCGTGGTAGTGGGAGGTCATGAAATAGTCCAGCTTCCCGGAACTTACATCAGGGGCGAAATGCTTGATATAGTTTACGATAACGTCGCCGCTATTGACATTTACATTCGGCCTGGACGGGGTCCCCTGGGCGTCATTCCCGTAGGAATATTTCTCTGCCGGGGGAGCTCCCGCGGCGTCGCAGAGCATGGCCGTTCCGTCGGGGAAGATGTAGTAAAAGGCCTCGCCGCGCCCTCCGTTGATTGAGTGGATATCCAGATATCCCTCCTGCCAGGCGGGAAGGACCTGTCCTACGCTCACGTCAATGGCGGGGTCAAGCTGGGTCTGGGTCCCTCCTGAGGGTGTGGTCTGGGTCTTATTGTCATTCTCCTTGCAGGCGGGAAAAGCGACGATAAGCGCTGCGGCAAGTATGGTGAGGTACTTTTTCATATTCCTAACAACTATAATTGCATTCTGCAAAGTTAAAAAATTTTGCGATATTTGCAGGACAGGGCAGCCATCCCTATTTTTAGGGATTGTGCTTTTTAATGAAGTACCCTATTTTTGTGAGTTGAAATTTTTAATATCATAAAGGATATGAAGAAAGTAATGTTTGGACTCATTGCAGTCCTTGTTGCCACGACAGCGTGCCAGAAGGATCCCGCTGCCGAAATTTCCCTTGGGGAGGACAATGCTTCCGCACAGGATTATTCCGTTCCTGCAGCGGGTGCTGAATACGAAATTCTCGTTACCGCCAACTACGCTTGGACGGCTACGATTGAGGGCACCTGCGACGTCGTCGTAGAGCCCCAGCAGGGTAAAGGCGGCGAAAAAGTCGTCATCACTGTCGGTGAGAACCTCAGCGACAATGAACTCGCCTCAACGGTAACCTTCAAGGCCGTCGGCGGGGATACCGAAGCTGTCGCTCCGGTAAGCTTGAAGCAGGGTCGCCTCACTTCGGTGGAATACGGCGGGGTAACCTACAATGTAAAGAAACTCGCAGACGGAAACTTCTGGTTCGTGGACAACCTCCGCTATGTTCCGGAAGGAAAGACCGTTTCGGATGACCTCTCCGCCATTGAAAACGGTGTATGGTATCCTATCGACGCTACGGCAAAGGCCCTTACAAACAACGCCGATACAGTTGCGAAGAAGGGTTATCTCTACAATATCGAAGCCGCCCTTGGCGTCGCTGCCGGTACGGTGAATACCGAGAATTATCTTTCCTTTGACGGCGCCCGCGGCATCTGCCCGGAGGGATGGCACATTCCTTCCCTTGATGACATTGCCGGCCTTGTCGGTCGTGTAGCCGCGACCAAGTATGACCTCAAGCAGGATCCGGGTCCCATTGCTACCGCTCCTTACTGGAACGCCGAAGCGGGTGCAGCCCTCCAGTCCCTGGCCATTGCGGACGGTTTCCCGATGACTAAATCCTACGGATACATCAACGTTGCCGCCACCGCTACCAAGGGTACGGTCCTGAACGTGATGTCCTACATTATTTCCTCCTACGGAATCACCAAGGCGGCTGACCAAACGTTCAACAACCAGTTCGCCGGAATCATGATCGCCGCAACAAACGGCGGTTCCTGCAGCGGTGCCGCATGCAATTACAGGAGCGGTGTAGTCGTCCGTTGCGTCAAGGATGTGAAGAAATAAAGCTGTACTCCCGTGAGGAGCCGGCTATCCATATTGAAAATACTCTTACTGCTCGTTGCCTTAACCGGCTCGGGCAGTAAGATTTTTGCTGCGACTCCTCCTGTCAGTACACTTACAGGGACCGTTATCGAAAAGGACGGCGGGGCTCCTGTCTATATGTGTACCGTAGTTGCAAAGGAATCCGGGCTCTGGGCGGTAACGGACGAAAAGGGCCGTTTCTCGATCGAGAGGGTTCCGGGAAAGGAAACTACGGTCGAGGTCATGCTCCTCGGATATGAGACATGGACCCGTAAAATACGTCTTTCCCCGGAGGGAACTACCCTCAGGATAGAGCTTTCGGCGGAGAGTCTTTCCCTCGATGCCGTTGTGGTAACGGCAAAGGAGGGCGGAGAGATTGCGACCACGTCGAAAATATCCGCACAGACCCTCGAGCATATCCAGCCCTCAAGCTTGAAGGATGTGATGCAGCTCCTTCCCGGAAGCATTACCTCCAACCCCTCCCTGACCACTGCCAACGTCCTTTCCATAAGGGACATAGGGACAAACGCCGCCAATGCCTCCGGAACGGCCCTCGTCGTTGACGGGGCCTCGGTTTCGAACGACTCAAACCTCCAGATGCTCTCCACCGGAACCGTGATGGGAAGCTCTTCTTCAAACGTTTCTTCCACGGCCGGGTCCGGAGTGGATGCCCGTAGCGTTCCGACTGACAATATCGAGTCGGTGGAGATTATCCGAGGAATCCCGTCCGTCATATACGGAGACCTTACTTCCGGCGCCGTGGTCGTAAAAACACGCTCTGGCATCACTCCGTGGACGGTTCGCCTTAAAACCGACCCCTGCCTCAAGCAGGTCGCCTTCGGAAAGGGAATCGGGCTCGGAGAAAAGAAGGGAATAATCAATTTCGATGCGGATTACGCCTCGGCGGCCTCGGATGTCCGCACCCCGGCATCGGCCTACCACCGTTTTACCTTCCAGGGGGGCTGGTCCGTGAATCCCATGGAGAACCTTACCCTGACAACCAAGCTCAGGGCCCATTATTCCAACGCCACGGACGCCTCCGACCCGGACCTTGTCCTCGATGAACTCAGCCAGTCGAGGGACATGGGCCTCCGGCTAAATGTCTCCCTGAGGTGGCTGCTGAGGAAAAGCTGGATAACCGATCTCGAATACATCGGCTCCGGGAGCATTTCCTCCCAGTATTCCAGGGAGCGAAAATACCAGGGCAGCGCCGGTTATACGGCTTCTACCATCGCCATGGAACCCGGCGAGCATGAGGGCTTTTTCACCCTGCCCCAATACTATTCAGACGTTACCGTCAACGGACTTCCCTGCGACGGGCAGTCGAAACTTACGGCCCGTCTCATGACCGGCATCGGCCCCGTCCGGAGCAAGACCATCCTCGGCGGGGAATGGAAAATCCAGGGAAACTCCGGGACCGGGAAGAGCTTCGATCCGGTATGTCCCCCTTCGCCCGGCTCCACTGCGGCCTTCAGGGAGCGCAGTTTCAGGGACATACCTTACATTAACCGCTTCACCGGCTTTGCGGAGGAGGATCTGGAGATTCCCATTTGGAAGACCTCCCTTGAGGTCAGGACCGGAATTCGGGCAAACGCCCTTTCCGCCCGCGGCATCCAGACCGGGGCTTTCAACGCCCTGGAGCCCCGCGCAACAGTGAAATACCACCTTGTAAAGCAGAACACCGGGCTCCGGGATCTGAGCATCCGCGCAGGCAGGGGAGTGACCGCGAAGATGCCTTCCATGATTTACCTCTATCCGGAGCCGGCCTGGAAGGACATGGTGTCGTTCTCATACAATGATTTCGACGCGAACGGCTACGGCCTGGCGGTCCTGACTACGGCAAAGGAAGAAACTGCCAATCAGGAACTTAAACTCCAGAGGTCGGTCAACACCGAGATAGCCATCGAGTTCGAAGCCGGGAAAACGAGCGGCTCCCTGGTCTATTACAACGAGGACATGAGCGGAGGATATGGCTTTGAAAACCGGTTCGTTCCGGTCGAATGGAGGCGGTGGGGATATTCATGGAACGGGGATACCCCCGTCCAGAGCCCTCTCCCGTCCGGAGCCCGGCCCGTGTACGACGGCTCCACGGTTTCCTCCGGAGGAACTCCCCTTTCCTGTATCTCCGACACAACTTTCATGGCCGTTCCTACCCCCGCCAACATTATCTCAACCAAAAAGCAGGGCGTCGAACTGACCCTCGACTTTCCGAGGATTCCGAAGCTCAACACTTCCGTCAACGTCAGCGGGGCCTGGCAGAGGATGGAAACCCTCAACGGCGGGGTTTCAGGCCGTCTCTACGGCGGAATCCGAAACGGCCGCACCTACCCCTATGTCGGTTATTACGCAGGCGGCGCCTCCTCCTCCAACTCGACCCTTCGTGACCGTCTGAGCACCAATGTCCGCCTGATAACCCATATTCCGAAAATCGCCATGGTCATCACCCTGACGGCCCAGATGGTCTTTTTCGAAAGCGTGACCTACCGCTCTGAGTATGAGGGACTTTCCCTGCCGTACTACTATGACGGCAACGGGAACAAGGTTATAGGGGACGAGGTCTTTACTGACGTCACCCATACAAAGTACATCAATCCGCTCTGGATAATGGACCGGAAGGGAAATATCATCCCCTTCACCCAGAAAATGGAGAGGGATGCTTCCTACCGGGATCTTATCCTTTCGACCAACACCGCTACATATTACCTCCGGGGGAGCTATCCCTTCTACGCCATGTTCAACATCAGGATGACAAAGGAGGTAAAGGGCGCGACTATCTCATTCTATGCCAATAACTTCCTCGACATGAAGGGCCGGGTCCTTAACTCCGTGACCCGCTATCCTTCCGACCGGAATACCCCCCTGTATTTCGGGGCCGAGGTTAAACTGACCATAAAATGATGAAACGCTTCCTCATACCGCTGCTTCTCATTCCGGCCGTCCTTTGGGGCTGCCTCAGGGGAAGTGTTTCAGATCCGGAAAGGGCGGCTGAGGACGCGGCCTCCCTTACCCTTCGCCTCCTCCCTCCGGAAGGGGTTGCGGTCCCCCTGGAGGAGGTCCGGATAAGGATTCAGAACAAGGCCCGCTCATATACCTATTCCCTCCATGCCGACGCTTCCGGAAGGGCTGAGGTCCGCCTCCAGAGCGGAAAATACGACATCCTCGCGAGCACGGTTATTCCTCAGGGACATATTTCCGTAGTCGGGAGCGCAGCGGAATTCCTCCTTACCCGGGAGGGAATTATAGGGGAAGACGGGAAGGCGGCGCCTTCGGAGGTGGAAATCCCCTTAAGCGCCTCTGTGCCAGGCGAACTCGTTTTCCGGGAAATATATTATCATGGCAGCGTGACCCTCGAAGGGGCCGCATACACCAAGGACCGCTACCTCGAAATATACAACAATACCGGAGCCGGAGGGAAGACCCTATACCTCGATTCGCTCTGCGTCGCCGCCCTCTACCCGGCAAATTCCACGACCGGCAGCAACGCCTGGGCCGGGAGGGATACGGTCGCCATTTTCCAGATGTTCTGGATGTTCCCCGGAGACGGGAAGACCTATCCCCTCGCTCCCGGCGAGAGTGTCGTGGTCGCGGCTCATGCGGCGGTGGACCACCGCGGACGCTGCACTTCCGCCCTGGAGCTGAACCGGGCCCATTTCGGCTGCTATGACGAGCAGCTTCCCATGCACGAAATCGCCGCTGGAGTCACCCCTATGGTCATGTACATGACCGGTCAGGGTACCGCCTGGGCCCTTTCCATCCATTCCCCCGCCGTCGTTCTCTTCCGCCCTTCCATGGGGGTTAAAAAATACATGGAGGACGCCGCAACATGGGAACGTTACGCTCCCGGAGAGACCTCCGGAACGCGTTACCGCCACATTGCCGCCTCATGGATTCTCGACGGGGTTGACTGCGCCGACTCCCCTTCGGCCTCAATCAAGCGGATTCCCGCCTCCGCGGACGCCTCGTATGTAACCATGCGCTCCGCCCACTATAGCGGAAAATGCATTACCCGCGTCCTCGAGGAAACCGTCGATGGAATTGATTTTTACAGGGATACAAATAACTCCTCGGAGGACTTCCTCCCGGACCAGATTCCTTCACCCCGACTGAAAAAATGATAAAGATTCTTCTCATATCGCTTTTGGTAGCCGGGGCTGCGGATCACCTTGTCCAGCCGGCGGATTCCTCGTACAGCAAGGTACGGGTCGGAGCCGCCGCCGCCAGCGGGGACTTCCACAACGTCTATGACGGGGCTTCGTTCTTCTCCGGAGGAGCCGAGGCGGAGGCCCGGAGGACAATCGGGAACGTACTCCTCTACGGAAACTTCCGCTACGGGGGCGAATATGCAACTTCATCCCGGAGCCGCGGCTGGGTTGACCCCTATGAGACCCCCTTCATGCTCTGCGACACAATCCCCGGGACGACATATACGGAAATATATGACATGCAGGCACTTGCGGCAGTCCGTAAGGGCCACTGGCTCTTCGGGGCGGACCTCTCCTATACCAATACCGAGTTTGCAAAGCGGAAGGACCTAAGGAACAAGAACGTCCGGATGGACTTTTCGGCAGCGCCCCTTGTCGGATGGGAAGGAGAAGGGCTGAGAGCGATTCTGAGGGCCGGGTTTGCCCTTAACTCCGAGCGGGTCGAGTTTACCCAGATTGATGCGAGCGGAGAAAAATACCTCTTCGACATCCAGGGTCTCTGGCTGAGCACGGTGTCCGGGTACAGCAGCGCAGAAAACCGCCGCCAGAAGCTTGGAGGTAAGGTTTTCTCCAACCTTTCCCTGGACTGGAAAGCGGGAAGCGCCCTCCATCTATCCAGCGAAAGCCGCCTCGGCTACGGAACCTCAACCCAGACAGAGACCGGCTACAACAATCTCCATTACGGGGATACCTGGAGTTTCGAGGCGGAAGAGGTCCTTGGGGTAAGTTTCAACGGGCGCCATCATTTCCGGGCCGGGATATCCCTTTCCCAGCTCCAGGGGCTTCGTCCAGTCCAGAGGCAGGAGCTGGATCCGGATTCAAAAATCCGCCGCTGGTATAGCTACGGAGACCTTTCCGAGGTTTTCTGGAGGGAGGTTGTTCAGACCTCTGTCTCCTATAATTATGTCTCTTCGGAGTGGAGCTTTTCCACAGGGGTAAGCGCACTTTCCGCCAACCAGAGCGCAAAAGAATACCCCCTTGTTTTCTCCCAGTCGCTTAGCTGTTTAACTCCCTTTGCCGGAGCCGGTTTCATCCTGCCGCTCGGCGAAGGAAAGGCGCTTACCCTGTCCCCGGCGCTTTCCGCCCGCATTTTCGGCTCCGGGGAGATGGACGGGAGGAAGGTTTATGGCTCCATGACCCTCGAAGACGGCGGGGAACGGCCGCTCGCCTCCCTCATGGAGGAAGAATTCTCCTTCTGGAGCGCATCCTCGGGGTCCGCAGCGCTCCGGGCGGATTACTCACTCCCGCTTTCCGGCGAGAGAAACCTAATTATATCCCTTTCCGGGAAAGGCACCCTTTGCCTTACCGGAGCCATGAAGAATAAAACCAGAACCACACTTGCCATTTCGGCAACTTATAATTTTTAACCATGTCTCAATCCAAGCGCAGAAAGAACTGGCCACGCATCGTTCTCCAGTGGGGAACGCTCCTTGCCCTCGTGTTTTTCCTCAGCGGCCTCGCCGCCAGGGTTTTCCACTCTACTGAGCCGGCCGACCCGGAGGCCCTCTGCCCGATGGGCGGACTGGAGGCCCTTTCGACCTATATCATGAGGGGGTCGCTGCCCTGCACGATGTCCTCGGCCCAGATTCTCATGGGACTGGCCCTCGCCCTTGCCGTCGTCCTTTTCAGCAAGCTCTTCTGCGGCTATATCTGTCCGGTAGGAACGGTTGAGGACCTGTTTATAAAGCTCCGTAAACCGCTTGGGATAAAAACCGTCTCCCCGAAGAGAGGAGGCGTAGCCGATTCCCTCCTGCGGCTTGTAAAATATGGCCTTCTCTTCGTCGTATTTTATATGACGATGGGGGCGAGTGAGCTTTTCTGCAAGAAGTTCGACCCGTATTATGCCGTTGCAACGGGTTTCAAGGGGGAAATCGTGCTCTGGATGGCGCTCGCCTCGCTGACGCTGGTCCTTGCCGGAGGCCTTTTCATCAAACGTTTCTGGTGTAAGTACATCTGCCCTCTCGGGGCGGCTTCCAATACCCTGAAATTCTATCTTCCCATCCTTGGAGTAATTGCCCTTTGGTGGATTCTCAGCGCCCTCGGAATCCGTCTCCACTGGGCTGTCCTACTCGGAGCAATCTGCCTGACGGGCTATCTTTTCGAGATTTTGCGCAAGGAATCCTCCCTCCAGACGCTCTATGCCGTCAAAAATGACAGCAAATGCATCGGCTGCGGGCTCTGCTCAAAGCACTGCCCCTACGAGATCGACGTCGCCTCCCGGAGCGGAAGAATCACTTCCGTCGACTGCACCCTTTGCGGGGAGTGCGTCAGCTCATGTCCGAGCGACGCCGTCAGCATTTCCTTCCGGAAAGGCGGCGCATCGAAGGAAGCTTCCCGCTGGACAAAATACCTCCCGGCCCTCTTTTCCGTCATTCTGATTACCCTCGGCCTTATCTTCCGGTCGGAGTTTGAACTCCCGACAATTGACGAGCGCTGGGACGTTCCGGAAGGGGTGAAACTGGAGACGGTTAAGATTGAAAACCTCAAATCTGTCAAGTGCTATGGCAGTTCCATGGCCTTCAAGGCCAGGATGGAAAAGGTCCGCGGGGTCCATGGGGTCCGTACCTATGTAGGAAGCCATAGCGTAGTCATTAGTTATGACCCGGCAAAGACTACCGCCGAAAAAATCCAGGAGGAGGTCTTCGTCCCGTCCCACTTCAGGGTCTGGTCGCCCGACCCGGAGAAACTCTCCCGGCTGAAGATCCTGACAATCCGGACCGAGAAGATGTATGATAAACTGGATCTCAACTACCTGGGACTCCAGTTCCGCCAGAGCGGGAAGAGCATCTTCGGGGTCGAATCCGAGTACAACTGCCCCCTTATCGTCCATGTCTATGTCTCCCCCGACGAAGATCTTTCCGAGGAGTGGTTCCGGGAAATGGTAAATAAAAAGGTGCTCCAGATGCCGGTCCATGGCGGCGGAGTGAAGGAAACCCCTGTCGATTTCGAGTTCGTCAGGATGGAAAAGGGCGAATCGTTTATCGACATCGACACCTACCTCCACCGGATGTTCGATCCGTTCTCCGCGGAATTCAACGGCCGTTATCCTTCCGGCGACACGACCGTTGTAAGGAAGAGGACCGAAGTTTATGCTTCCGAGCCCCAGTTCATCTATGAAATCGCCGACCAGAACTACGAGAAGCCGATTATCAAGCGGGCGCTTCCCTTCCTCAGCAACCATCTCTCAAAGGAAGAAGGGGTCATCGGCGTTTACCTTGCCCTCAACAAGGAGCTAAAGCCCAGCATCCAGGTCCGCTTCGCAGCCCCTATGACGGCGGAAAGGGTCTGGGAGCTCATGACCCTCGACAAGTGGACCATTACCTATAAGGCGGATGACGTCCGGGAGGAGGACGCCCGCCTTAAATTCAAGTCACCAGGAATCTGCTATCCCTATGAAAAAGAATAAGTTCCTGCTAGTCGCCCTCCTTCTTCTACTGGCCCTCCCGGGGCGGGCGGACGAGGGCATGTGGATGGTCCAGTCCATCGACCGGGCGCTCCGTCTTCGCATGAAAAAAGAGGGTCTGAAGCTCTCTCCGAAGGAGATTTATTCGGAAGAGGAGGTTTCCATAAAAGACGCCATAGTGTCCCTCGACTTCGGCTGTACCGGGAGCATGGTCTCTCCGGAAGGACTGCTTATCACCAATCACCACTGCGCCTACGGCGACGTCCACCGGCTGAGTACCCCGGAGCACAATTATCTGGAAGACGGCTTCTGGGCCCTAACCCGCGACAAGGAGGTTCCGGTTCCGGGAAAGAAGGCGTATTTTCTGAAGCGAGTCCTCGACGTGACGGACGAGGTAAACGCCCTCCGGGAAGAGCTCATTTCCGCGGGTAAACCGTTCGGAATGAGGAAAATAAGCTATATCATCGAGAAGCGTTATACGGAAAAGGGTTACGGTCCGGAATGCTCGCTTTCTTCGATGTGGGCAGGGTCCAAATACTATCTCGCCGTCTATGAGATATATACGGATATCCGTCTTGTGGCCGCGCCGCCGGTAAGCATCGCCGCCTTTGGAGGAGACGAAGACAACTGGGAGTGGCCCCAGCAAAAGTGCGACTTCGCCTTCTATCGGATTTATACCGCCCCGGACGGAACGCCGGCCGCTTACGCCCCGGAAAACATTCCTTTTACTCCTAAGAAGTACCTGACGCTCAATACAAAAGGTATTAAGGATGGAGATTTTGCCATGGTCCTCGGATACCCGGGACGGACGGACCGCTATTCTTCATCGGCGAAGGTCCGGCACCTCACCGAGGTAACCCTCCCGATTACAAACGCCTTCCGGGGCGGGCAGATGGAGATTCTCCGTAAAGAAATGGATGAAGACCCGGCTGTCCGGCTCCTGTATTCGGACTATTTCTTCTCCCTGAGCAACGTCCAGGAGCTCCAGGAAGGGGAAGTCCTCTGCTGCCGCCGCTTCGGAGTAGTAGGGGCGAAAAAGTCAGAGGAAGAGCGGCTCGGCATAGGACGCGGGCTTCTCGACACCCTTTCCCTTCAGTATGAAGCCATCGCCGAGGCGGAGCGCAGCCGGACCTGGTACCGCGAAACCATGATCCGGGGCTCGAAACTCTCCCTCGTGTCCCTTCGGCTGAGTTCCCTCAGCAGAAGAAGCGGAGAGGGCCGGCAGCAGGTCCTCCAGATGCTGGACAGGGACTATGCCGGAATGGATCTCAAGGTGGAAAAGAAGCTTCTCCGCTATTCCATCCAGGAGTATTATGAACATATCGATTCCTCCTTCCTCGGGCCCTTCCAGAAAGAGCTCCGGGAAAGGTTCGGAAAGGATTATGACGCCATGACGGAGTATCTCTGGGTGGATCGCCGCCTCGTCGAAGACGACCTCCTGTGTCGCTTTTATTCCGATGTTTCCATCGGAGATTTCAATAGCGTCACAGACCGTATCCAGAGGGAGGCCCCGGTTTCAGAACTAGGGAGCAGATATACCCGGGAGATGTACCGGATAAGGGCAGAGAAGGGAGAGCCGCAGTATCCGGATGCCAATTCGACGATGCGCCTAAGCTATGGAACGGTCAAGGGATACCAGCCCCGCGACGGGATAGTGGCCCTCTCCCGTAGCACCCACCTTGGAATTCTCGAGAAGAATGACCCTTCCCGCCATGATTATTCATTGAAACCATCCTGGGAGGAGCTCCTCCGAAGCGCACCGGAACCCATTCCGGCCAATTTCCTGACGGATAACGACATTACCGGAGGTAACTCCGGATCCCCCGTCCTCGACGGGAAAGGGCGCCTCATAGGACTCTGTTTCGACGGGAACAAGGAATCCCTTGCTTCGAATTACTACTATACTCCGGAGACAAACCGCTGCGTCTGCGTTGACATACGCTTTGTCCTCTGGACGCTCCGCAATTACGCCGGAGCGGAAAAACTCCTTTCGGAGCTGACTATCTCAGAATAAACCGCTTGGTAAGGCGGGTGCTGTCCCCGCCGTAGAAATCGACGAAGACGTCGCCGCCGTCAACTGTCATCTTGTATGAACCGGCCGAATCGGAGGTGCTGTAGCGCTGCAGCCCGCTTCTGTATTCGTCGAAGAGCTTTGTCGCAACGCCGCCCTTAAGCTCCGGCTTTTCATTCTGGATAAGCTCCCCGTAGTCCTTCGGCCCGGAAGCGAGGTCCTTGTAAAGGGCCTGGTTTTCGTGGGCCCAGACGCTGCTGAAGGTCATCTGGGTAATCCTTCCGCCGTCGCCCTTCCAGTCGGTCAGTTCGGTCATATGGGTATGGCCACAGAGCACAATGGCGTTGTTCCGGGCAAGGAGGGAGCGGATATAACGCCTCTCTTCGGAGCGGCTGTCCTTCTTGTTTCCCATGAGGAACCAGTACCAGTATTTCCCGTCGAAGGGGAAGACCGGAGTATGGACAAGGACAAAGACATGGCGGGCGTCCTTGGCTTCCAGAAGCATTTTTTCGACAGTCGGAACGTCCTTACTCGCGTAATTGAGGGCGACGAAGGCGTCCTCTCCGACCCGGAATGAAAAGTTCGTATCCGTGATCTCCTTTCCGAGCTCCCGGCTCATCCGGTCAATCATGCAGTCCCGGTAGGCCTGAGTCGCGACCTTGTCGTCGTTCCCCCTGAGGTCATGGTTTCCCGCGACCGTAATGAAGGGGAGGTCACTTTCCATGCTCTTCTTGAAGAGGTCCATGGTATCTTCGAGGAAGCGCCTGTGGGTCGGAGCGTCAGCGGTATCCCCCTGGATGAGGTCACCGGCCTGGTAGATGAATTTCGTCTCGTCATCCACAAGGCAGGAGGCGCGTTTAACCATCCTCGGGCAGCGCTCAGCCCACATGTTCCCGTTCCGGACGAACTCGCTCCTGTGAAGGGCCTCGCGCTTGGGGTCCGGGTCGGTATATCCGGCATGGTAAACCTCCGGATCCTTTGCGTCATAGTGGGTATCTCCAAGAATGACAACATTGTACCTGTCTTTCCGGCGGTTCATCCCTTCCGCCGGCGAAAACTTCCCAACCGCCGGCAGAAGCACCCCGGCGGCCGATACTTTTATAAAAGATCTTCTGTCCATATTGACAAAGATAATTCTTATATTTGTATTTTGGAAACAGCTAAATGAAACCACATATGAAAAAAATCGCCCTTGCATCCCTCCTCCTTCTGGCGGTGCTGCCGCTAAAAGCCGGGAAAATCGTTACGGACTCCCTCTACAGCTCCATCCTCTCGGAAACCGTTAAATACAATGTATATCTTCCTGACGGGTTTGCCGATTCCGGCAAGACCTATCCCGTGGTCTATCTCCTCCACGGACTCAGCGGCGACTATACCGACTGGGTCAAGCGCGGAAGCATGAAACTCGTCGCGGACGAGCTTATCGGGACCGGCGAAGCCGTTCCGATGGTCATAATCATGCCCAATGCCGGCGGGCCGGATGTCCACAATACATGGAACGGCTATTTCAACATGCCCGGATGGAACTATGAGGATTTCTTCTTCAGGGAGCTCCTCCCTTCGGCCGAAAAGAAGTACCGCTGCGGCGGAAGCAAGGGACTCCGCGCCATTATGGGGCTCTCCATGGGAGGCGGCGGCAGCGTCGTTTACAGCCAGCGCCACCCGAACCTCTTCTCGAGCTGCTATGCGATGAGCGCATGGCTGGACAATAAGGAAGGAGAGCTGCGGCGGAAGGTGGATACGGTGGACAAGCTCTATTACGTCCGGGAGTCTGTCATCGAGCACTCCGCCCTGGATTTCCTCCGGGACGCTTCCGAGGAAACCCTCGAGGAGATGCGCTCCGTCGCCTGGTTCATCGACTGCGGGGATGACGACTTCCTCGTGAAGCTCAACATGGATTTCCATCTCCTTATGAAAGAGAAGAAAGTCCACAGCGAGCTCCGCATCCGCAACGGCGTCCACAACTGGGAGTACTGGCACCTCGCCCTCCGCCTCGCCCTCCCCTTCGCTTCGCGGAATTATTCGCGGTAGCCCTCCTCTCCAGCAATAACGACACTCACTCCCATCTTTTCGAATTCCTGACGGACGCTCCACGGGATTTCCGGATCGGTGATAAGCACGTCCACGTCAGAGATGTCGCAGATTTTCCCGAGCCCCGTCTTTCCGATTTTTGACGAATCGGCAAGCAGGATTTTCCTTGTCGACGCCTTCATCATCGCCGCCGTCATCCGCGCCTCTTCCACGAAGGCGGTGATGACCCCGGTCCCGAGATCCAGCCCGTCGCAGCTGAAAAAGAGTTTCGTGCAGCTGATGTTCCGGAGCCCCTGGATGGAGTAGTCGTCCCTAACGGAGAGGGAGTTCCGGATAAGCCGTCCTCCGAGGATCATGACGTCGATGTCCGGCTTCTGGCTGAGGGCGAGCGCGACTCCGATCGAGGTCGTGACGACGCTGAGGGAGCCGTCGGCCTCTATCTGCCGGGCCATGGAGTCTATCGTGGACCCGGAGGTTATAAGTATGGCGTCATTTTTCCCAATCATCGCCGCAGCCGCCGCACCGATGGATTTTTTTTCTTCTGCGCGGATGAAAATTTTTTCATTGATGCTCTTGTCGATGATTTTCGGCCTGACAAGGGAAACGAGCCCCCTGCTGCGGTAAACCTCGTAATTCGCCTCCATCTCCCGGAGGTCCTTACGGATCGTCGCCCCTGTCACTCCGAGCGTTGCTGCCAGGGAATCCGCGGTAAGGAATTCGGTGGTTGAGAGGAGGTCCTTGATCTGCTTTTTCCTTTGTTCGATTTTATCCATGCTGCAAATATATGATTTTTATGAAAATAATTTGAAAGAAATATGCACCAAAACGAAAATTTTACAGCGAGATATTTTTTATGATGAAAATTTACCCTACTTTTGTGGCAGCAGGATGTTTTGAAATGAAACATTGAACACAAAACTAAACTAATCATATTATGAAGAGCAAAAGATGTATTGTTTTGGTTCTTCTGATGCTTGTCTCTCTTTCATGGACTCTCCGTGCCCAAAGCCGTGTTGACGGATATGTCCGCGATTCTAAGGGAGATCCGGTTCCCGGAGCCGGAATAGTAATCAGGGGAACCGGTACCGGAACCGTTACGGATTTCGACGGTACCTGGCATCTTAAAGTATCCAAAGGGGATGTCCTCGACGTTTCCTGTCTTGGATACCGGAACACATCCGTGGTGGCCGGAGACGGCGGTACGATCGATATCGTTCTGGAAGAAGACACAACCCTTCTGGACGAGACTGTCGTCGTCGGCTATGCAACTATGAAAAAACGGGATCTGGTAGGTGCGGTCGACCAGGTTGACAGCAAGGTGATTGACAACCGCCCGGCTACATCCCTTGGACGGTCTCTTCAGGGTCAGATTGCCGGACTTAACGTTACCTTTACTGATGGTAAACCCTCACGTGCCGGTTCTCTGAATATCCGAGGGGAAACATCCATCGGAGCCGGCGGCTCGTCACTTATACTTATTGACGGAGTGGAAGGGGATATCAACTCAGTTAACCCTCAGGATGTGGCTAGCGTTTCCGTTCTGAAAGACGCATCCTCAACAGCCGTCTATGGGGCGCGTGGTGCCTTCGGGGTTATCCTTATTACTACTAAGAGCCCGGAAAAGGGAAGGGTCTCCATTAACTACAGCGGATCCATGACCGCAAACCGCAGGACCGTCATTTTTGACAATATCACAGACTCTTGCGAGTGGTTCGATTGGTGGGTTACTTGCTATAACGGATACTACCAGGGTCAGCAGACCCTTCCGGACCATGTAGACAGTACCGTCCCTTATTCACAGGAAATTTATAACGAAATAAAACGGAGGAATGCCGATCCGACTCTTTCAAAGGCATCCGTTCTAACCGGACACAATACTTTCGGGTGGGCTTACTACGACAACTTTGACTGGTATAAGGAGTTTTACAAAGATATCAGCTGGTCTACCGAGCATAATGTCTCGGTTTCCGGCGGGACCGACGTTTCGGACTATTACGTTTCCGGCCGCTATTTCAGCCAGGAAGGTGTTTACAGCGTAGGTAACGAAAACTACCACAAGTTTGATGTTCGCGCTAAGGGTAGCGTTAGGGTGCGTCCATGGATGAGGATTACCAACAACATGAGCATTGCATCCAGCTATTATTATCAGCCGACGACTCCTCGCGAGCAGGTTATCGTACAGCGATGGATGCAGCATGCGTGCTATCCCCAGTCCGGCCCTTACAACCCGGACGGGACATGGACTACAGCTGCGGCCATATCCGGATGGGCCGCCTTCGTTGAGGGAAACAACTACCGGACAGACAATGCCGTCTATGTCAGAGAAAAGGTATCCGCCGACGTAGACATAATCAAAGACCTCCTCACGCTAAAGGGTGACTACTCCGTTAACTATACCATCAAAAACCGGGTCCAGGTCCAGAACCCCGTGGCCTATTCCAGACGTCCGGGAGAAATCCTGTATGAATCCGCTTCGGCTGGAGATCGTCACGACGAGACAAACTATGATACCATCTATCAGGCGGCAAATATCTATGCGAGTATCAGCCCCTTTGCAGCAACGCCTTCACTCAGCAAAAAACACTCTCTTACAGTTTTAGCGGGATGGAATGTCGAGTGGCAGGATTACAAGACGCTTAAGGTTTCCAGAACAGGTTTTACATCTGACAGTAAAACATCCTTTAGTCTTATGGATGGTATTACCGGAGTAACCCAAGGGGGAAATGCCTGGTCATACTCAGGTGCCTTTGCGCGTGCAAACTACAGCTATCTTGGCCGTTACCTTCTCGAGGTTAGCGCGCGCTATGACGGAACTTCGAAATTTCCATCCAGCCACAAATGGGGCTTCTTCCCCTCCGCATCAGTTGGTTGGAGGATTTCAGATGAGCCCTGGATGAACTGGGCCACCCCGGTGGTAAGTAATGCAAAGATTCGTTTGTCCGCAGGATCCATTGGCAACGGGAATGTTGCCCCTTACCTTTATACTTCGGACATAGCTGTCAAACTAGCAGACGATTATGTCCTCAGCGGTGCGCTTGCCTCCTATTCGACAGCTGGCAGCATCGTTCCTGTTTCCCTTACCTGGGAGACAGCCACGACATATGACGCCGGCATTGATGCTGACATGTTCGGAAACCGGCTCGCCTTCACCGGAGACATTTATATACGGAACACCACCGACATGTATACTGAAAGCGCTACCATCCCCGCAGTTTACGGAGCGACGGCCCCTAAGGGAAACAACGCCGAACTTCTGACAAGAGGTTGGGAAGTCGCCCTTCAGTGGAAGGACCGGGTGATGGTGGCAGGGAAACCGCTGGATTACTCCATCAGGGGGACCCTCTGGGACAGCCGGTCTTTTGTGACCAAGTTTGCCGGGAACGACACGAAATCACTTGGTACATGGTCAAATGTGCTTCAAAGCCACGGCAATCCTAGCGAATACTATGAAGGGATGGAACTGGGTGAGATGTGGGGATGGACCATAGAGGGCATTTTCCGGGACCAGGACGACATCAACAACCACGCCATCCAGGCCGGCTTCCTGCAGTCCTATGACAAAGTCGCCCGTCCCGGCCAGTTGAAAGTAAAGGACATGGATGAAAGCGGAATCATCGACTACGGGGAGTTTACCGCCGACAATCCCGGTGACCTTTCCATTGTGGGAAACAACCGGATGCGCTACATGTATGGCCTCAACCTCTCGCTGGATTGGAACGGAATCGGCATTTCCGCCTTTTTCCAGGGCTGCCTGAAGCATATGTGGTACCCCGGAGCGGACTGCGGTTATTTCTGGGGCAAGTATGCAAGGCCGTATTTTGCCTTCATCCCCTCGATCCATTCGACAAGCAATCCGGATGTGGCCAAGATGAATGAAGACAATACGGTTTGTCTGAACTACGATACTGCCTACTGGCCGAAACTGACCACGATGCAGTCCAACTCCAATTATACATGGGGCCACCTGCTTGAGATGCCGAACAACCGGTACATGCAGGATGCCTCTTTCGTCCGCCTCAAGAATCTCCAGATATCATACACGTTGCCGAAAAAGTGGTGCGATGCCGCCACGTTCAAGACGGTGAAGGTGTTTTTCAACGGAGAGAATCTCTTCTGCTTCACGCCGATGCACAAGTATGCCCCCAATCTTGATCCGGAAGGGCTGAGTTACGACTCGGACTTTTCTGGGACCCAAGACGGGAATACCTACCCCGTGATGAAGTCTTTTACTCTTGGAGTTAATCTTTCTTTCTAAGATAGGAGGTATGAATATGAAAAAGTATTTTGTAATTCTTGCCATTACGGCACTATCCCTGTCTTCTTGCGAGAAGTTCCTTACCCGGGAAAATCCGAACAAAATAGAGAGTGAGTCTTATTTTACCAATGAGGGCAGTCTTAAATTATATACGAACGGGCTTGGCCGCTCTTTCGCTACGCTGATTCTGGACTACAGTACCGGCGATATCGGGACCGACATCATGTTCCAGGAGGGGACCAACCTTTATTTCACCCCGTCATACACGGCGGAAAGCGCGTCCAACTGGAGGACCTCCCACTGGAGTAAGTTAAGGAGCGTCAATTTCTTCCTTGACAATATGAGGAAGGCAGATGCGGACGCGGAAATCCTGGACCATTATGAAGGCGTCGGCCGTTTTTACCGGGCGATGTTCTACATGGACAAGGTGCAGACATTCGGGGCCGTCCCGTGGTATGACCACCTTGTAGACCCACAGGATCCCGATGACATTTATGCGCCCAGGACGAACAGGGAAGAGGTTTGCCGCCACATCCTGGAGGACCTGGACTACGCCTGCGGGCATTGTCTTACCGACAAACAGTTTGTCGACCGGGCGGGTTATATCAACAAGTATGTCGCTCTGGCGCTAAAATCCCGTTTCTGCCTCTTCGAGGGAACATACCGGACCTATCACAGCGTAGACCCTTCCACCGGAGAACCATGGAAGAGCGACGAGGCGGAAAACTACCTCAGGGAGTGTTGCAGCGCCTGCGAGGAGCTCATGTCGAGCGGTGTTTTCTCGCTTACCGATGTCCCGGCCAGGCGTAAAACGCAGTACCATGACCTGTTTACCTGCGAGGATGCATGCAGTGAGTATATCAACGAGATCATATGGGCCCGGGACTACGACCTTGCCCTCAATGTGACCAACAATTACGATAAGAACTATTTTACAAAACGCTTTACTTCAGGCGCGGGGTGCGGCTTTACAAGGCAGTTCATCAATACATACCTCTGCACTGACGGGACTCCCTTCACTACGAAGAATCCTTCCCACGAGACCCTGGATTTCATAAAAGAATGCAAGGACAGGGACTACCGCCTCGCGCAGACCATCAGAACTCCCGGATATACCCGTAACGGAGGCGGCTCTCCGCTGGCTCCGGACTTGACTTTCTCCCTGAGCGGATATCAGCCGGTAAAGTGGACCCTTGACGACGCATCCACGGACTCGAACCAGGCCGCTACGGCGACGGATGTCCCCCTTATCCGGTACGCTGAAATCCTTCTGAACTATGCGGAAGCGAAGGCGGTCCTGGGAGAGTGCACGGAGGACGTATGGAACAAGACTATCAAGCCCCTCCGAGAAAGAAGCGGGGTGCGGAGCATTTATCCCCTTTCGGCAGACCCTTATCTGGTCGCCTATTTCCAGAACAGGGTAAATGACGCCAAGGTGCTGGAAGTGCGCCGGGAAAGGGGCGTAGAACTTGCCATGGAGTCATTCCGGTACCAGGACCTTATGCGCTGGCACCAGGGTGAACTGCTGGTCCGGGAGCGGCAGGGAATCTATATTCCGGCCATTGAGACGCCGCTAGACCTTAACGACGACGGTGTCGCCGAGAGTATCGTTTCGGCGGTTTTCACGGAGAAAACCGGGTTCAAGGTCCTTGCGATAGACGCGGCGTCCGGAGACCTGGGGAACAAACTCAGCGAAGGGACTCACGGTATCATCCTGACAGGAACCAAAGTGACCGACACCTGGAGCTGGCAGGATTACAAGTACGTCCGGCCTGTCCCCGCCGAAGCCCTACTTGAAAACAAGAATCTCGGGCAGAATCCCGGTTGGTGACACACAAAAGCAGAAGATCATGAAAACAACAATACTCAGAACCTTTTTCTTCCTCACGGTCTTTGCTCTTCTGTCCTGCCAGAAGGGAGAATCTGATTTTGTCAGCCGCGAGGAAACACGTGTGAGCGTAGACTGCCTCAGTCAGAGTGTCGGGCAGAACATCATGGCACGGGGAGACTGGTGGATTGATATAAACGGAGCGGATTGGATCAGTGTTTCTCCGGAAAATGGCAGAGGTGACGGGGTCCATTACCAGATGTATACCATTACCGTCGCATACAACAAGGGCGGCTCCAGGGAAGGGACCATTTATATCTGTCAGGGACAGGTGCGATGCCCTGTCACCGTCCACCAGAACCGCTGTAAATTCGGCTATACGGGAGTTTCCGTTGCGGATTCACTGTATCAGCACAAAGAAAGCACGACGGGAATCAATGTCAACTATGAATATGCGGCCGGAGATGAGACAGTTACCCTGACGGCAATGCTGAGCGGCGCCGCATCAGCAGGGCTCAGCGTACCCCGGCTCGAGAGCAAAGATTTCAATCCCGGCAGCGGGGCCCTCTTTGTCCCGATATCCGGGACGCCTACGGTCAAGGGTGATTTTGAAGTGACGGTTTTTGCCGACGGCAAGAATATCGGGACGGCAAAGGGATCCGTTGCCGAATATGTCGCTCCGATTGTTGTCCTTGATCCTTCCGGGCTCCCCGCCAAATGGAATTTCTTTGCGGCGGGCTATACCGGAACCGGCCCCCTGGAAACCGAACAGGGACGCCACTGGGATTACGATGATCCGGATCCGCACGTCCAGGCGACAAGCGGGAATTCCGAAGCCCGGCTGACCGCTGTCGTTAATAAACCGGGAACGGTTGAGTTGAACGGCAAGCAGCAGAGATACACCTTCAATCCTGCAATCCAGGTGCTCAGTATGATAGAGGGCGACTACTGGCTCGCGACGATACCGGTCATGTACTTTACGGAAACGACCCGTATCAGCGTCGAGGCAGCCGTCTCATCGGCTGCAAAGGGTCCCGGATTCTATATCCTGGAATACTCGGCCGACGGAAACAACTGGATTGAGGCCCCTTCGGCCACTGAATTCAGCAAGACGGAAACGGGAGAAACATGGAAGGCACATTACTGGAACAACGCCCGTTCCGTGGTGAACGCCCCTACCGGAACAAGGAAATCTTTCAACCCCGACGATCCGGACGAGACTTACCATAAGTACGAGTTCCCCCTCACCGGGATCACCATCGATGACGGGAACTTCTACCTGCGGCTCCGTGCCCTCAAGTATAAATACGACCTCTCCGGTGCATGCACCGCGACCTGGACGGATCTCAAGATGCTGGAAGTTAATTTTGTGGAGGAATAGACCATGAAGAACACGACAAAAATGACCTGCCTTCTTTTTACAGTGGCCCTGCTGCTCCCTCTTTCCCATTCCTGCAATCCGACCGATCCAGACTCGGAACAGACCCCGAAGAAGGTGAGCGTTTACAAGGTTGTATCCCACCGGGGTGGATATAAGGAAAGCGGAGCGCCGGAATGCAGTATTCAGGGACTGACCTATTCGAAAACCATAGGTTGTTATGCTGCAGAATGTGATATCGTTCCGACACTAGACGGGAAGGCCCTTGTCTGCCATCCTGATGACAACGGGAAAATAAACGGTTTCATTCCTTATGAAAAAACCCTTGCGGAAATCCGGGCAGCCGGGAAGTTGAAGAATAACGAAGAAATTCCCATTATGGAAGATTTCCTTGACTTTCTTTGCGACACGGAGAAAAATCCCAACGGAATGAAGATATGGATTGACACCAAAGCATGGAGCAACCTTTCCTATACAATTGCGGCTATCAATGCTGCTTATGAGGCCATCCGGGAACGCGAGGCGTACGATCTCTGTGAGTTTATCATTCCTCAGAACACGACCCTTTTCAACATGGTCAAGGAAACGGAGATGTTCAAGGAAGGGAAATGCAACGTCGGATTCATGGCCTCGGTGACGACAGGGCTTCTGAACCCGGAATCGTTCGCTGAGAACATGTGGCATCAGGTCAAGTACAGCGCTATCTTTGTTGACAATGCCATATACGCCCCGATCAGTTATATTTCCGCGTCCGTCCCCCTTAGCATCTGGTGCTGCGGGACAGAAAGTTCGGAGAACACAGAACTGATCCAGAAAGCACTTCCATACTATAAAAACAAGTATTTCAAAGCACTCTTTGTCAATTATCCGGCTGCGGCGATCAGAAAGATCAAGGCGGCTGGTCTGGATACCGAATAGCCATGAAAAAGTATATTGCAGCCCTCTTTGCGGCGTGTTCCTTCCTTGCGGCCGCATGCTCGTCCGAGCCATTTACCGGCCCTGAAGGTTTCTTCGTTGAGAAATCTTCTTTCTCAATCGACTACGAAGGCGGTTCATGCTCCATCGTCATTACGACGCAGGCCCAGTGGAAGGTTGAAGCGGAACAGAATTACGGTTGGATGACCATCAACAAGACATCCGGCAAGGGGACCGGCGATGTTCTCCTGACTTTCTCAAGAAATGAGGGAGATGAGCGTACCGCCGTCCTTACGGTGACCGCTTCAGGATATGACCCTGTCACCATAACCATCACCCAGGAAGCCCTCAAAAGCGACATGCGCCTCGGTAAGCCATATATGGACGATTCCCCTTTGTTAGGCGTTGCGGATGCTATCCGGGTGAAAATCCCTTACTATAGCGCCCTGGGGTCGGAGACGGTCCTTTTCCGGGTATCTTTCTCCGGAGTCGGTGCGGCCGGTCTTGAGCCAGTAACGGTCTCATGCTCTGATTTTTCCGCAGGCGACGGCACGGCGACTCTCCAGGTTCCCGGAACCCCCGCTGCACTAGGCCCGGTCACGGTTACCCTGGAGGCCTTCGGCGATGAGCTGGAAGCATTCCAGGTTCGCGTTTCGGAGAATATTACGCACAGTAAATACATCAACTGGAACAACTGGTCCATCGGCTATACGAGGAGCGATTTCAACGTTCTTCGGGGGAGCGCCTATGATTACAGCTGGACCAGCGAGGCGGTGAATAAAACCGATTCGGGCGTCGGGGAGGACCATAAAGCCCTGCCCTCCGGAACGAATCTTCCCGGATGCGAAGGGGCCTACCTGTCGCTTGTCTGCGCCAATCCCATCTATGCCGCCGGCCAGGCGGCCGGACCGACCGGAACTCCTGCCGGGCTGGCCGGATATCAGTTCAATCCGGGTTACCAGGTCCAGGGGATGGTAAAGGACGATTATGTATATTGCTATATTCCTTCGGTCTCCATTCCTGCTGGAGGGAAGATAACCGTAGAGTCGTCCCTTGGCGGGGCGACCGCGGCCGCTTGCGCCTTCATTGTCGAATACTCTTCAGATAACGTGACATGGGTCCCGTTTGACGGGGTTAAAACCGTATCCGTTGAAGGTTCGGATTATCAATATCATTACAATTATCTTGCGGCAAACAGCGGAATGCGTTATCTTTACGCCAGAGATGAGTCGGTTGACCCGGCATATGCTAAGCTCTCGGTCTCAGTCAGTTCCGCGATAAACGGCCCTCTGAGGGTCCGTCTTCGTGCGAGCGGGCTGAACGGGCGTCTGGAAAAACAGACCGGTACGGGTTGGAGCGACATAAAGTATTTGGATATATACTTTGATTAAATAATTAATAATGAAGAAAATTGCTATTATCGGATCCGGAATGATGGGATCTGCACTTGCTTTCCCTGCACGGGAAAATGGACATGAAGTACGCCTTGTAGGAACTCCGCTTGACCGGGATATCATAACGGCTTGCAAACAAACGAACCGGCACCCGAAGTTTGACCGGGCATTCCCGGAAGGGGTACAGTATTATCAGTTTGAAGATTGGAAACAGGCAGTAGAAGGCGTAGATTTCGTTATTGGAGGGGTCTCGTCTTTCGGTGTAGACTGGTTTCTGGATAATGTCCTCAGCGAGCTTTCTCCCACCATTCCGGTTCTTAGCGTCACGAAGGGCCTGATTAATCTGGAGAATGGAGACCTTATCAGCTATCCGGAATATTGGAAGCGCGCTCTGGCGGAGAAGGGAATCCGGCGCGAAATCTGCGCCATCGGAGGCCCTTGTACGAGTTATGAACTGGTGGCCCACGATCAGACGGAAGTGGCCTTCTGCGGCTATGAAACGAAGATCATCAAGATGATGAAAGAGGCGATGCAGACCTCATACTACCATATCAGCACGACCAACGATGTCGAAGGACTGGAAAGCGCCGTAGCCCTGAAGAACGGCTATGCCCTTGCGGTTGCGATGACTATCGGACTCGTGAACAGGGACCTCGGGCCGGATGCCGGACTCCACTACAACAGCCAGGCGGCCGCCTTCTACCAGGCAGTCAAGGAAATGCGTTACCTCCTCGAGATGCAGGGCGCCAGCCGTGACTGCGAGAATATCGGCATCGGCGACCTCTATGTGACCGTTTATGGCGGCCGTACCAGGAAAGTCGGTATCCTTCTCGGAGAAGGAAAGACCTATCAGGAAGCAATGGAAATCCTCGCTGGGGTTACCCTGGAGAGTCTTGTCGTGTCCCGCCGCGTGTATAAAGCCGTCTGTCGGAAGGCGGAGCTCGGGAAGGCGGACATGTCTCTTTTCCCGATGCTCAAGCACGCCGCCGACGTCCTCGACAACGGGAAAGACGCCCATCTCCCTTGGGAAGAATTTACTTTTGATCAAACCACATAAATCATGAAAAAGCATTTCTTATTCTTGGCCTCCTTGGCCATTGCCTTCACGGCCTGCAACACGACAGATCCCGATAACAAGGGTGAGGAAACCAGCTCTGACGAGCTGAAGCTGTCCAAGACAGAAATTACTGTTGCAGCACCTGCTGCCTCTTCCGAGATTACGGTTACAGCCAACTGCGCATGGACCGTCTCGAACTCCCTTGACTGGGTCAGCGTCCAGCCGACAAGCGGTAATGGGAATGGAACCATTAAAGTAAGCATTTCTGAAAATACCGGCGACGATCGCAATGGAAGCTTTACAGTCAAGGGCGGCAGCCTGGATCCGGTCAGTGTGACCGTGAGTCAGAGCGGCGCTCCCAGCTCGCTTTCTTTCGGCACACCTGCCTTCTCCGGCGTGCTCCAGATAGGACAGAGCGGAACCGCATTTGTCGAGGTCCCTTATACGGGATCCAACGGAAAGGAGACCATTGAGTTTACCCTCTCCGTATCGAGCGTCTATAGCAATGATTCCAACAAAGGGATCGAGTCTACAACCTATACCGCCGAGTCTTTTGCCAAGGGAGACGGAACGTTGAAGATTCCTGTCAGCGGAACTCCTGAAGTTCTAGGTTTGGTCGGTATTACGGTCACGGCTGCGGGTCAGACTCTCGGTGATGTCCTTGAGACCCGCGTCAGGGAGAAACTTCCGTATTCCAGCTATGTCGCATGGAATCCTTGGGCGGCTGGCTATACCCGGGCTGATTTCGCTCTCATGATTGGCGGACCCTATGACAAGAGCTGGACGAACTACGGGGCGGATGAGACGCTCCGTGCATCAACCAACGCTTCTGATCACATAATCCTGCCGACAGATTACTCGAATGACGAATATAAGGATGCCTACCTAAGTGCCGTCGCTGCCAATGCAATTACGGCTGGCGGAACAGTCACTCCTCCGAAGACGACATCGGGACTTTCCGGTTTTACTTTCAACCCCGGCATCCAGATACAGGGTCTTCTGAAAGACGATTATTATCTGGCCGCCGTTCCGGTGAAGTCTGTAGCGAAGGGGGCGAAGGTAACCGTCCTGGCCTCTATTGGTGGAGCCGCTGCCGCTGCCGGCTACTTCATTCTCGAGTATTCGCTGGACAAAACAAATTGGGAGGCGTTCCCGGATGCAAAATCCATTACCGTTTCCGATGTTGAGTACAAGTATCACTACAACGATATCAACTCTACAGATAAAACCATCCGTTATACCTATTCCAAGGATGTTTCGGTCGATGCCGGAGTAGCCAGTTATACGATGACGGTGCCGGCTGCGCTCTCAAATGCTACGGTATACTTCCGCCTCCGTGCTGTCGGCCTCAATGGCAGTTCTGCCGTCCAGACAAAGGGTGGTTGGAGCGACATAAAGTATCTTGAAATATACATTGACTAGAACGTCATGAAACGACAACTCCTTACGGCAGCGCTTATTCTGGCGCTGTCCCTGCCGCTTTGCGCGCAGGTGCAGCTGGTAGGGCACCGCGGTGTCAGGCACAATACCCGGACGGAGCCGGAAAGCCCGTACTATGAGAACACCATCGCGGCCCTGAAGTTCAACCAGTCCCTCGGGATCTACGCCGCGGAATTCGATGTCCAGCTCACTTCTGACAACAAGATCATCGTCTTTCATGGACCGACCGTTCCGGGACTTGAGAAGAGCATCCAGAAAATCACCTTCGACGAGGCCCGCGCCGTCGTGCTCCCCGGAGGGCACCGGATGCCGACCCTCGAGGAGTACCTGAAACAGGGGAAGAAGGATCCGAAGACCAAACTCATCCTTGAAATAAAGAAGCAGGCGACTCCCGAGCGGGAAACGATGGCTGTGGAACAGTGCATGGCCGTCGTCCGGAAAATGAAGATGGAGGACCAGATCGAGTACACGACCTTCAGCGAATGGATCGTCCGGGAAATCCACCGGATTGACCCGAAGGCAAAGGTGCTGTTCATCGACAGCGGGGTCTTCATCCTCGACCCCGAGACCTGCAAGGGCTTCGGCGCCGACGCTGTTTCATATGACATGAACGGGCTGATGAACCATCCGGACTACATCGACAGGGCCCATGCCCTCGGGATGGAAGTAACCTTCTGGATCATAAATGATTACGAACCGCTTGAGTGGGCGATTCTCCACGGGGTGGACTTCGTTTCCTCCGACCATCCGGAGAAGCTTAAGGAGTACATGGACGGTATCCGCTCGTTCCCTAAAAGATAAGCCCGGCACTCACGCCGAAGAAAAGACGGCTACGGTTTTCAGAAGCGAAGCAGGCCTTTCCGAAGACGCCGGCATTGAAAGAAGTGCCGCCGAAACGGCCTCCAAGCGGAAGGGAAAGGCCGGCTGACCCTCCGGCGGAAACATAATCAGAACAGACAATTGCGCTGTCAAGGGGATACCAGACCGTAGCGGGAATCTCGTTCGGCTGTATCCCCTTATAGTTGTATTCCCCTCCGAGATTCTTGTTCCCAAGAAGCTCGGCGCCGACATTCCAGATAATGCTCCCGGAGCCGAAAAGGTGTTCCGCAAGAAGCGAAAGGGAAAGGTTGGAATAGGTAAATGACGCTTCCGGGAGCATGTACCTGTCCCTTTTGGATATCCAGTTCAGCTTTGCACTGGCCTTCCATACGTACGGAACATTGTCCCTCCAGCCGAAATACCTGTCGTATCCAAGATCCGCATTCATTGTCGAATAGCGGCTTCCAAGGGCGGAGGTCCGGACCTCCCACTCCCCGCTGGTCTTGTTCCAGACGGAGGTGTATTCGGTGGCGTCGGTCTGCCGGTAGAGGAAGGAGCCGTAGGCGAGGGCGCGGGGAAATCTGGCCCGGAGCGTCGCGAACGCCTCATTCATCCGGGTGGAACCCATATTGAAGGGCTGAGTGGCGCTCTCCCGGGTCGAGGTTGAATGGCTCCTGAAGCCGGCTTCCGTCATTATTTCCCATTCACTCTTATTGAGGAAATACTGGAGGGCTGCACCGAAGGTATCGATGTTGTAATAAATCGTGGACAGCCCTCCTGAGCCGACGATATCCTTTACAAAATTACCGAGTCCCCGGACGAGGTAAACGTCCTGGATTTCGGACACATTGCTGAGCGTCGGTACCGAACGCTCGAAAGAGCGGGAATACTCCGCGCTGAGTCCTATGCTGTGCGGAAGATTCCTCCAGACGAAGGAAGGGACTACCGAAAGGTCGTAACGGTAGCTTTCGCTTCTCGGGTCAACCTGCTTTGCCGCCATGCGGTCGGCATAGCTGACATGGATCCCGGCGAAAAGGGCGTCGGACAGCGGACGGGCCGCCTTGAATTCCATGAGGTAAACCTGGCGTTTCCAGTCGCTTACATTCGGATCGGCGACGCTGAAAACCTGCCTCTCGTCAAAAGGATTGAAAAGTACCGTATTGAAACGGGTACCTCGTTCTGCTATGTTGCTGTACCTGAAATGGCCCCACAACCTCGTTTTCCCGACCCCGAGAGACCCTTCGGTGTCAAAGGCGGTTTCCGAGAAGAAATCCCCTTCCTGGGGGCGGTGATAATCCCCGTCCTGACCGTTGTAAATAAGGTTTACGGTGCTGTACTCGGGAAGCCATAAGGAGGCGAGCCCGGCGGCATTGGAACTCTGCTGCCACGGGGAAATATCGTTATACCAACGAATTGTAGCGGGACTTATATGAGCGCCATCCTTCGCTCCCGCCAGAAGCGGCAGGAGCGAAACGGACAGCGACAATATAAGCTTCAGGATACGGCTCATGGAAGAATACTACTGGGCGGTTGTCCAGGTGCTCCAGGAAGGACGGCCGACGCCGAAACGACGGATAACGGGAGTCTTGACCTCGAGCGACTCGTCCTCGCAGTAAATGAAGTCTTCGGTCGAGTTGTTGGTATCCTGGAGGACCAGTTTGCCGTTCTCATTGGAGGCAACCTTGCGGAGAACGCTCTTTCCGCAGTAATTGCCCTGGCTGAGAACCTTCCCTGCGTCGAGGTCTTCCGGCAGCCATTTCTTGGTGGTAGCCGTGGCGACAAGGTCGACCGCGTCGATAACATCGCTCTTGAGAACTTCAAGACCAACGGAGGTCGGATAGTTGGAGGAGCGGATGAAATCGGTCCCGCGGACAGGGGCGTCCTGATGGAAGATGACGAAGCCGCGGCCGGTGACGGTGAGCCAGAAGTTGTTGGTCGGGGCGGAAACAGGGGCCACAAGGTTCATGTTGATGGCGTTGCAGTCGCTCTGGCCCTTCTCGCCGTAGTGGTCGCAGTATGTCTCGAAGTCAGCGGTGCTGAGGTCAATGGAAGCGGAGGCGACGGTGGTGTGGTCCATTGCATAGCCGGCAATTACGATGGACTCGCCGGGAGCGACGGGATAATCCTTTCCGGTGCCGGGGATCTGCCAAACGGTCATGCCAAGGAAGACATACTTTTCGTCATCCTGGATACCGAGGTCATACTCATAGGTTTTCCCTCCGATCTCTGTCCCGGCAGGAGTATATTTCCACTCATAGGTATTCGGGCTCAGGGTCATTCCGAGGCCAAGGCCGTCGGCATAGACCGTCTGGTCGGAATTGTTGTAGATTTCAAGGAAGAAATCCTTCATGTAGTTGGCGTTGTTGTTGTCCTTGGAGGAGTTGTAGAACACTTCCTTCACAAGGAGGGCCGCCGCCTTGGTGGCGCTGACCTTGACAGTGCACTCAACTCCGTCGGCGCTGATTTCGACATCCTTTGCAGAGCCGATGTAGTTATAGGCATAACCGGCATAGGAATACTGGGCCTGGACGGTCACGTCATAGACACCGGTAACGAGGGAGTCGACGGAAACGATGTTCCTTTCGGAATACTTCTCACGGACGAATTCGGTGGAAGTACTGGTGAAAGTCACTTTGTACGCCTCGGGAGCAGGTGCTCCGTCAAGGGCGGACTCGTCGATGGTGATGTTGGAAGAGAGGTACTTTACGCCCTCGTCTTTGTTGCAGGAGGCAAGCACCAGGGCGGCTGCGCCGAGGATTGCCAAAACTTTTACACTTGTTCTTTTCATAATAATAACTATTTGATTTTGAACTTAATTTCAAATCCGAAATACATCGGGGTTCCGAGCTCCGTATAAGCTCCTCCCGTTATCTCCGAAGGGTCGAGCGGCCGCGAATTGAAGAAATTATTGACGTAGAACGACGCTGTCATAAGGTCGCGGATCTCCTTCGAAATATTAAGGTTGAAGATGACGAAAATACGATGTGTTTCCGCCATGAATCGGGTTGCGGACCTCTGGTCCAGCATGTACCGGTACTCCGACGAAGACGCCATCTCCTCAGTAAAAGGATATACCTTCCCGTCCTCGATTGAAATATACTGCTGGGGAATCTCGTCGCCGCTGTAGTCTCCCCAGGTCTTAGAATAAATGTTCAGCTGACTGGTAAGCGTCACCACAAAACCTATGGACGGGATATTATGGGTGATGCGGAGGGTGGTGAGGGCCTTCTCGGAGAAGGATTTGCTCATCCTCGGGTCATAGACGGCATAATTGCTGTTGAGAGTGCTTCCTCCCTTCGAATTGATGTCGAAGGTATAACCGTCGGATGTATTCATTGTCTGCATCCATGCCCCGTTGAGGAAGAACGAGGTGCGGATGGCGTCGAAGCGTCCGAGGTTCAATTCCCACTCCAATCCGCGGTTATGGGATACGCCGGTATTCATCGGAGTATAATAGGCGAAAAACTTGTGGGAATCCACTGTCCGCGTAAGAACCGGATTGCCCGCCGCATCATGGCCGGAAAGGGCATAATACGCATATGGAGCCCATTTTATGGAGGAAAAGTCCAGGCGGCTCTGATACCCGTTTTCCATCAGTTCATCGAAGGCGGTCACCCCGAGGCGGTAACGACCCGCTATCGTAAGATCGAAGCCGACCTCCGCCTTCCGGTTGGTGGCAATGTCAAGGTCAGGGTTCGAGGTATCATAAATATAAGTCGTCGCAACTACGATGCGGTCAGAGGGATCGGAGGCAAGCTGGTTGTTCAGGTTGCTCTGGTCATAATAGGCGGGGTTCGGATAGAGATAGGCGGAAGTCGGGGCCTTCGCCGTAATTCCATAGCCCCCGCGAAGGGCCAGCACCCCGGGAAGCAACTCCACCGAAGCATTTGTCCTCGGCGCCAGGACCGTCTTTCCGTTGACCGAATCGAAGCGGAGGCCGGCCGTCAGGTTCAGTATCCGGCTGAGGATTTCGGTGCGGAAGGTGTTTTCCGCAAACAGTCCCAGCTGATTCACGAATGGAATGTCATAAAGCGGGCGGGACCTGTAACCGGATTCTGCATTGGTGCTTCGGTAAGGAGGGACCCCGACAGGGAAAATAAGACCGTCCCCAAGGTTCCCGTCGGACTTGAAATCAGCCCCGAGAAGTATCTTTTCCGAGGTCTTTCCCCACATTCTATAGAGGTTCGCAGTCAGCTTCGTATAGGTATTCACTTCCTTGCCGTAGAAGTCATAGTGGGAATCGTAGCTGTTCGGCATGAAGATGGCAAAATCGCCCTCCTGGCCGGCTCCGAATGAGGTTACCTCGGTCCCGGATTCATCATAGAGACGCCTCCCGGCGATGTTCGAAACAGTAGTCCCGGACACCATGTTGGTGGAATAAATCGAGTTCGCACTCTGGCATAGCTGGTCTTTGAAGGACTCCTTGTACATGAAGCTGTTGGAAAGGTCGTAGCGGATGGTCTTCAGCCAGCCGCGGTTGACGTTCCATGTCCCGTTGGCGGCAAGGCGCCAGCCGATGTTCATGCCCCCGGATGAGGTATGGGAACTGGCGTCATCGGGATTGTTGTTGCGGGTATCCTTGCCGAACTTGATATCCAGCCCGACGGAGTTGTTCAGATCCCCGAAACGCTTTGTCCACATAGTCTTGAAGTTGAACCGCTGATAGAAGGCATAGGCCTCCGTTGTCTTTGCGGTACTGTAGGCATAGTCCCCGCTGAAGTGGATGTCGCCGCCTTTGTCTGTGAGTTTGACGCCCCTCGAAGCGGAAACCTGGAATATCTTGGGGTCGGTTTTAATGCGGACGGTCATCGGCTCTACGCCCGCCTTTGAATTGATGATAACCGCCCCGGAAGTCAGGTCGCCATACTGCACGGAAGGGATACCCCGGATTACCTCGACCGACTCGATATTGTCCGTCGATATCTGACGGACGTCAATGCCCGAATTCGGAAGGGCTCCTGCATAGGATGCAGCGCTTCCGGCAATGGTAGTCGCCGTACCGGTCATCGCAGAGGTGATTCCTTCCATGTTGGCGTTGTTCGAAAGCGGGGCTCCGTCAACTATTACCGCGGTTCCAAGCGAGTTCATGGCCGTTGCGTCGGCGCTGCGAAGAGAAATGGTCCTCGTCGAAGAAAGATTCGGATTGGAAAACTCAACTCCGGGGAGGAGCTGCATTATGTCCCCGAGGGAACTGGTCTGGGAGTGGTCGATTGCCTGGCGGGAAATCAGCGACCCCGTGGCGTCCCCGGCCTTGCTCGCCTGGGCCACGACTGTAACCTCTTTCAGGCGGAAATTGCTTTCACGAAGGACGAAAGAGAGTTTCTTTTCACCACGGATAAAAAGGGTGCTGTCGATGGTTTCATACCCAATCATCTGAACCTCAACCTCGTATTTGCCCGGGTCTATTCCGGAGATTTCATAATTTCCGGAGGCATCGCTGGTTGCGTATTGTCCGGAATTCTTAAGGAGCACCACGGCATAGTCCACCGGTACCGCCACTCCGTCCTCCATAACCGACACCGTCCCATACAGGCGCGCTCCCGGCCGGTTCTGGGCGGGAGAAGCCATGGATGAAAGCAGCACGGCTGCGGCAAGGAGTATTTTAACGGCAGTACGCAAGGTCTTCGAGTCGGGCTATTGTACGGGTTAATTCATCTTTGATTTCAGGGTCTGATTCGCTCTCAACGAGCTTTTTACATCCTTTGTATATGTCGTCCCGGCGGACTGAAAGCACATACCATCCGAGCGCCTCGGCAGCTTTTATCCTCAGCGCCTTATCCGCCGTCGAGTCAGCAAGAAGCTCCAGCATGGGATCCACTGCGGCGGGGTTGCATTTATTGCGCTGGGCGCTCACCGCGAATCCGCGGTCTTTGGCGGAAAGGGTCTTGTCAGCGATCTCGAGGGCGTCTTTTTCATTATGGACCCCATAGAGCCCGCCGACAAGGTGGGAACGGACCCTGGAGGTTACAAGGGGATTGTCGAGGGCCTTCTGCTGCACCTCTTCAAGGGCGGGGTCACAGCAGATGCTCGCATAGCGGGCCGACATCCTCCGGACCAGCTCATATGAATCCCCGAGCCCTTCGGAAAGAGTGGCTACAAGGGCCCCGTAATCGGCCGGATTCCGGACCATGCTCATAAGGGCTTCCATCCTCACATTCATCCGAGGGTCGTTTTTCATGTAAGAGAGAAGCTCCGAGCTCTGCATCAACTTATTCTGGAAGAGATATTTGATACCAAAGCCACAGACCGACGGATCCTTGGAGGAGAGCATCTTCCGGGCCGATTTCCCCGTCGGGAATGCGACCTCGGCATCGTAGTTTCCGCCCCTGGAGGCAAACACATAGGTCGGATCCCCGAAGAGGTGGGACTCCAGGGTCTGGATATTCTTAATCCAGTTCCCGATGCAGACTCCCTGGGAGAGAAGGCCTATGAGTTCATTCTTCCAGTGGTCCTGGATAATGTTCACGCTGTTAGCGGTCACCGCTATGGTATTGCTGCCGTGGGAGAATGCATAGCGGGCGGCGACGTAGTCGTCATGGAGAAAAGCGCCGTTGAAACAGGCGTCCAGCATAATCAGCGAGGGGCCCGAAACAAAGCCGTCAAGGTCCTCCAGGACGATATCCACGGAGGCGGAACGGATTGAATCCCGGCTTATCTGTTCAGGGTCATCCCAGCCGGCGAGCCATGATTCGGGGACATCGTAATATGCCATGAGATCGGCCCTGGTCTTGTCCTTATCCTTTGCAGAACGCATCTTCCCGCGAAGGAATGACTTCACGTTTTCAACGTGCCCGGCCGTCATAAAGGTATAGGGCTCCTTGCTGATGTACTGGGCTCCAACAGCGCCGTGGGTGTGGAGATGGACAATATCCAACTCCTTCATGGACAGGATCTTCTGGAGGCGGTCCCGGACGAACTGGTCCTCGTCGAAGTTGATGTAGTCAACCCTTCCGGACCCGTCCGAGAGGGAGAACATCTCGTAGTAGGCGCGGTTCTCGTCGATGCGGGCGTTGAAGCTTTCGGAGCTGTTTCCATGGCCCCCGAAATGGAACACGCGGTCTATCGCTTCGTGTGATGAGTGCCTGGCAGCCGCCCTGTCGAGAAATTCCGCAATAAGGGAGGTATAGCTGTGCTCCGGATCGGTCTTAGAGGGCTTTATGCGGGCGGTATAGATATCGCACACCACCCTCTGTGCCCCTTTCGGAGAGAGGTCATAATACCAAAGCGGTCCCTCGCTGCCAAGGGGAATGAATTCCAGGGAAAAATCATCGTAGAAGCGGTCGGACGGAATCGAGGACTTATCGCGGCGGATGGCGGGATTCATCTTGAACGCGGTCGCAAGGTGGTGGGCGCGGCGAATCATCGGAACGGGAATGTCCCCTACCAGGACGGCGCCCTCAAGACGGCGGTTTTCATGAAGAAACTTCAGTGTATCCCTGATAGAACAGGGGTCCGCTTCAGCCGGAACGCTTATCACGAAGACGTCTTTCCCGCCGCTACGGATTGCGGAAGCATAATTATCAATCGCTCCGCTGACCGCTCCCCCGGTCTGCTCATCAACAACTATCGCAACGCTTGTCCTGACGCTTTTTGCTCCGGCAAAAACGGGCACAATAGCCCACAGGACGGCTAATATTCCAGCTAACCTTTTCATACACTATAACAAAACAACGTGCAAAAATAAAAAAAACTGCACGTTGTTGCAATACCTACTTATTGTGAGGGCCGCCCTACTTCCCCCCTCGCCGCGAGTACACAAAAAACGCCGCCCTTTCCTGACGTCAGCCGGGATGTCTGCCGCTGCTAAGATCCTGAAAAGCGGGATTATTTCAGCTTTTTGGAAAGGCGAACGAATCCGCGCGAAGCCATAAGGCGCATGAGGGAGTCCCACCAGCGGGTGGGGAGAATGGTGTGCCAGAACACGATTGAGCGGGCGCCGCTGCCGGGGAGGTAGCGAGTGCGGGGCCTCCGAGAGCGGACCGCGCGAAGGATTGCGCGGGTGACGGCCGCAGGCGGGGCCAGGAGATGGGAAGAATAGCCGTTACGCATCACCACCGACTCCCGGAGGGCCCTGTCTTCATAAGCCGTTCCCTTTGACGATTCGACGAGGTGGTTCGCGGCAATGATTCCCCAGTCGGTGTGGATTCCGCCCGGTTCGATAATGACCACGTCCACCCCGAAGCCGGCGGTCTCCATCCGTAGCGAGTCAGAAAGCGCCTCTACGGCATATTTCGAGACATGGTACCAGCCACCGAAATACATGCAGGCCCGGCCGGCGACCGAGCTGACATTGATTATCCGGCCGAAATTCCTCTCCCTCATCCCGGGAAGAACTTTGCGGCATAGGGCAGCTACCCCAAACACATTGACTTCCAGTTGCTTCCGCGCATCCTCAAGGGGAACGGTCTCAATTGCGCCAAAATATCCGAATCCGGCATTGTTTACAAGAATATCCACCGCTCCAACCTGCAACAGGCACTCGTCTATCGACTTTTCGTCGCATACGTCAAGGAAAACAGGCGTAACCCCGTCCTCCCGGAGCGGCTCCATGAGCTCCAGACGGCGCGCTGCCGCGAAAACCCTGTGCCCAGCCCGGGCAAGCTGACGGGCAGAGTCAAAGCCGATTCCACTCGATCCGCCTGTCACCAGGATGGTATAAACCTTATTCATTCACAAGAGGGGTTATTCTGCAGGTGGGGAATCACACCAGTGAGAGGGCCACCTCCATCATGTCGGTGAAGGTTTTCTGGCGCTGCTCCGAGGTCGTGACCTCTCCCGTTATGATATGGTCGCTGATGGTCAGGATCCCGAGGGCGCGGTTTCCGCTGCGGGCTGCGTTCATGTAGAGAGCCGCGACCTCCATTTCCACGGCGAGGACACCCATCTTTATCCAGCCCTTTGTGTTGGGGTTTTCCCGGTAGAAAAGGTCAGATGAGACCACATTCCCCACCATGTAGTTGAAACCTTTCCGGTCGCAGAACTCGGCGGCGCTCCTCAGGAGAGCGAAATCCGCAATCGGGGCGAACATGCCGTCCAGCTCATACTGGTCCCCGTAGTTGGAATCCGTACATGCGCCCTGGGCGAGGACCAGGTCTCCGATATGGAGCCCCTTGCTGTAGGCACCGGCGCTTCCGACCCGGATGATGGTCTTGACCCCGTAGAAGTGGTAGAGTTCATAGGTGTAGAGCCCGATGGAGGGCATGCCCATGCCGTGGCCCATCATGCTGACGCGTTTCCCCTTGTAAGTGCCGGTATAGCCCAGCATCCCGCGGACTTCGTTGAAGCAGACGGGGTTCTCAAGGTATTTTTCGGCCATGAATTTAGCGCGGAGGGGGTCTCCGGCCATGATAACTGTTTCGGCGATTTCGCCGTATTTGGCTCCGATGTGAGGAGTCGGTGTATTGGTTTGACTCATAGTGTTATTACATGTGTTTGATTGATTTATTTCCATACTTTCAGCGTCGCGATCAGCGGATTGGCCGCCGTGGTGCTTTCGGGGCGCATTTCCACTGAACTGCACAGGTGGAGCTCCGCCGCTTTCAGGCGCATGGCCATTACGACTTCTCCAGCTTCGAAAAGGGATCTTCTCGGAGACAGAGGTCCGAGGATGAGAATACTGTCTTCCGTGAACTCGAAGCGGAACTGTCCCGCCTCTTTCAAAAGCCGGGCATCCCGTGCAATCGCTTCCAACTGGGCGGACATGGGTGGCTCAGTCCGCTCTTCATCCTGGAGCGCAATCTTGCTCAAAAGCCGTTCAACTGAGACGGAAGGCCTATTTATGATACGCGGGCCGCTTCGCAGCTGCTCCATTTTATTTTCAAGATAATTGTCTGCCATTATGGCAAAGGTATGAAATAAATAGCATTTTTCGCAAAAAAGCGTTTTCTTTGCTAAGTAAACGTTAAAAAATAAACGTACTATTGTGTTAAGACAATATGAAAAAACTATTTCCTGCATTTGCGGCCTTTGTAATAGCACTTTCTGTGGTCTCCTGCCATGGTAATGGCAAGGATGCAGAATCCTGGCGCTGCCTTATTGAAGAGAGTGACCGCCTTGCGGCCGGTCAGGACTGGGAACAGGCCACGGAATATGCCCTGAAGGCTTTATCGGCCCCGGACCTCACGGATGGCGGGAAGTCCCTGTGCCTCAGCCGCCTTGCCGCCCTTGATATCATCACCTGGCGTGATGCGCAGGGGTGGGAGCATGCCGTAGAGGCAGAGCGTCTGGCGCGCGCAAGCGGAACGGATACCCTCATTGCAGCCGCACTCCTCCAGAAAGCCCGCCTGCAGCTCTGCGGCGCCATCACAGAGGGTGAAGCTCAGGATGAACAGGCACTTGAGACTCTCCAGGAGGCACTGTCCTTCGCCGCCGGAAGTCCGTCCCTCAAGCCAGATATCCTCCTTCAGACAAGCCAGGCCTATATCGGCCTCAACCGTTTCAAGGACCCCATTGACGAGGAGATTTACGCAAAGGCCGGGGAGGCCATTGACGAGGCCGTGGCTTCTTCCAAGGACCCTGCGTTCCCTTCAAAGGCGCTGCCTTACTGGATGCGCTGGTACCGTCAGGGCGGCAACTGGAAGGACGGCATAGAGTGCTGCAAAAAGGTCCTTGAGGGCCTTCAGGAGGATGACTACCTCATGCAGAGCCAGTGCTGGAACAACCTTGTGATGATCTATGCTCAGGCCGGGGATGTGGAAAACGCGGCATCGGCCCATCAGCAGTATGTCTACGCCATAGAGCATTATATGCAGAAAAAGGCCGATTCCCGCCTCCAGGAGATGGAAACCCGCTATGAGACTTCCCTCAAGGAGGTGAAAATCGCCCGGATGAACATTGTGCTGGTGGCGCTGATAATCCTTACAGTAGCCCTAATAATAATGATGGTGATCTCCCAGGCCTATATCCGCCGCATCGTGGCATCGGACCGCGGAAAGGAGCAGCTCCTGAGGCTCATCTCAAAGGACCTGGCTAGTCCCAGGGCCGGTGAGAGGGCAGTCCCGGACAAGGATAGCATCCGCGCCCGCTGCAGCGAACTCCTTGGGGAGGAGGACGGCATCATGGCCGATGAAATAGCATCCTACATCAATAACCTTGCAGAGGAACGCTCCCGCCGCGTAAAGGAGCTGGGCCTCACCGCCCGTGAGATTGAAGTGATACGCCTGAGCGCCGAGGGCCTTTCCGCCGCGGGCATAGCGGACCGCCTTCACGTGAGCGTATACACCATAAAGAACCACAAACAGAACATCTATACCAAGATGGATGTGCGCAGTAACGCAGAGATGCTTCGGATTGCAAATGAACTGGGGATAGTGTAAAATAGTGCTTTCGTACTATAATAATAAAATCCTTTTTGCCCATATTCGCGGAGCGAAGGATTTAACACTATAACCAACAATATGACTAAGACATTCTTTAAAGCCCTTGCGGCTATTGTGCTCCTGGCCTTATCGGCCTGTACGGAGGATGAAATTAACCAGCTCCTGAACTCCGTCAATTCCATCAAACTGGATCAGACCCAGGTGGAAATGACCGTTGGAGAAACCCTTCACCTTATTGCTACCGTAGATCCTTTTAAAGGAGACACTAAAGTCGTTACCTGGACCAGTTCTTCTCCAGATGTGGCAAGTGTGAAAGGAACTGAAATCCCTGACGTTACCGGAATCAATATGCCGGCCGGTGAGGTAACCGCCCTCAAGGAGGGTGAGACCACCATCACCGCCAATGCTGGCGACAAATCGGCCACTTGCAAGGTTATCGTGAAGAAGAAGGCCGATGGCGGCGGCGGAAACACTGACGCTGTGACAGAACTCAAGTTGGACAAGGCAGAAGTCCATATGTCTCCGGGTCAGGTATGGCAACTCAACGCTACCGTCAAACCCGAAGGGGCCAGCATAAGCTGGAGCAGCAACAAGACTGATGTGGCCACCGTAGACCGGGAAGGAAAGGTAACGGCTGTTGCTCTTGGTGAGGCTGTCATTACGGCTTCCGCCGGTGAAAAATCGGCCCAATGCCTTGTCAAGGTGGAGAAAGAAGTGGCCATCGAGGGCATTTCCCTTAATAAATCATCCCTGACACTAAAAGAGGGAGAAACATTCCAACTTGTGGCTACCCTTATTCCGGAAAACGCCACGCCCAAGACAATAGAATGGATATCATCCATTCCCTCCGTGGCAACCGTTGATGAGAAAGGTCTTGTAACAGCCGTAAGGAATGGTGGTCCCACAGAGATCTGGGCAGTTATCGGGAGAGGCTCCGGTCATGATATAAACGCAAAGTGTGAAGTGACGGTTACAGGTGACGCTCCCTCTGTGGAAAGCATAACAGTTACTCCGGCTACTGTTAACATCAAAGCAACGGAGGAAACCATCCTGACGGCAACCGTTACCCCTGCCGGCACCGGCGCGGAAATTAAGTGGGTCAGCGACAACACCTCCATTGCAAAGGTTGAAAAGATATCCGATACTCAGGCCAAGGTAACGGGCGTCGGGGAAGGCACCGTGAAGGTCATTGCAAGCGTAGGAAGCGTATTCGGCTACAGTGAAGTGACGGTGGAGAAGAAGGGCTCTGGCGGTGGAGAAGG